>NZ_CP071849.1:1504310-1808621 GCF_023716565.1 Vibrio sp. SCSIO 43136 | reverse complement strand
GAAAAAGCGCAAGTCATCGAGCTTGCTGTGGCAGGGCAGGAGACCGTTTCTTTTGAATTGGTAAAAATCCCAGCAGCAGAAGTGGAAACCACGACGTGTGTGTTTGCAGAAAACTCTCGCGAGCAGTCATTTCTAAACCCGCATGCCTTATCTGATATTTTGGTGACGCTGAAAGAGCGTGGTCAACAATATCCTGCGGTTGGTCGCCGAGCGAAAGATGGCAAGATTGAAGTTCTTGATGGTAGCCGTCGCCGCATGTCTTGTATCTTGGCGAAGCAAGACTTTTTGGTTTATGTGGCAGAGGACATCAACACGGAACATGCGAAGTTCCTTTCTGATGTTGCTAATGCCCACAAGCCATTATCGCTATACGAGCGCGGTCGTGAGATGCAAGTTAAGCTAGACAGCGGTGAAGCGGTTGATCAAAAAGCCCTTGCACAAATGTTCCAGTGCAGCGAAGCACTTGTAAGTGGCGCACTAAAAGCGGCAGCGCTGCCACTAGAGTTACTTCAAGCTTACCCAAATGTTGGGGATTTAGGTCGCCCAACCATCGTAAAACTGCATAAGCTTTTCTTTGGTTTGGACCAAGCACAACGTGACGAAGTGGTTAAGCAGTGCCAATCAGAGCAGGGTTCTATTTGGCAGCGTAGCGAAAGCCATGGTGTTGCACGCATCACGAAAGATGTGACTGAGCAATTAGAGGCTTGGATTGAAGATATGAATCCAGCGCCGGTTAAAGAAAAAGTAGCTAAAGTCGAGCTAGTGAAAGGTAAGGTAACTTACACTCGCAAAGGCAATGCAATGACGCTGGACTTAAAGAAGCTTGATGATTCCGTCGCAGAAGATATTCTTGCTTTCATTCAAGATAAGATGGCGTAACCTACGGTTCAACTTATTTTTCCAATGATGAAGACCACCTATTTAGGTGGTCTTTTTTTATTTCCGTAGAGCGAATCTTGTTAGAGCTGGTATGATTTGACTATTGCTCATTTACTCTGTTCGCTATGACTTTGCAAACACTACAACACCTCCTCAATCAGGCGCAGTCCTCTTTCCACCGCATTGGCGTAAAGCTCAATGGCTCGATGACGTGGAGCTATAAAATCATCTCAGAATTTGCCACCAATAATCGTTTAGAAAAAGTCATTCAATTAGGTGGTGCTGCGCAAACTGGTTTTGATCATTATCCAGTAAAAGCGGGGCAGCAATTGCTTGGTCAAGAATGTGATTGTTTGGTGATTGATTTAAGTGCGGGGTGGGATGCAAACAGCATGGCTGCCGCATGCGGAATTTTAAAGGGCGGCAGTCTTCTGTTCGTGATTGGCGATGATAATATCTCTTCACCGGCTCTAAAACAGTGGATGGAAAAACATTGGCAATCACTCCATCAAGTCGATTCGAGCAGCGAGTTATCAGCGACGACAACCAGTCAAGATGCGATTGCTCCGTCTATCAAGCCTGATTTAACTGACCAACAGCAAGCGATTGATGCCATTTGCCATGTGATGAATGGACACCGTAAACGTCCGTTAGTACTGACCGCCGATAGAGGGCGAGGAAAAACCAGTGCGCTAGGCTTAGCCGCTGCTAAGCTACTAAGCTCAAAACCACTTCAGATTTTGGTGACAGCGCCTGCGGCGAAAAGTGTATCTCCACTGTTTTTTCATGCTTGCCAGCAGTTGGGTATTCAAGCACAAGGCAACAAAGTTGAATTTCAAAACGGCTCGATTACATTCATTGCCCCAGATGAGTTGCTTCGCAACCAGCCAAGTTGTGATTTGCTTCTAGTTGATGAAGCCGCAGCTATTCCTGTGACGATGCTTCAACAGATGGTCGAGCACTATCATCGTCTAGTATTGTCGAGCACAGTGCACGGTTATGAAGGGTGTGGGCGCGGCTTTACTCTCAAGTTTATTCCTTGGTTAAAAGTGCAAAGACCTAACTCACCATCACTTCATCTTCGTCAGCCAATTCGCTGGGCGCAAGGCGATCCACTGGAAGCATGGTTATTTGATGCATTCTTACTGGATGCAGATGTTCAATCTGTTTCATCGGATCAATACCTGAGCTATTCACCCAAATTGAAGCGCTATACGGCGGGAGAACTCGTCAATCAACCATGGGTATTGGAGGCGATATTTGCTCTGTTGGTCAATGCGCACTATCAAACCACACCCGCAGATTTGCTTCAGCTACTCGAAGATGACGCCATAGAAGTGTACGCCACTTTTGAAGAAAAACTGTGCCTTGGTGTTGTGTCTTTAGTCAAAGAAGGGAACTTAGACCAAGCAACGGTTGAGCAAATAGCATTAGGAAAACGACGCCCGGCAGGGCACATGGTACCAGCGAACATTGTCAGCCAATTTGGCTCAGAAGACTTCGGTCTCTGGCCAAGTTATCGAATCATGAGAATAGCGGTCCACCCAGAGTTGCAACACAGAGGCATAGGCCAAGCCATGTTGCACCAACTTACAAACATGGTTCCTACTGGCGCATACTTTTCAACAAGCTTCGGCGTTACCTCGCCGCTGTTATCGTTTTGGCGAAGTGTAGGGTTTGAGCCAGTTAGAGTGGGTAGTAGCCGAGATAAGGCTAGTGGTACGCACTCATTAATCATGCTCAAGGCGCAACAAACCAATCAACAAAACGCTATCATGCAAATCCGTCGTGAAGGATTTCGTTGCTGGTTGAGGAATCTAACATCACCATCGGATATGCACACTTTAGAACCTGACCTGGTCAGGATGTTGTTAAGAGAATTCACTGGAGCCGATGTTATCGAGCCACTTTGCGAATCAGAGGTAAAACGACTCCGTCTATTTGTCGCTGGCGGTAGTAGTCAAGATGCAATCGCTGACGTCGCTTTTCGTTTTGTTGTCATTCATGCCAAGCAGAGTGCGCTGTTGGTCGCCTGTTTCGTGCAGCAATGGTCCAATGCATCACTCATTCATCACTTTAAAGTGGCGGGGAAGAAGCCGTTAGATAAATTGATTCGCTCGGAAATTGGTGCGTATATCGATGAATTTACACTGTAAATTGCCATCAATTTCAGTCCTAACGGATATGTAACGCCACTAAATCTTTCCTCATCTTTTGTCTCTCTTTTCAATTTACAGTGTAAATCGATACTGAAATTTACACTGTAAATTCGATTCCCTAGTTTTCAGCTGAATACCTCTTTAGAGGAAGAAATGAGCCACCAGCATAATTGCGTTGCTGGCTCATGCATCGAGCCAAATTTTATATCTGACTTATTTTTCATTGTTAACTCATTAACTTATTCAACAGGAAATATTTGGCAATTAAATCAGCAGAGTAGAGCCCTAATGCAATCAGTTCGATATTTCCTGCATTAATTTGATAAACCTCAAATCCCTCCTACACTCAATTTAACGTCAGTATAAAAATTAGCTAGGTAATTCAGGTTCTAAGATGCAATGTCTACTTGATGAGTCGCTGGAAATCAGCAATGTCATAAACGCAAAAAATGAGTATCAGCGTTGGCTCGACAGCCAAGAGATGCTGATCATTGATGCGTCCCCCGTAACACGGATAGATGCCGCTGGATTACAAGCCCTAGCTGCGCTGTTTGTTAGTGCCAAACAAACCAATGTAGAAATCCAAATGATCAATGTGCCAGAGCAAGTTAGCGCTGGCATCGCATTATTGGATTTAACCAGTTTGTTCGAAGGATAGAAATAAAGTGAGGAACACTTCATGACAAAGATTCTTGCTGTTGATGATTCGGTTTCAATTCGCCAGATGGTGAGTCATACCCTGAAAGATGCGGGTTATGAGGTTGAGACTGCCAACGACGGGAGTGATGCACTCCGAAAATCAAAGATGACCAAATTCGATGTGGTGATTTCAGATGTGAACATGCCAATCATGGGTGGCTTTGATTTGGTTAGAGCAATACGTGGCAACCCACAATACAAGTTTATTCCAATACTCATGTTGACCACAGAGACCAGCATGGAGAAGAAACAAGAAGGTAAACAGGCAGGCGCAACAGGTTGGCTTGTCAAACCATTTAATCCGGACACCTTGCTAAAAACGCTAAAACGAGTGATCTAGAAAACACAACAAAACTCGATAACAACAAGAAAAGGAAGCGAGTGCTATGGCTTTAGATATGAACCAGCTTCGCAAAATGTTCTATGAAGAATGTAGAGAGAACCTGGAAGTATTAGAAACCGAACTGCTGGAATTAGATCCCGAGCAGGTCGAGATGGAAACCATCAACAACATTTTTCGCGCTGCTCACTCTATTAAAGGAGGGGCAGCCACCTTTAACTTGTTGGCGATTAGCGAGTTTACCCACTCTGTCGAAGCGTATTTAGACGAAGTTAGAAATAGCAAAAAATCCCTTTCTCCCCACAGCATTGATGTCTTGCTGAAATCCTGTGATTGCATCAAAGAAATGCTGGAGGGCTATGAGAACGGAGAAGAAGAATTTGAAAGCGAGTTGAAGCAATCGGTCTTGGATAGCTTGCAGAAGCTACTTGCCAGTGATGATAAACCTAGCCAAGAGCATTCACCGCTAACTCAAGACGTCGCCACCACACCGTCCCAATCTGCAAGTGGTGATTGGCAGGTTGAATTTGTCCCTCACACAGACCTTTTCTTTAGTGGCAATGACCCGTTGAGAATTCTCAAAGAAGTTAAAGAGCTGGATGAAAATTGCGACATCACCTGTAACGCTTCCAAACTGCCAGATTTAAGCGAAATGGAGACTGAGCTTTGTTACTTAAGTTGGAGCGTCAAACTAGACGGCAGTGTTGAACAAGGTGACATCGTAGAGATATTTGAATGGGTAGAAGACCAATGTGATCTGACCATCAAGCGAATCGGTGATGCCCCTAGCGCTGAAGAAGCTCAAGTCGAAGTAGCAGAACAAGCCGAACCTGAGGCTAATAAACCAGAACCTAGCGCCACGCCTGCAGAAACAAAACCCGAAGCCAAAACACCAGCCAAAGCCAATAAGGCAGATTCAAGCGTCAGTTCAATTCGTGTTGATATCGATAAGGTCGATAGCCTAATTAACTTGGTGGGCGAGCTTGTGATCACTCAGTCGATGCTGACAGAGATAGGTAACGACTTTAGTGTCGACAAGCTTGAGAAACTCAAAGCTGGGCTCGACCAACTCCTGCAAAACAGTAAAGACTTGCAAGAGAACGTGCTCAACATACGTATGTTGCCGATGAGCTTTGCATTCAGTCGTTTCCCACGTCTTGTACGAGATCTGAGTGGACGACTAGAAAAACAAGTGGATTTGCAAATATCAGGTGAAAACACCGAACTAGATAAGACCGTGTTGGAACGTATTGTTGATCCGTTAGTGCACTTAGTCAGAAACGGCATTGACCATGGTTTGGAACTGCCAGCAGAAAGGCAAGCGCAAGGTAAGCCTGATACGGGTGTGATTGAGTTAAACGCTTATCACCAAGGTGGCTCGATCATCATCGAGGTGAAAGATGATGGGGCAGGGATTGATTGCGACAGACTTTGGCAAAAAGCGGTCGATAAAGGCGTGGTGTCGTCGGATGCTCGCCGTGAAGAGATGAGCGACAAGCAGGTGGTGAATCTTATTTTCGCACCGGGATTTTCTACCGCAGATGAAGTTTCTGATATCTCTGGCCGTGGCGTTGGTATGGATGTGGTGCGCAGAAATATCGAAGAGCTCGGTGGCCATATTGAAGTCGAGTCAAAGCTGGGGGTAGGTAGCACCTTTACCATCAGTCTTCCACTGACATTGGCGATTTTGGATGGCCAGCTTGTCCGAGTGGCAGGGGAAGTTTATGTGATTCCTCTACTCACAATTGTCGAGTCGATACAAATTGAAAGTGACTGCGTGAAACACGCCTCTGGTGGTGTTGAGTTATATCGTTTGCGCGATGAAAACATCCCGCTGCTTAGATTGCATGAAGAGTTTGAAATTGGTCAAAGCGGCGACTTGCAAGGACACATTATGTGTTTGGTTGAAGCGGCAGGGAATCGAGTCGGGCTGCTGATTGATGAATTGCTCGATCAGCAGCAGGTCGTCATAAAAAGCCTAGAGTCCAACTACTGCAAAGTATCAGGCATTTCTGGTGCCACCATTTTAGGCGATGGTTCGGTGTCGCTGATACTCGATGTTCAGGGATTGGTGACCGCATTTATGCGTCGTCAAAACGATAAACAAAGCGGCATTGCTGCGTAAGGGGGAGTGATGGAGTTGCAAATCGCAGCCAGCAATGAGTCAGACATGATGTCCGACACCCAGATAAGTGCCAATGCAGACTTTTTAAGCTTTAGTTTGGCCAATGAGCTTTACGGTGTTGATATCAAAGATGTGGAAGAGATCCGTGTTTGGGAGCGACCAACGCCAATCCCCAGAGCGCCAAAGTTTGTCAAAGGCGTGATTAATTTACGCGGCATGATAGTCCCTGTGGTCGACCTACGTGCACGTTTCAACGTTGGTACCTGCACCTATTTACCGACCACAGTGGTATTGGTACTTCGCCATGTGCAAGAAGAGAAAGAACGCTTAATGGGACTTGTGGTCGATGCTGTCGCCGATGTGGTGAGTCAAGGCGAGCAAACACTAACTCCGCCTATGGGGGATTCTAGTGTGATCCCATTTACTCAAGGCTTACTCAATGTTGAGGAAAAAGTGATGTCGCTACTAGACACAGAATCACTGCTCAACATGGATTCAATTATGAAAGGATAACTCGCATGGCATTGAATGAATTCCTTAGTTTTATTCTCGAAGAAGAAGAGTATGCCGTGCCAATTTTGGACGTACGAGAAGTGCGAGGCTGGAGCAAAGTTAGGCCCGTACCGAATAGCCCCGGTTTTCTTAAAGGGGTGTTAGAGATACGGGGAGAGTACGTGCCTATCGTTGATCTTCGGGTGAGATTCAACATGACACCAGCCGTGATAAATGCCACGACCGTTGTGATAGTGCTCAATGATAAAAATGCTGAACCACTCGGCATTATTGTCGACGCAGTATCTGAGGTGTACGCACTCGACCCAGAAGAGATCCGCCATGCGCCAAATATGTCGCATACCTTATCAGACAACTATATCGATGGTATCGCAACCGTAAAAGAGAGCCATATCATCTTAATTAATCTGGAAACTCTGTTTGACGTGTCAGAGCTCAACCAGTTATCCGTCAGTGAAGCGCTCAGTTAGAGGTGAACCCATGGGATTTTGGAATCGCAAAAAGGAACCAACCGCCGCCAGCCATTTTATTGAACCGCAGCAAAATATGCGGGACAATTTAGTCGAAAAGCCACCAGCTGAGCCTGAAGGTGCGATCAGTTATGGGCACCTGCTCTCTGCCCTCGATGTCGCCCAGACGGCGTTGATGATGATTGACCGTGATTTCAAAATCACCTATCTCAACAAACAGTCGTTGGCACTGCTCAAACATCATGAAGCGCTGTTTCAATCGGTATGGCCAGGCTTTAGAGCCGATCAAGAATTCCTTGAAGGGTATTGCATCGATGCATTCCATGCCAATCCAGCTCACCAACGCCAGCTACTTTCCAATCCGTCTAACATGCCCTACAAAACCACGATTGAGATTAAGGGCGTGCTGTTGGAACTCAATGTAGGTGCGATCACGGATAGCAATGGTGAGTACATAGGGAATACCTTAGAGTGGCAAGACGTAACAGAGCTTCGTCAACAGGAGCAAGAAGTTACCCAGCTTCGTTCTGCTATCGACCAAGCTCAAACAGCGATGGTGACGATTGACCGAGATTTTCTAATCACCTACATCAATCAAGAAACGCTAACACTGTTTAAAAAACACGAAGCTAAATTCCAGACGGTTTGGGCAGGATTTCGAGCCACGTCAGATTGGTTGATGGGGCGCTGTATCGATGAGTTCCATAAGCATCCTGCGCACCAACGTACCCTGTTGGCTGACCCTTCCAACTTGCCATACCGAACCGATATTCAGGTCGCAGACATCAAGATCGAACTGAATGTTTCTGCGATACATAATGCGAGTGGAGACTATATTGGTAACACCCTCGAATGGCGAGACGTGACCGAAGAACGTGCCAGAACGGCTGAAGTCGGTCGATTAGCATCTGCCGTTGCAGGCATGACAACCAATCTTATGATGGCTGATCAAGATGGAATCATTCAGTACATTAACCCGTCTCTTATTCAGTTACTTCGTTCAAGAGAAAATGAGCTACGTGAAGTTCTGCCAGCATTTAACTCAGCAAAACTGATCGGCGAGAACATTGACGTGTTCCACAAGAACCCAGCTCACCAACGGGGCATCATCAATAACCCAGATAACTTGCCATTTAGCTCTAATATCAAAGTGGGGTCACTTGAGTTCAACCTCACTTGTATCGCCATGAAAGACAGCGATGGCAATTATATGGGGCCTGCGTTGCAGTGGGTCGATATTACCGAACAGCAAGATGGTCAGCGCCAAGTTGAAGCTCTTATCCAAAAAGCCATTGCGGGCCAGCTTGATGAGCGTATCGATACCACCAGCTACAGTGGTTTCATGCGAGAGTTAGGGGATGGTATTAACTCACTGCTTGATGCGATTGTTGACCCATTTAATCAGTGTGTTGATGTGATGAGCCGAGTCGCAGAAGGGGATTTGAACTCCACCATGTCGGAGGATAGCCAAGGAGACTTTGCTCGCCTTACTGAGGCGGTGAATACCTCGATTCTCAACTTGCGCAATATGGTCGATAAGATCACCACATCATCCGCTCGGGTGGCGACGGCTTCAACTGAAATTGCCGAAGGCAATAATGATTTGAGCCAGCGTGTTGAGGCGCAAGCATCTAACCTAGAAGAAACCGCCGCCAGTATGGAAGAGATGACGGCGACAGTAAAAACCAGCGCTGATAGTGCCAAAGACGCCAACGTGCTTTCCAATGACGCTGCAACTAAAGCGAGCAAAGGTGGGGAAGTGGTTGGGCAAGCTATTGCTGCCATGGCTGAAATCAACAATGCCAGTAAGAAGATTGCTGACATCATTGGGGTGATTGATGAAATTGCTTTCCAAACTAACTTGCTAGCATTGAACGCCGCAGTAGAGGCAGCCCGTGCCGGTGAGCAAGGTCGAGGGTTTGCGGTCGTTGCTGGAGAGGTAAGAAATCTCGCCCAGCGCAGTGCAGGTGCAGCCAAAGAGATCAAAGGGCTTATCAACGACAGTGTTGAGAAGGTAGATGAAGGCTCCCGCCTGGTGGATGAATCTGGTGAAACGCTCAATGAGATCGTTGATGCCGTTGCTAAGGTTTCTGAGCTGATCAATCAGATCGCTCAATCGAGCCAAGAGCAAGCTACAGGCATTGATGAAATTAGCCGCGCCGTTGCCACTATGGATGAGATGACTCAACAAAACGCATCCCTAGTTGAAGAAACCTCCGCAGCCAGTCAGTCATTGAAAGATGAAGGTAAAGAGTTGCTGAGCTTAATGAATTTCTTCTCAACCGATGACAACGTCGCTCGAATTGAGTCAACACCTGCAAAGAAGGCTCGTAGTGCGCCAGCGGCTAATGTTAGCGAACTGCGCAAACCCGCTTCAAGAGTGGCCAACAGTCGCATTGAAATCAGTGAGGACAGTGACGAATGGGAAGAGTTCTAGACCAAAGAGCGACATCTCAAGATGCACTGGAAGGGCGTGAGTTTGAAGTTACCGAAAGTGACTTCAAATTCATTCAATGGTTTGTGCATAAAAACGTTGGGATCTTTCTCTCTGATAAGAAAAAGACCATGGTGTATGGGCGCATCAGTCGCCTACTGCGCCAACATCGTATGCAAGCTTTTTCCCAATATCGTGAGCTTCTTGAAGTGGATGATGAGGAAAAGGTTAATTTTATAAATTCCATTACAACCAACAAAACGCATTTCTTTCGCGAGTTGCACCATTTCGATTACGTTGAGCAAGTACTGGTGCCGAAATGGCAACAGGCAGGAAAGCCGGTTCGGATTTGGTCGGCGGGCTGCTCTACAGGTGAAGAGCCATACAGCTATATCTCCATGCTTGCCTCTACCGGCATTCTCAGCAAACTGGATTTGAAGCTGCTAGCAACGGATCTCGACACCAAAGTATTGGCAAAAGCACAGAATGGTGTTTACGACATTGAGCAACAAACCAGTATTCCAGCAACTTATCTCAAGACAGGATTTTTGAAGGGTAAGGGCGATAAATCTGGACACCTAAAAATTAAAAACTCGCTGCAACAGCTGATAAGTTTCAGGCAATTGAATCTGCTCGATGATTGGCCGATGAAGCAGAAGTTTGACCTGATCTCTTGCCGCAATGTGATGATCTATTTTGATAAGCCCACTCAAGAGCGGCTGATTGCGCGTTTTTATGACCACCTGACGCCCGATGGCACTCTATTTATTGGCCACTCAGAAAGCGTGGGCAGTCGAACCGACCTGTTTCGTCACTTAGGTCACACCATCTACATGAAACTTTAGGGTGACTTATGAAAGGTTTACAACAAAGGATGAAAAGCCACGCAGATAGATTCAGTCGTTTTTACAACTCTACCTTTAGCCGCCATATGGTGAAAGTGATGCCGGGTGGTGTTTACACCACCACCGAGGATGAGTTGATTTGTACTGGACTAGGTTCTTGCATTGCTGCGTGCATGTGGGATGACCAAGTGCCTATTGGCGGTATGAATCACTTTTTACTTCCATTTGATAGTAAGTATGACCTAGAGCACTGGCACCCAACCGAAATCGTCTCGACGGCGTCACGATATGGCAACAATGCCATGGAAATGCTAATCAACCAACTGCTTGCTGGTGGAGCGTCGCGCGATCGCTTGCATCTAAAGTTATTTGGTGGGGCGCAGATGCTTGGGAAAACGGCATTGATTGGTGAGAAGAATATAGAGTTTGCTCTTAATTATGCCCATGAAGAACATTTAGACGTGCAGTCGCAGTGCTTAGGTGGGCTCGATGCGCGCAAAGTGATGTTCGATCCATTGACAGGCAGGGCTTGGGTAAAACGAATTCGATTTGCAGAGGTGAAACAGGTTCGTCAGCGTGAAGACGAATACGCCAAACGCTTGGATGTGGAGAGCCATCGCCCTCACGATGACGATGTGGAGCTATTCTGATGACACAAAAAATCAAAGTAATGGTGGTGGATGACTCCCCGGTATTTCGAGCGCTCTTATCTGAGATCATCAACTCAGACCCCAAACTGATGGTGGTTGCTGCTGCGGAAGACCCTTATCAAGCTCGGGAACTTATTAAGCAGCACAACCCGGATGTGCTCACTCTAGATATTGAAATGCCCAAAATGAATGGGGTGCAGTTTCTGAAAAATCTGATGCGTTTACGTCCTATGCCAGTGGTGATGATTTCAACCCTCACTCAGCATGGAGCGGATGTCACGCTGCAGGCACTTGAGATTGGTGCAGTGGACTACTTTCCCAAGCCCGCAATTCATGATCCAGGGGAAATGATCGCTTACCGAAAATCGGTCACAGACAAGATCAAAATGGCGGCGGGGGCAAATGTTGATCAAGAGCCTAGCAAACCGCCAAGCGTCATTGAAAGAGCATCGGCTACCAAAGATTGCCAAGTGATTGCCATTGGGGCATCAACAGGCGGCACAGAAGCGGTGCGTCATGTGCTGTCGTCATTACCTGATAACTTACCACCGATTGTCATTACTCAGCATATCAGCGCATTATTCTCGGCCTCGTTTGCTCAGCGGCTGAATGACTCATCAAGTCTAACGGTTACCGAAGTGACGCAAAACGATACACCATTAAAGGTTGGCCACGCTTATGTTGCTCCAGGAGATAAGCACCTGGTGGTGGTCAAGCGAGGTGCACAGTTATATGGCTGTTTGGATGATAGTGCTCCCGTGAACCGCCATAAACCGTCAGTCGATGTGATGTTTGAGGCGGTGGCGGAAGTGTGCGGTGGAAAATCGGTTGGCGCTATTTTAACTGGCATGGGCAGCGACGGTGCAAAAGGCATGTTCAGCATGAAAAAACAGGGGGCTTTTACTTTAGCCCAAGATGAAAAGTCATCGGTGGTGTATGGCATGCCGAGGGTGGCAGCGGAGACGGGAGCGGCGCAAAGTATTGTTCCCTTAGACAAAATAGCGAAAGTGATCTGTCAGTCTTTAACAAAATAAATCTAATAAGACAGTGGCTAGGAGATAAGGATGATTAAAACCAGTACTCAAAGAGTCGTTATGGTAATGATGAGCCAGCTGTTGTTACTGATAGCGGCTGGCTTGATGGATGGATCTTGGGCGATTGCATTTGTGGTGCTTGCCTGCGGCTTGCCTTGGGCGCTGCAACATAGAGTGGTTAAGGTTCACTCAGAAGCGAAAAAAGAGCATAAAGCGAGTCAGGAGCAAAAAGATACCCGTTTACAGGGGCTGCAAACCGTCATTGATAAAGAAAGTTCGAACTTGCAAGAGTCGCTTGAAAATCAAAGAGCGGTGACCAACGAGTCCATTGAGACACTTAACAACAGTTTTTTTGGTTTGCAGGAGCTCTCACAGCAGCAAAACCAAGTTTCTGAGCAGTTAGTGAATAACTTGCTTGCCAATCAAGACAGTACCTACAGTTTGTCCCAAGTGCTACCGCGCACTGAGCACATTATTAACCAATATATTCAAATCTTGATTGATGTTTCTGAGCGAAGCATCTCTGCGGTGCACAGTATTCATGACATGTCAGCCAAGCTTGATAACGTCTTTCGTCTGTTAGCGCAAGTTCGTGGCTTGTCTGATCAAACCAACTTGTTGGCGTTAAATGCGGCGATTGAAGCGGCAAGAGCAGGGGATGCGGGTAAAGGTTTTGCTGTGGTCGCCAATGAAGTTCGCGTGCTGTCTCACAAAGCTGAAGAGCTTAATGACCAAATTCAAAATGAAATCAACGTGGCGCAAAGTACGATTAAAGAAGCGAACAATATGGTTGGTGAAATTGCCTCAATCGATATGACAGTAGCCATCGAATCCAAAGACCAAGTTGAGGATATGCTGCAAGGTGTTAAACAGGTAAACGTTGAAATTAAAGAAGAAATCGAAAAACTGTCACAAATGGGTGCGGAAATTTCGCTTAAAGTAGGCAATGGCATTCGCGCACTACAGTTTGCCGATATTGTTAGCCAGCAAGGTGAGCATGCGATGAAAAGTGTCTTGGTGTTAGAGGAAGTCGCCGCATTTATCCAGGCATATCGCAATAAGACAATAGATTCCGACCAGTTTGTAGAGCAAATCGATGAGCTGATCACAAAAGTGAATCAACGAGGAGAGGCTGCTGCTCAGCAGTCTAATATTGAAGAAGGCGAAGTAGAACTATTTTAGGGAAAAATTATGTCAGTAAATGCAGAAGTAGATACTAATCAACGTAAAGTCGTCATCTCAGTGGAAGGGGCGTTTGGTTTTAATCTCGTTCACGAATTTCGCCAAAGTTACTATGAGCAAAAAGGATACTCCTTTACCGTCGACTTTCGTAAAGTCGATTACATAGATAGTGCGGGCTTAGGGATGTTGCTCAATATGCACAAATACTTAGGCCAAAAGGACGGTGATATCGCCATTACCAACAGTATGCCGCAAGTGAAGAAAATCCTCCTGATTTCTCGTTTCGACAAGAAGTTCTCTATCGAGTAACTGTTTCCTATTTCCAACCGAAATTTAGCCACAGGCAGGGTGTGATTTTATGCGCATAGTGATTGTTGAAGACCAAAAAACCAACCGTGAGATGTTCCGATATATGCTGTCGGATCTCGGCGCAGAAATAGAAATGTTTGAGAATGGGGTTGGGGTTGTCGACTATCTAAATGAGCTAGAGACGTTACCTGATGTGATCTTGATGGACGTTATGATGCCAATCAAAGATGGTTTTACCACCGCCAAAGAGATCCGCAGTGCGTTTCCTAATGCGCATATTCCAATCATCTTTTTAACTGTGCTGGATGACAGGGATTCGTTTGGTCGCTGTCTGTTCTACGGGGATGATTTTATCCTCAAACCCGTTGGGCGCAGCACGCTGCTGGCTAAGGTTCAAGCCCACTATCGCATCGCAAAAATTCACAGTGAGGTAACTCGCCAGCGTGATGAGCTGAGCCACTTCCATGAGCAAGTGAAGTATGACTACTCTATCTCTGAATCAATTTTCACTAACTTGATTGAAGAGATGACGCAAACCATCGACGGCATTGATTTCGTCTCTAACCCGTCTACCGTGTTTAATGGTGATCTGATTGTGCAAGCGAACCGCCCTCAAGGCGGTGCCTACGTGATGATTGCTGATGCGACGGGTCACGGGTTACCTGCGGCGATTTCGACCATCCCTGCAACACGTGCTTTCTTCTCGATGGCTGCCAAAGGATTAGCTTTGGGAGAGATCGTCACCGAGATCAATAACTCGTTATGTCGCTTTTTACCATTAGGCATGATGCTAGCGGCTAGCGTTTTTGAAATCAGTGCCAATGGTCAAGATGTTACGTGGTGGGGCGGAGGCTTACCCGATGGGTTCATTCTCGATAAAGATGGAAATATTGTAAATCGACTCACGTCTCAGCACATGCCATTGGGGGTGCTTGCAACTGGTGAGTTTGAAACCAATATGCTCAAGTTGCACCTTGAGCCAGGCCAAACCATAGTGTGCTACACCGATGGAGTGACGGAAGCGAGCACCGCATCAGGAGAGCAGTTTGGTGAAGAGCGTTTAATTAAGGTACTTGAACAAGGTGGGCAATTAATCCCTTCGATCATTGAGTCGGTAAACGGTTTTGCGGGCCGACCAGAGCAGCATGATGACCTTTCCGTGTTGACCATGACGTTTCCTGTGACCAATCAGCAGCCAGAGCTGCATGAGATGGACAAGCCGTTTGTAAGCAGTGTGCCGATCCGTTCAAGTTTATCCTTTAACAAACAAGTACTGACTGAGGCCAATATCATGGCAGAGGTGCGCCACTTCTTGACCGGTACCATTTCCGGAGGACAGAACCTCGACTTGATTTGTACTGTGCTTTCGGAGCTGCTTGCGAATGCCATTGACCACGGCTTGCTCGGTCTTGACTCTAAGCTCAAAGATGATGAAGAAGGCTTCTTCACTTATTATCAACTCAGAGAAGAGCGTTTGAATGCGTTAGAAGAAAATGCCTGTTTGAATATCGATTTTCAATTTGAGCCAGCCAGTCAAATGTTTACTTCAGAGGTGTTCCACACTGGTGATGGTTTTGACTACGAAAAGCTTAATATGTCTGATGATAACTCGTCTCACGGTCGAGGTATTGTTCTGGTGTCTGAGCTGTGTGAATCCTTGGAGTATTCAGATCAAGGGCGAAAAGTAACGGCGGTTTATCGTCTGCACCACTGAGCTGATAAATAAAATAAAAACGGGTTATTGTTTGAATTGTGAGCTATGTTGGGGTTTTGGTGAGCTTATAAGGTAAAAGCTGCGAGGCCGTTTACAGTGTAAATTCATATCCTTGAACCCAGTCAGAATTTCAAAAGAATTTTTCCGTAATTCACACGGATTTCGATACACTGATCCCAAGTTGTATTAGTAGAGCGGAGACTATGTGGAGCGAATTCGTCCATCTTTCACAAGATGAAAAGACAGTAACAGCTAAGTTACCAACAAGCAGCATGATGTCGAATGAGTTCGACTCTACAGGCCTAGAGCGTGCGCTTGCGGAGCTTGGTGTCAAAAGCTTTTTTATTGACGATACCGCCGTCCAGTCTTTTATCTTCTTTGCTAAAGAAGGCAAGAAAGAAGCTTTTCAAGGCGTAGATATTGCTTTTCGCAAAAACGCTTCCGTTGACGTTGTGCTCGAAGACCATGACATGATCGCCAAAATGGTGGTGAAAGGGGCTTACGGTGGCCGCGGTTTGAGTGGCGGTGAAATTGTCGAAGCGCTCGCCAAAGGTAAAGTTAAAAAAGGCATCAATAAGCTTGCTCTAAAGAAAGTGCTGGCTATGAGCCAACGCGTCTCCGCAGGTGAAGAGTTCATTCAAGCCGTCGCTGTGGGAAAAAATGCCGTCGATGGCAAGGATACTCAATTCAAGCCACTTGTTCCTGATATCAATAGCCGCATTCTTAAACCTCAAGAGATCAATAATGTCACCCACAAGGTCGATATGAGAAACCTTGGTGAGACGATTACGGTTGAAGAGGGAGAAGCGATCATGCGTCGCATCCCTGCTACAAAAGGCACTCCAGGCTATACTGTCACCGGTAAAGTGATCCCTCCTAATCCAGGTACAGAGAAGCTCTTTAAAGAAGCCAAAGGCTCTAAAATCTCCAAGCAAGATCCGACCTTGCTGGTGGCTGCGGTATCGGGCATGCCAATCATTAAAGATAACACGGTCGAAGTGGATAACGCTCTGGTGCTTAAAAAAGTGGATGTGTCCACTGGTCATATCAAGTTTAAAGGCAGTGTAGTGATCAATGGAGACGTTGAACCAGGCATGAAAGTGCTGGCGACGGGTTCTGTAACCGTTGGTGGCTTTATTGAATCCGCAGATGTGCAAGCCCACGGGGACATTAATGTCGCAAAGGGCATCATTGGCCGACCGGTACAAGATGATGAAGAGGTGGCGTGTGTTGTTCGCTCTGGGGGCACCATCACAACCAAATACGCTCAGTACGCCAAAGTACAAGCTCATGATGATATCAATATGGCCATTCACTGCCTGCAGAGCGAAGTGCGCTGTGGTGGCGATTTGGTCGTTGATGATGGGGTCGGTAAACAGGGCACTTTAAGTGGTGGCACGATTCAGGTCGGCGGTAAAATCACCTGTATCAACTTAGGGGCTGAAGGTGGGACTGCGACTGAAGTTGAAGCTTGCGCTCGCTATAACAAGTATCGCCAGGGGATAGAAAACCTTAAACAGTCTTATACTGTCGCCCAAGAAGATACCATGACGGTGGTTCGCGCAGAGATGGAGTTGGCGAAAACACCGAAAAAGGAACGCACTCAAGAGATGATCGATGAGATCATGGAGCTGAAAAAGCAGACCAATACTAAGTTGTCTAAGGCCAAGAAAAAGCTTGAGATGGTCGAGCAAGAGTTTGAGCAAATGCTTGAAGCCAGCGTTATCATTGTCAAAAACAAACTGCATCCTAAAGTGACCATCTCTTATGGGGATGAATCGACCTCAACCAAGCGCATGCATGGGCCTTCTCAAATCACTTTCAATCACTACGAAATCGAAGTGAATGCCTATATGGGCTAGCGGTGCTGGTCAATCAAAATAGGGTTACCATCTGGGTCAGTGAGCATGATGCTGGCAGGTCCAGTCGATTGAGGATCTGTGCCTTGATCTAAGTTTAAGCCTCTCTGGATCAGTTCTTTTTCTAACTCTCGCACGTCGGTGAAAGGGTCTATCATCTCGGCATTGTTATTCCAGCCAGGGTTGAAGGTTAAGATGTTTTTTTCAAACATGCCTTGGAATAACCCGATCACACATGACCCGTTTTTTAAGATCAGCCAATTCTGGCTCTCATCCCCCCCTGTGACTTCAAAGCCCAATTGAGTATAAAACTGTTTAGAAACAGCCAAGTCTTTGACTGTCAGACTAATAGAGTGCGCACCTAGCTCCATGATATTTCTCTTTAGTAACCAATCACAGCTTTAAGCGTAGCAGTTTTAACCCATAAAAAAGCCAGCGATGAACGCTGGCTTGATGATAACAATATTGGGTCAATTTACTGCCCTAACGCGGCCTTGTTTAAGGTCGTTGAGAACTTGCTCTTTAGGACCATCGGCAAGCAC
The DNA here is from genome assembly GCF_023716565.1 of Vibrio sp. SCSIO 43136. Classification (NCBI taxonomy): domain Bacteria; kingdom Pseudomonadati; phylum Pseudomonadota; class Gammaproteobacteria; order Vibrionales; family Vibrionaceae; genus Vibrio; species Vibrio sp. SCSIO 43136. The sequence goes on along the minus strand of NZ_CP071849.1, from coordinate 1,790,867 downwards.
CGCGCCTTTTTCCATGACGATGACTCGGTCCACGACATCAAGCATCGAGGTTTTGTGAGTGATCAGGATAAGGGTTTCACTCTGCTTAAGGTTCGCCAACTGGTGCTTAATGTGTAGCTCTGAGCGGTTATCCATCGAGCTGGTGGGTTCATCCATCAAAAGTACCGGTGGGCGTCCAATCATCGCCCTTGCAATGGCGACTGCTTGTCGTTGTCCACCAGAGAGCAAGCCACCACCTTCGCCAACTTGTCGCTCAAGGCCAGCTGGATCTTGCTGGGTAAAGACAGTCACTCCAGAACGGTTGGCGGCATCGAGTACTTCTCTGTCGTCGACTAGAGTCTGGCCCAAGGTAATGTTGTCTCGAATTGAGCCATAGAACAGGGTGACATCTTGAGGCACACACCCCACGTTGCGACGTACATCGACGTAGTGAAGCTGATTAATGTCGGTATCATCGATGCGTACCGAGCCTTGGGTTGGCTGATAGAGCCCCATGATCAAGCGTTCAAGGGTGGTTTTACCCGAGCCGATACGACCGATTATCGCCACTTTCTCCCCAGGTTCTATGGTGAAGCTGACGTCGCGAATCGCTGCAAGTTCACTGTCAGGGTAGTTAAATGTCACTCGGTCGAGCTCAATCTTGCCTTGGATAACCGGGCGATGAATGTAGCGTTTGCCTTCGGTTTGTTCATCCGGCATTTCCATGATCTGCTCGATAATCGTCATGGCGGATTTGGCTTGGTTATAGCGAGTGGATAGCAGTGACATTTGCACCAGTGGGCCCACAGCACGGCTGCTGAGCATCGTTGCTGCAATCAAGCCGCCCATTGTTAGATCGCCTTGTGCGATGAGGTAGACCCCAACGATGATCATGCCAATGCTCGACGCCTGCTGGATGAAGCCTGCGGAATTTTGGATCGAGTCGGTGATGCGGCGAGTTTTGATGTTCCAGTTCGACATGTGTGCCACGGCCTCTTCCCAGCGATACTGGAACTGGCTCTGGGCACCAAATGCTTTCACTGTCTCAAGGCCAGAGATACTCTCAATTAAGTTAGCGTATTTCTGCGAAGCGAGGCGCGACCCCTCTTCAATGCTCTTTCTTAGCGGGGCTTGGATCAGCATCGAGTGAATGATGAGGATCAAAATACCTACAATAGGCACCACCACAATAGGGCCTGCCACCAGCCAGATCACTACCAAGAAGAGAATCGCAAACGGCAAATCAATCAGTGAGCTAATGGTCGCCGAGGTAAAGAACTCTCGGATGGACTCAAACTCTTGTAGGTGTCTTGCAAACGCACCGACAGAAGGCGGACGAGCCTCCATACGGATTCCCATCACTTTTGAGAACAGCTTAGAGGAGACCAGTATGTCGGATTTTTTGCCCGCCACATCGATAAAATAGCTGCGCAGCATTTTAAGGATCAGGTCGAAGACAAACACTACCACAATACCAGAAGCCAGTACCCACAAGGACTCAAACGCAAGGTTTGGCACGACTTTGTCGTAGACCAAGCGGGTAAACATCGGCGTTGCGATGGCAAATAAGTTGATCAAAATTGAGGCGATAAATACATCTCGATAGATGTGCTTAGACTCAAATAATGTGCTCCAAAACCAGTGGCCATCACGGTTTTTCAGTACCTCGGGTGAGCGCTCATCATAGCGAAACTGCTTTTTCACCAGAAAGTAGCGGCCAGTGTATTGGCTTTGCAGCTCTTCTAGAGGTAGCGATACTGGCATCATGTGGGAGTCGCTGGTAACGACTTCCGCCTCTCCAGATTCTTGATTGACACTCACCAGTACGCAAGCATCACCACCTTTTAGCATTAATACCGCAGGTAGAACTAATTCAGGAATAGCCTCAAAACTGGCACGATTTTCACGGGCAACAAGCCCAGCGCGCTCGGCCGAGCGTGGGAAAAGAAACGGGGTAAGTTTGCCATCGGCTAATGGCAAACCGTTTATCAGAGCTTCTGGTGAATTAGATAAGCCGTAATAGCGACTTACATACACCAATGCATTAAGCAAAGGATCTTGCATACAACTTGGCCTTAATCCTTGGTATCGACAATATAGCCTTGGAACACATCGACGAAGTGTTCAGACAAGAAGTTCAACTGAGTTTGGGTTTCAACTCGTGACGCAATGGTCGTAATATCCAAATTGTGCGCCGTACGAGAGATGGACGTTAGGGTATATGCTTGCTGCTCATCATCGAGGTTGTGGGTGTAGAGGTAATCAATCTTCACGTACGCAGGACGGAACTCGTTGATGTAATCCAATGAGTGGAAGTGACGACCATAGTTATCGACACCAAACTCAGCCCCAGCGGTACGAATGGCGTGACACACCAGAGCGGTATGGTGCTGGTGGTGCACGAAACAGGTTTCTGGGATCTCAAAGTGCAGCTTATTGGCGATATCGGTGTGACGGCTCAACGTTTGAGATAGCCAGCGAATAAAGCTTGGCTCGCAAACACTGCTTACGGTTAAGTTGATGGCAAATGGCGTGTTGTGCTCTTCTGAGGTCAACTTATCGATCACTGACTCTATGACAAAGCGGTCAAAGATCTGGCCTTCACCAAGCTGTTCAAGTGCAAACAGGTATTGGTTGGCGGTGTAGCGTTGCCCTTCTTTTTCAATAGCAGAGAACACTTCTTGGTGATATGGCTGTTTCTGCGCATTGGAGGCCGTCTGGAACTTAAACTCAATCAACTGCTCTTCAATGGCTTGTTCGACCAGAGCACGCCACTGCTGCTTACCAAGTACAGTTGCTTGTTGAGTATCTTTAACAATGCCATAGCAAGTATTCGGATTTGCGTGAGCAAGAGACAGGGCGTTGTCCACCAATGCCAAAATGTCTGATGTGCTTTTTGGCTGCTCGTTATGAACAATACCTAAATAAGCATCGAGCGGCTCTGTTCCGGTTGGGTCTGAGTGCAGATCTTGGATGTAGTTCATGATGCTTTCGGCGGTCACTTTTAGCTCTTCATCACCTAGGTTTTGGAAAATGAACGCAAACTCAGACGTGTTGATGCGCGCAATGGTAATGTCTGGAGAGGCTAATGTCGTTTTTAAGTGATCGGCAAGGCTACGTACCTTGGCGTCACCCGCTTCATAGCCATGTTCTTCGTAAGCATCGGCAATAAAGGTGGATTCCAAAATGGCCACGCCACCAATAGCCGACTCTTTCAACCAAGTGTTGAGCTGCGCCATGAAGAAAGAGCGGTTACCCAGTTGAGATACAGGGTCAATGAAAGCACGTTGGCGAAGCTGCTCGGCTTCCTTAGCTTGCGCCTGAAAGCTCTTCTCCACTTGGGCAGACATAAAGTTGATGCCTTTTACTACGGCAATCAAGTCTTTAGTTCGAGGCAGAGGCAGTGGCTTCCCAAACTGGTGATTCGCCACGTCATTCATTTTTTGCACAATTTGGCTTAATGGTAACAGCGCTCGTTTGACTACCATGGTGATCACTAGCACACCAATCAAGAAGATGGCTGAGAAGATGGTGAGTAGATCCACCGCCGCTCCCCAAAGCTGCGCATTAGCATCGCCAGGGTGGCTGATAATCTCGACTTCAGCCAACTGCATCCAGCCGCTGGTCACGACCCGGCGATCGTGAATGGTACGAAACAGGTGAAGTTCGGTGAACCATTCAGGAACATTTTGACGATGAATAGGGTAGGTGCGCACGATTTCTTTGTCGTTGGCCAGAAAGATAAGGCGTACGGCTTGATATGAGCTGCCATCAAATAGGGCGTTAATCACTGACTCAACGGCGACCTCATCTTGGTCTTCAAGATATGGAGCCAGAGCCAAGCCTACCGTATTGATGGTGTTGTTGACCTCAGAGCGTTGCTGCTGCTCAAGAAAGTCTCGCGTGGTGTTAAACTCGATAGCAAATACTGAAGTAATCAGCATGATAAAGACGGCTAACATCCATGCGACAAGCTGTTTATATAGTGTCATCTTGTCTACTCGTCAAAATTGATGATCGGTTTGTTTAATTTAAGAGTCTTCTCTCGTGAGCGTAGATCGTTCCATAAACTCAAACGAGATGACTTCCCAGCCAACTTACCGGCACCACGTTCTTTCATTAACCACAGGTTGGTACCGTTAAAACTATAAATCGGCAGCAAATCGCGGCGTGTTGATGCACGGGTAATGTCGTATTTTAAGTTGTCGAGCAGTAACGGCTCGGCACTTGGGCTGGAGTAGTAGGCCAGCACCATGTGGAACTGATTAAGCTCGATGGCTTTTACATAGATAAGGCGTAGTTTTTTGTCTGGCACGCCTAACTCCAGCAAGGAAAAATATTTGGCAATAGTGAAATCTTCACAGTCACCACCTGCGCTACCGATGAACTCTAGTGGGGTTGCCCAGTAGTCTTTTTGGCCCCACATGTGGATATCGTCGATGAAGTTCATCTGGTTAAAAAAGCGGTTTACCGCTTCTAGTTGCTCAGATTCTGGCAGACCTTTGTAGCTGTGGATCACATCACGCCACGCATACATGCGTTGCGCAGCGCGATCGCCATAAGTACGCTGTACGGCATCAACCCAACGCTGCTCTTGGGTGTTGAGTGCGCCTGAGGCAAAGCTCAGAGCAAGCAATCCAAGAAGGGCGAGTTTAGGTCGCTTCCATGCCATGCCCGCTTACTCCCGCAGCGCCGTTTGGCTAGCTTTGGTGATTGGCTTGAGCAGGTAGTCGAGTACCGAACGCTTACCTGTGATGATGTCTACCGAGGCGGTCATACCCGGAATAATCGGTAAGTCGTCATTGAGGCCAAACTTATCTTGAGTGGTACGCACACGTACTAAGTAAAAACTGTTGCCCTCTTCGTCCTGAATGGTGTCGGCACTGATGTGTTCCAATGTGCCTTCTAAACCACCATAGCGAGTAAAGTCATAGGCGCTAAATTTAACCAAAGCAGATAAGCCCGGACGCAGGAATGCAATATCTTGCGGTGCAATTTTAGCTTCGACGAGAAGCGTATCTTCGGTCGGCACGATCTCAACTAAATCCATCCCCGGCTGGATAACCCCACCCACGGTATTGATGTAGAGTTTTTTAATCGTGCCAGTTACTGGAGAGACTACCGTGGTTCGATTGACTCGGTCTTCTAGGCCAACGGTTGATTCAGTTAATGCAGAGAGCTTATCTTGGGCCTGATTGAGCTTTTCTTGCTGCTCAGAACGGAAATCTTGAACCGCATTAATGCGGCTTAAAATCGCTTCTTGAATGGCGGAGTTGAGCACTGGGATTTTAAGCTCGTTAGAGGTCATTTCGCGGCGAGTATCATTCACTTGGCGCTCAAGCTTTAACAGTTCAATTTTTGGCACTACGCCTTCTTCAGCAAGCGGACGAGTAATGTCGAGCTCTTTTCTCGCAAACTGGTAACTCTGTTTTAAGTTATCGACCCGCGCCCGCAGTTCAACCAGATCTTGCTGTTTCTGTTTCACTTGTTGAGTCAATACTGATACTTGGTTGCGTAGGTTATTAAGATCTTGTCTATATTCTGCCATTTGGCGAGCAACCAGATCCGGAGCGCTTTCGCGGATCTGTTCGGGGAAGATCAGTTTGGTGGCATCGATCTTGACACTGTCTTGCCAAGTGGCCGGAGTGAAATCTTCATTGACGGTAATACTGGATAGGGAAGCAGTCAGCTGTAATACCGATGCGGTTAAGTTGGTGACTTGCTGCTCACGCTCACGAAAGTCACTGCGAAAACGAGTATCGTCGATTAATAGCAGCTGCTGGCCTTTGGTCACCGATTGGCCTTCTTTTACCAGCAGGCTTTTGACCAATCCCCCTTCGAGGTTTTGTACGATTTGCAGCTGGGAAGAAGGGATGACTTTGCCTTCCCCGGCGGTGACTTTATCGATTTGCGCCCATGCAGCCCATACCCCAGCACAGACGAAGAAAAGCACCACAACCCACAAAAGGATTCTGGCACTGGTTGGGGTGTTGAGCAGCAAGGCTGCGGTTTTGTCGTCAACGTAGTCGAGCTCGGTTGAATCTAACTTATTTAAGCCCTTCCTATCCATTTTCATTCCCTGAATAACAATTAATGCGGCGTAGTTTCATACCAATCCAACTAATTATCTGATCAGCCTAGCTAGTCCATATTTCCTCTAGCCGCGTCAGAAATCGTATCCCTAGTCCCAGCTAGGCATAAGATTTCTTCCCCGGAATGCCGGACCATGCTAGACAAAATCTGTCCGTCGCTATGCAAGATCACATAATTAGTCGTATTGGTATCGCTTTCAATCAGTTGATTTCATTACGCCTTTAACAGCATGTTAATCGATTCTGTTAAGTATAGGCTAGGGTTATATGGGTTTTGTAAACTAATTAAGGTTGGAATGAGAACCTTGCCGATGTTTGAGTCGTAGAAATTGTAGGTACTTAGCTAGCGAAATGCTTAGCCCAAGTAATTGATTTAACGCTTGAGTAAAGCCTCGGTTGATCGCACAATCGCAGCAACGACAAAGGAGCTTTCAATGGAACTTTCAGATATTCGTCGCGAGTACTCAAAAGGCGGTCTGCGCCGACGCGACTTAAAAGCCGACCCGATCGATCAGTTTAACCTTTGGCTTGAGCAAGCTGTGGAGGCAAAATTGACTGACCCTACGGCGATGACGATTGCTACAGTGGATGAAAATGGCATGCCTTTCCAGCGCATTGTTCTACTGAAAAGTGTCGATAAAGACGGCTTTGTGTTTTACACCAACTTAGGCAGTCGTAAAGCGCAGCAGTTGGAAAACAACACCAACATCAGTTTGCATTTTCCTTGGCATCCGCTTGAGCGCCAAGTACATATCACTGGTGTGGCGCAGAAACTGACAGCATTGGAGAACATGAAGTACTTCACCTCTCGTCCTAAAGAGAGTCAGATTGCAGCGATCGCTAGCCACCAGAGTAGCCGCATTTCAGCGCGCAGCCTACTATTAGGCAAGTACATGGAGCTGAAAAAGCAGTTTGAAGAAGGTGAAATCCCAGTTCCTAAATTCTGGGGTGGCTTTAGAGTTAAGCCGCAAAGCATTGAGTTTTGGCAAGGTGGTGAACACCGTTTACACGACCGTTTCTTATTTACTGAAAACGGTGGTGACTGGGATGTGGATCGCCTAGCGCCATAGCTCGTTATGGTTAAATTACTAGGTCAACACGCCCTAAACCCCTGATGTTTGTGCATTGGGGGTTTTTCTTACCCTAGTACCACGGATATCTGAGTCTGCAATAAACTTTCTGGGATCACCGACCCGTAGCCTGCATCCAGCGCCATTTCGATAAGCTCAGCTTTACTGTTGGCACCAAACTTAAGCCTAAGCCTTGCAACATGCCCTTCAACGGTTTTGACCGATATCTTCATGGCGTTGGCAATAAATTGTGGCTTCTTACCGTAAAGCAGTAAAAACAGCACCTGAGATTCTCTCTGATTGAGCTTTTGTGGCGCTTGGTTTGCCTGAGTGCTGAAAATATGATGCGTTTGGCTTAACCCCGTAGCGCGGCAGATCCAGTGCCCGACTTCCAAAATTGCTGTGTTTTCTAACTCTATACCATAGAAAATTGTGCCTTGAATCTCACCAGCATCATCAAACCAAGGGCACTTGGTAAAGATATGTGCTCGCCAATGGCCGTCAGGGTAAGGGTGGATATCAAGAATGCGCAGTGTTTGGCCGGTTTCCATGACCTGCTTGTCTTGTCTTTGAAAATCAGCGGCGCAAGCCGTGGTTGGGCTCGGCATCTCAAAATCAGTGAGGCCGATACAGTCTAAGTGATCATCAACGCCTATGAGTTCGCCATAGGCAACATTTGCATAGACAAAGACGGAGTTTTTATCCTTACATCCCCAGCAGCCAGGCAGTTGAGAAAAAAGGGATTCGAGCTGAGAAGTTAATGCCATTGATACAACTTAATGACGGCTAACGGGTGATAAAGCATGTTACCAGTCACATATTCAAACGAGCAATAGTCCCTACAAAAATAGTTGTTATTTATAGGATGGGGCGCAATTTAGACAAAAAAATGCCAGCCTGAGGGAGCTGGCAAATACAAGATAAAATCTTGTCGACGTGTAGAAGAGGTATAACAAGCTTAGGGTCCAAGTTGTCATACCTGTGAGACTTAACTATTCAGCAAGTTTCACTACAAATACGTTAATAGATATTTTCAGATCTCGAAAGGGGGGATTCCCCCCTGTTGACATTGTTACTAAATAGTCTTTTAATGAGAATAATTCTCAATGCTATTTAGGTCACACAATGAAATCGTGGATCATCGCAGCGGTGAGCGCTGCCCTTTTATCTGTCGCCACTCAAAGCCAAGCGAAAATCAAGGTCGTTACCACCTTTACGGTGATTCAAGATATGGCGCAAAACGTGGCCGGTGATAAAGCCGATGTCGTCTCAATCACCAAAGTGGGCGCTGAAATTCACGACTATCAGCCGACGCCTCAAGATATCGTAAAAGCACAATCGGCCGATCTGGTACTGTGGAACGGTATGAACTTAGAGCGTTGGTTTGAACGCTTTTTTGGCAATATCAACAAGGTGCCGGCCTTTGTCGTGAGTGATGGTGTAGAGCCATTGTCTATTTATGAAGGTCCGTATCAAGGCAAACCAAACCCCCACGCTTGGATGTCAGCTAATAACGCTCTTATCTACATTGATAATATTAAAGAGGCGCTGATTCAAGTCGACCCTGACAATCGTGCTGCATACCAAGCTAACGCACAAGCCTATGCCAACCAAGTCACAGCGCAGATTGAGCCCATTCGTCAGCGACTTGCAAGTATTCCGGCCTCTCAGCGATGGTTAGTGACCAGTGAAGGCGCATTTAGTTATCTGGCTAAGGACTACCAGCTTAAGGAAGCTTACCTTTGGCCTATCAATGCTGATCAGCAGGGTACGCCAAAACAGGTTAAGCAGCTCATTGATACCGTGAGGCAGCACCAGATCCCGGTGGTGTTTAGCGAAAGCACCATTTCTGACAAACCAGCACGCCAAGTTGCAACCGAAACCGGGGCTCACTATGGCGGCGTGCTATATGTGGACTCACTATCCAGTGCAAGTGGCAAAGTGCCTACTTATTTGGACTTACTGCGCGTGACCAGCAACACCATTGCCAAGGGATTTGATCATGAACATTAATCCCACCGCTCAACTAGAGATCAATGATGTTAGCGTTGTCTATCGCAATGGTGTGACGGCGATTGAACAGGTCAATGTTGCGCTGGAGGCGGGTACGATTTGCGCACTAGTGGGGATCAACGGCGGCGGAAAGTCGACCCTGTTTAAATCTATTATGGGGCTAGTCGAGCCTCGCAGCGGCTCGATTCGAGTCAATAACGTTGCCATCAAGCAAGCACTAAAATGCAACATGGTGGCTTATGTGCCTCAAAGTGAGGACATTGACTGGGATTTTCCAATTTTAGTCGAAGAAGTGGTGATGCAAGGTCGCTTTGGCTTCATGGGCTTTTTTAAAAGGCCAAGTGGCGAAGACAGGCAATTAGTATTGCAGGCCATGCAGCGTTTAGGTATTGCGCATCTAGCCAAACGGCAGATTGGTGAACTTTCGGGTGGGCAGAAAAAGCGAGTGTTTTTGGCTCGAGCACTTGCCCAGCAAAGCAAAATCATCTTGTTGGACGAACCATTTACCGGCGTCGACTTCACCACAGAGTCAGCCATCATGGCGCTACTGCAAGAGCTCAAATCGCAAGGGCACCTGATCTTGGTATCCACCCATAACCTTGGTAGTGTGCCTGATTTTTGTAATGAAGTGATTTTTATCAATCGCACCGTGGTGGCCTCTGGGCCAGTGGACACAACGTTCACCCAATCTAACCTTGCCAAGACTTTTGGCGGCGTATTGACCAAAGTGGGGATTGATGGTAAGCAGCTGCATACTGATGATGACCCTCGTGCGGTAACCATATTTTCTGACCACGATAAGCCCGCTGTCTTTTATGGACGAGACAAAGAGAGTGCGACTGTGGTCAGTGGCAGTGATAGGGGGTAGCGGTTATGGAGAGCCTATTCACCTTCCTGTTTGAACCTTTTGAGTATCAATACATGCAGCATGCCATGGTGGCTGCTACTTTAGTCGGCGCTGCTTGCGCTTTGCTGTCTTGCTATTTAATGCTTAAAGGTTGGTCGTTAATTGGTGATGCTCTATCTCACTCTGTAGTACCCGGTGTCGCTGCAGCCTATGCCCTTGGACTGCCGCTTGCACTCGGTGCTTTTTTCTCAGGATTCCTTGCTGCCCTAAGTATTGCGGCACTTAAAGCCTTCAGCCATCTACGAGAAGACGCCATTATTGGCTTTATCTTTACCACTTTTTTTGCCGCAGGCTTGTTATTGATATCGCTCAACCCGACGTCAGTGAATGTGCAGACTATTATCCTCGGCAACATTTTGGCAGTAAGTGCCAGCGATCAATGGCAAATTGTCATTATCTGTCTAACCACCATTGCCCTGATAGCGCTTAAGTGGCGAACCTTGATGCTGGTTTTCTTTGATGAACCGCAAGCAAGTGCAGTGGGGATTAATGTCAACGCTGTTAAGATTGGCTTTTTTACCTTACTGAGTGCTTGCACCGTAGCCTCTCTACAAACCGTCGGTGCCATCTTGGTGATTGCGATGGTGATTACACCCGGTGCGACGGCATATCTGTTGACCGACCGATTTGAGCGACTATTAGTGATTGCCTCTGCAATAGGCGCATTGAGTGGTTTGCTCGGGGTTTATTTCAGCTATTTCTTTGATGCTACGACGGGCGCTGTCATTGTGGTGTTGCAAACGGTCTCATTTATTTTGGCATTCTTGTTCTCTCCAAAGCACGGCATTGTCACCGCAAAACTCAATCGTTCAAGTGCGATTAAGCTGGAGGAAAAACCATGCAAGCTTTAATCGATTGGCTCGCTTTTCCCATGCAGTTTGGCTTTATGCAAACGGCACTGCTGGTGGGTGTTGCGGTTGGCATCGTGTGTGCTCTGCTGTCCTGTTTCTTGGTTCTAAAAGGCTGGTCCTTGATAGGGGATGCGATATCCCATGCGGTACTTCCGGGGATAGTAATTGCTTACTTACTAGGAATAGCATTGTCGATAGGCGCATTTGTTTCAGGCATTTTCTGTGCGCTTTTGACTGGGTTTATTAAGGACCACAGTCGGGTGAAACAAGACACGGCGATGGGCATTGTTTTTTCTGGCATGTTTGCGCTCGGCTTATTGATGTTTGCTAAGGTCGAAACTGACCAGCATTTAATGCATATTTTATTTGGCAATATGCTGGGCATCACCGAGTCAGTCCAAAACCAGATTCTTGCTATCAGTGCCGTGGTGAGCCTGCTAGTGGTAGTGTTGCGAAAGCCACTTATTGTTTACTGCTTTGACCAAGCACACGCTCGGGTGGTGGGGCTTTCAGTGAACTTTCTCCACTACGGTTTATTGGTGATGTTAGCACTTACTATCGTTGCAGCGATTCAAGCGGTAGGAGTTATCATGGTCGTTGCCATGCTGGTGGCTCCGGGGATCACTGGCTTTGTGGTTAGCAAGCGTTTCAACACCATGCTGGTCGTTGCCGTCACAGTTTCAGTGACGGCCAATGTGTTAGGTATTTGGCTAAGCTTTTACATTGATGGCGCAACCAGCGCTTGTATTGTGTTGGTGCAGGCTGCGATGTTTGTGGTGGCGTTATTGGTGAGCTATTTAAAAGGGTTTTCTGTCGATACCGCTTCGTTAGTTCGATTTAAGCGCAATTTTGATAAGGCACGTTAATCATCGGAGAGTGCTGATTGGTTGATGTTCCTCCAACCCGGTTGGTGGAACTCGTCCATGATCCGATCAAATGTGCCATCGAGCTTTAATGCCTCAATGGTTTGTTTGAGTTTTGGAATCTTGTCGAGATGTTTAGAGCCGTTGGCAATTTGTAGCCACTGCTCCTTTTCACCTAAAATGAATTTCTCTTCAAAATCGAGAATGTCGCTAACACCATAATGTTGCAGTTGATAATTCAAAATAAGTGCGCTGCCAGCGACTGCGCTTATCCGTTTACTTTTGGTATGTGTCCTGTTAAAACCTCGAAGATGACCATCAAATCGATAGGCTGATGGTTCATAACATCTCCAATTTATTGTTTGTGGATAATACACTAAGTTACACTACTTCAACTCGTAAAATATTTCAGGCATATGCACTTACTTTAAGTTTGTGTGAAGAGCTCATTTCTACTTGGAATATATAATCAATGAGAAGGTTGGCATGATTTATAAGTGGTAAGGGCTTTTAAGTTGTTTTACTTATATCAGGGGTGTTTTTTCGTTATATATTGATCTGACTCAATTAAAATAATCACCTTGGCCCTTACTTTAATTCTTCCTGCAATTGTTAGGTAACTTAAAATGGCATATAGCATGGAGTTAATTGAAAATGTCCATATTTGACGCAATAGCCGATGAAGTAAGTGTGGTTAAGCTGAACTCAGGCTATTGCAGTCTGTGCGATAAAAAACATCTGTGTCTAGGCGGATGTATGGCTTCACGCATAGGGGCTAAGAATGGAATGTCAGAGAATACATACTGTCTTAAAAGAGTGAAAGCTTTGTACTCTTCCATTGATGTGGTGAAAATGTGACTTCTAGATACTTTTTGCTGGGCGCTACAATGGCGTTTACTGCGAATGCTATCGTGCGCATGGCACTGTTTTGGTTTGCAGGAGCAATTTTGGGTCAGCAGGCATTGGTGCCAATTCTTGGAGTATGCTTGTTCCTACCAGCCATTGTATTAACCCCTTTTGTTAGCTGGTTAATTGATAACTTTAATAATAGGTTGATTGCTTTAGCGGTACAGTTAGTTTCAGCACTTGCATTTCTAATGGTGGTAAGTGTTGAGGAAGTAGAGGTTTCTATTTATTGGTTAATTCCTTTATCGCTACTCTTCTCGTTAGCTGCAAGCTACAACAAGTCATATATCTATAGCTTAGCGAAGCATAACTTTAACGATGTCGAGCCATTGATTATTAAGTTGAATATTGTATCAACTTCTATGATGGTAGTTTCTCCTGCTTTGGTCGCAATTCCGCTGATGTGGGATATTATCCCTTTTTCTTCATTGTTCTACTTTTCGGGGCTGTGTCACTTGCTATTTGCGTTTTCAATTTGGAATGCGAAAGATGGTGAAAAAGAACGGCTCCCCTTAGTTAACTATTTCGGACTTACCTATCGAGAAGTTTCACACTCTATAGAAATGCGTTACAGCTTTTATATATTTTTATTGTGTAACTTTAGTTTTGGTGCAATCGCTGTATCTCTTCCATTATTAATTACTCATCAATACGGTTCGGAGTTGGGAGGAGAACTATACTCTCAAGTGGAGATGCTCGGTGGGGCACTTTCTATTATTGTTAGCCGCTGGTTTAAGAAGTTCGAAGCTTATAACGTGTGGATTTCTGTTGCAGCAATAGCTTCGTTACTTGCGTGCTTCATTGAACTAAGTACTTTATTTCTTTTTGGGATGGCCATTGCAATATTTCCATACTCAGTACTCCAGATCGTTAGGACTCAAGTCAACTTCTTTAAAGACACTCCGAAGTCGCTGGGTGCAGGGCTTCGTGGTTTGCTCACTATGGGGCAAGCGCTCTCTGCTACATTATCTTGTGTTGTTGTTTATGGGCTCATTGAGCTAGATGCAAACGAGTTTAATCTTGTTTTTAGTGCAGCCTGTGTAGGAGGAAGTCTGGTGTTGGCGATGCGGTTAGATAGGCTAATGTGTAGCGCTTCCGAGGTAGCACTCTAAGCATTAGTAATGCAGCCTTAAACTCATTGAGGTGGATAATGGAGTAGCAGTCAGAGAGGAGCAATAAGGTGTAGTAATTCAGACCTGATCTGACAGTTACCCATTTTGATACGGTGCCTGTCAGATTAAATCTGGGTTAGATTCTTTTCAGCCCAGATTGATTTCCCATCAACTAATGTCTCTATTGGCGTTCGCCCACAACACATTTTTCCTTGATGAGTACGATGATTGTTGTAGTAGTCTATCCATTCGTCCAGATCTTTCTGCAACTCTTCCATCGAACCATACAGTTTCTTTCTGAAGGTAACTTGGTAATACTCATTCAGTATCGTTTTATGAAAGCGTTCACAGATGCCATTTGTCTGGGGTGACATAGCTTTTGTTTTTGTATGGTCTATATCATTGATAGCGAGGTAGAGCTGGTAGTCATGCTGTTCAACTCGGCCACAGTATTCTGTACCTCTGTCGGTTAGTATTCTCAGCATTGGTAGCTCATGAGACTTGAAGAACGGCAGCACCTTATCATTGAGCATGTCAGCCGCAGTAATAGGTGTTTTCGTTGTGTAAAGCTTAGCGAAGGCCACTTTGCTATAGGTATCTACGAAGGTCTGTTGGTAAATGCGGCCAACGCCTTTGAGGTTACCCACATAAAACGTATCTTGAGAGCCTAGATAACCTGGATGAGCTGTTTCTATTTCGCCACAAGCCTCATCATCATGTTTCTTGCGCTCTAAAGCAGCTACCTGCTCATCGGTTAAGATGATCCCATCTTCAGCTACTTTTTTCTCAAGAGCACTCAGGCGTTTTTTGAAGTTTTCAAGGTCGTTTCGGAGCCAGATTGAACGTACGCCACTCGGTGAGATGAATACACCTAGCTTACGCAGCTCATTGCTAGTTCTTACCTGTCCATGTGCAGGGAAATCGATGGCGTACTTGAGGACTGCTTCCTCGGTATCGCTATCGACACGGTTTTTTAAGTTGGGTGTTCTTCTGCTCTGGTTTATCAACGCATCAATGCCACCAGTCTCAACGAGCTCTTGGTAGCGATAAAAAGTGTTTCTTGATACACCCATAACCTTACAGGCTTTAGATACATTACCGAGCTCCTCAGCAAGATTGAGAAGACCCGCTTTGTGTTTAATGATTGGATTGCTAGTATGAAGCATGAGAGTTACCTCTTGTTCTTTGATTACGGATTAAGCACCTTTAATCAAAGCGGGTAACTCTCTTCTTTTCAAAGTGAAGTGTCAGATCTAGTCCGAACTAATACAAATAAGGACGGGAATTAAACACCCAGTTTTGTAACCTGTAAGCGTTTTAACACTGTGCTCGCCTTTGTCGCTTCGTTAGTTTGTTTGAAGCGCAATTTAGACTCGCATCAATCATCGGAGAGTGCTGATTGGTTGATGTTCCTCCAACCCGGTTGGTGGAACTCGTCCATGATCCGATCAAATGTGCCATCGAGCTTTAATGCCTCAATGGTTTGTTTGAGTTTTGGAATCTTGTCGAGATGTTTAGAGCCGTTGGCAATTTGTAGCCACTGCTCCTTTTCACCTAAAATGAATTTCTCTTCAAAGTCGAGAATGTCGCTAACACCATACTGTTGTAATTGATAATTCAAAATAAGTGCGCTGCCAGCGACTGCGCTTATCCGTTTTGCGTTGAACATTGCAGCGAGTTGATCGTAACTCGAAAACTCGATGACATTGAGGTTGGGGTCATTATCAAATTGCTTGCTTAGATGGTTACCACGCAGCTTACCTATTTTTAGGTCATATAAGTCATCAAATGAGCTGACTTTTCTTCCTTTAATAGGGATGACTAGCGTGTTGACGGTTCGGATTGATGCCACGTATTGCACGTATTGCACGTATTGTGAACGAGATGGGGAGCGAAAGACAATTCCACCATCATGGCGGTTATTTTTAATGCTGCTCCAGATACGCGGATAGGGCATCAGCAGCGGTGTGATACATAACCCTGAGTGCTTTTCAATTTCTTCAAGGTAACGCCACTGTACTCCGGTGGGGTTGTCGTTTTGGTCGAGAAAACCAATAGGCGCACTTTTGATTACGTGCAAACGAAGGCATTCGTGGTCATGGCTGTTGGCTAGACCTGTATGTGACAGAGTAAATAACGGAAGCGAAAGCAGCACGATTTTCCACATTTGAATAGGGCTCCCTTTAATTCTTGGCTCAACCACTTTTATAAAAATAGCTGAAGTTAGCCTTGCTCGCTGGGGTTTGAAACAAATTCTCGAAACGATGATCAAGGTAAGAAGATCGTTTTCAAAAGAATGATCAAGGAAATGCTGTCGATTGGCGCTTTGCTTGAGAGTTGGTAAGCAAATAGAGGCGCATGAGAGGACAAAATCGCTCTGTAGCCCTTTATTTATCACGGAACTATATCTATTCCGCACTGACCGTAATTTGTACGGTCTTGATCATCGTTCCGAGAGAAATAAAGGGCTACAGCGGCTTTGACGGCAGCCAGAATTGCAAGGTAACATAGCGTGCAATGATCCAAGGCGTGGACTTAGATCCGAATAAACGCTTCCCTACAGGTAAATGCCATGCAACCAGTATCGACACCTTCTGCGATGATCCCTGCTGAAATTCAAACGTTGAGCAGTGAGATGAATATCCACTCACATGATTACGTGCAGATCGTGATTGGTTTGAGCGGCAAAGCGGAATTTGATGTGGCTGGGGTTCACAACTTTATTGGCGCTGGGCAAGGGTGCGTGGTAAGTGCGTCGACGTTACATGCGTTTGGGGGCGTGGGTAAGTGTGACATCTTGGTGTTAAACAGTGCACCTAACCATCTGGCCGATCCACTGCTAAGCGAACGAGTGGAGCAAGTGGGACAGCAAGATATTTATTTCCAGCTCGACAAGCAGCTGCGTCAGATTATTGATTTGTTTGTGCAGGAGATGCGCAAAGACCCGAATGACAAACTACTTAGCCGAGCGTGCAACGATACGGTGCTTTCACTGTTGCAACGCCACATGCAAAACTACCACGCCCTAGAGCGAGAGACCCGCTTGGATATGGAAGTGGTAGATCGCTACATTGATCAGCACTTGGGCCAGAAAATTAGCGTCGCACAACTGGCTTCAAGCGTATTCTTGGGCGAAAGCCAGTTCCATAGTTTGTTCAAGGAGCAGACGAGCCAAACCCCCCATCAATATGTACTAAACAAGCGTATTCAAAGCGCAAAAACACTTATCGAGCAAGGTCACCTTACGCTCGGGCAAATCGCCGAACTTACCGGCTTCTCCGGCCAAAGCGCCTTCACCCACGCATTCTCTCGCCAAGAGAGCATCTCCCCATCCCAATACAAAAAACGCTTCCAACCCCGCTAAACGCAGATTCTGCGCTAGAAAGCTGTGAGAAGTTTGACACCAAGCCTAGGTTTGCCATTCTTTCTCCCTTTCCCCCTGTTACCCTGTTACCCTTCGCCCTTTACCGGTAGTTGTACGTTAATAACCCCCACCAAAAGTAACACCCACGCAAGTCAAACGTTTCCGTTTAATATGTGATTGTGTTTAATCTTTGTTAAAAATCCGACTTTTTCGCAAAAAACTCGGAGTTTTTGACAAGTATCTCTCTCGCCCTCAAAATACACTGCTAGTCATTGGATAGACATCCAGAGTTTTATCATGAAAAACGGCTCTGGAACGAGATAGAGGATGACGCATGTTCACAGCAACTGATGTGCTTAAACCAGAGTTTATCGAGCAGCCGCTGGATACCCTTTGGTCGCTGATCTCGCCATTGTATATGGTTGATGAAACCCAATGGCTAGAACAGTTATTACCTATGGCAACGCCAAGTGATGACGAAAAGCGAGCAACAGAGCAAAAAACTACCGCACTAATTGAGGCAATCCGAGCAGACAAAAAAGCGATTCAAATGATTGATGCGCTGCTGCTGGAATACAGCTTAGATACCCAAGAAGGGATCTTATTGATGTGTTTGGCGGAAGCTTTGATGCGTATTCCTGATGCTGCGACGGCGGATGCTCTTATCCGTGACAAGCTAAGTGTGGCGGATTGGAAATCCCACTTACAAAATTCAGATTCAGTTTTCGTCAATGCATCGACTTGGGGTTTGATGCTGACGGGCAGTGTGGTTGGTTTGAAGAATCCGGCCAAACAAAGCCCAACGTCGGCGATTAACGGTTTAGTGAGCAAGATGTCGGAGCCTGTGATCCGCAAAGCGATGCATCAGGCGATGAAAATCATGGGTCACCAATTTGTATTGGGGCGAACCATCGCTGAGGCGCAAAAAAATGGCCTCAAGATGCGTGAGCAAGGGTTTACCTACTCCTATGACATGTTAGGTGAAGCGGCGTTAACCGAAGCAGATGCCAATAAGTACTTCAAAGATTACTTAATGGCCATTGAAGCGGTCGGTAACGATGACTTTAGTGGTGAAAGCCCTGCGCCTTCGGTATCCATTAAGCTCTCTGCATTGCACCCACGCTATGAAGTGGCAAACCGTGAGCGTGTGATGGACGAGATGTACAGCACAGTACTAGAGCTGCTTAAGCGTGCTCGTGAACTGAATGTGGCAATCACTATTGATGCAGAGGAAGCGGATCGACTTGAGCTGTCACTGCATTTGTTTGAAAAACTCTATCGCAGTGACGTGGTGTCTGGTTGGGGCGGTTTTGGATTAGTAGTTCAAGCATACTCCAAACGAGCGCTCCCTGTACTGGGCTGGCTTGCAGCGCTTGCCAAGCAACAAGGTGATGTTATCCCGCTGCGTTTGGTGAAAGGGGCGTATTGGGACAGTGAAATTAAATGGGCGCAACAAGCAGGTTATGCCAACTACCCAGTGTATACCCGTAAAGAGTCGACTGACGTGGCGTACTTAGCCTGTGCTCGTTTTCTCACCAGCCCACATATTGCTGGAGTGATTTTCCCGCAGTTCGCTAGCCATAACGCACATACTGTGACAGCGGTATCTGTCATGGCGCAGCATGATCAGTACGAATTTCAGCGTCTGCACGGCATGGGAGATGCGCTTTATAACCATGCTAAATCAGCATACGGTCAATCTGTGCGTATTTATGCCCCAGTGGGTAGCCACAAAGATCTTTTGCCGTATTTGGTTCGCAGACTGTTAGAAAACGGCGCCAACAGCTCGTTTGTTCACCGCTTGGTTGATGCTCGATGTCCTGTGGCGTCGCTGACTCAGCACCCAGTGGATACCCTGCTAGCCAATGAGACTTTACACAATGGACGCATTCCGCTTCCGGGGGCGATATTTGATGATCGCAGCAACTCACTAGGGGTAAACATTGATGTTGAGAGCTCGGCTAAGCCGTTTGAGCTTGAGGTAGAGCGCTTTATGGATCAGCAGTGGCAAGCGGGTCCAATCGTTAATGGTAGCGAAAGCATGATCAAGGCTGAACCCGTATTTGCGCCATACGATCGCACCATTCAAGTGGGCAAGGTCTCTATGGCTAACCTTGATCATGTTTCCGAAGCGATTGAGTCTGCTTCACAAGGTTTTGCCGCCTGGTCATCGCAACCGATTGATCTAAGAGCAAAATGCCTAGAGCAACTGGCCGACTTGCTAGAGCGTGATTTAGCGGAGTTTGTTGCTCTGTGTCATCAAGAAGCGGGCAAGACCATTCACGACAGCATTGATGAAGTGCGTGAAGCGGTCGATTTCTGTCGTTACTACGCAAAACAAGCGCAGGGGCTAGCGCCACAAACGGTGAAAGGTTTTGATGACGTTGCAAGGCAAGTTTCTTACCAAGGGCGTGGGGTGTTTGTCTGCATTAGCCCGTGGAATTTCCCATTGGCGATTTTCCTTGGTCAGATCACCGCAGCATTAGTTGCTGGTAACACTGTGGTGGCCAAACCTGCTGAGCAAACCTCGCTCATTGCCGCAAAAGCGGTGCGTTTGATGTTAGAAGCGGGCTTTCCTGCCAATGTGATTGCACTATTGCCGGGTATTGGTGCTGAGATTGGTCATAGCTTGACGTCGCATCCAGCGATTGCTGGGGTGGCATTTACCGGCTCTACGGAAACGGCGCAACGTATTAATACCACTTTGGCGATGCGAGAAAATGACCCAGTGCCATTTATCGCAGAAACGGGTGGCCAGAATGCAATGATTGTCGATAGTACGGCGCTGCCAGAGCAGGTGGTTCGTGATGTGATGCGTTCGGCGTTTGCTTCGGCAGGGCAGCGCTGTTCGGCATTACGAGTGTTGTTTGTGCAGCAAGATATCGCTGAGCGGATCATTCATCTGATCAAAGGGGCGATGGCGCAGCTACACGTAGGCTTACCATATTTGCACAAGACCGATGTGGGGCCAGTGATTGACGCCAATGCTAAGGCCAAGCTTGAAGCGCATATTCAGCAAATGAGCGAGCAATACACTTTGGTCGCTCAAGCGCAAATAGATGAGAGTGGAGCGAATGGCGATTTTGTTGCCCCTAGTGTGATTGAAATCGATGGTATTTCAGCGCTCGACAAAGAACATTTCGGGCCGATATTGCATATCGTGCGCTACCAAGCGTCTGAGCTCGCTCAAGTAGTTGAGGCAATAAATCAAACTGGGTTCGGTTTGACCATGGGTGTGCATAGTCGCAACGAAACCACCTATCGCTGGATTGAGAAAAATGCTCGGGTGGGGAACTGCTACATCAACCGTGACCAAGTCGGTGCGGTAGTGGGTGTGCAGCCATTTGGTGGACAAGGGCTTTCTGGTACTGGCCCGAAAGCGGGCGGACCGCATTACCTGTTCCGATTCACTCAAACTCAATACGCCTAAGTTAGGAGAGCGACTATGCCACATTTAGCTACATGTTTTTCTGATGCGTATTCTGCGTGGGAAAACTGGAACTTAACCCAATTTGACGATCGCCGCGATGCGGTCAGCAGCTTAAAAAACGAATTAACACCTGAATTGGCCAAGGTGATGACCTTTCACCTAGAGCAGGCGCAAAGCTTGATCGGTGAAGTGCATTTGATGCCGGGGCCGACAGGTGAAACTAACGAGCTATACACTGCCGGACGTGGAGTGAGCTTGTTAATTCAAGATGACAACAGTGCGCCTGCCAGACAGGCCCTGCTGGCTCAAATGACCACCGCAATGTTAGCGGGTAACAGTGTGGTCATTTGCAGTGACGATACTGAGTTAGTTGAGGCGCTAGAGCCCAACCTCTCGATACTGCCACTAAACGTGTTGCAGCTTCAACCGCATGAAGCGAGCAGCCAAATTTTAGAGTGTGATATTCGCAGTTTGGGTTATGTCGGCACTAAAGAGGGTGCTCGTAACCTTAACCAACAGCTAGCGAATCGAAGCGGAGCAATTGTACCGCTGATCAGTGAATATGACTTAGTGATGATGCCAACAGCGCATGATCCTAACCTGTCACTGCGATTCATTACTGAGCGAACTCGCACCATCAATATTACTGCAGTGGGGGGGAACGCAACGCTCTTAGAGCTAGGAAGCGATACCCATTGATCCGCTTGCAGCCTTGGATGGCTGCAAGATATATCTCAATCCTGACTCCTCTTATCAGGTGTCTGGATTGCTATTACTATAACGAGGAGATTTTCCTATGATCGCTAATAGCTTTGCTATTACGGCAACCTTTATCACGTACCTTTTAGGTATGCTTGCCATCGGATACGTGGCCTATAAACGCACGTCTAACTCAACGGACTACTTCCTTGGTGGCCGTTCACTTGGGCCTTGGCCTGCAGCGCTATCGGCGGGTGCTTCAGATATGAGTGGCTGGCTACTGCTGGGTCTTCCTGGCTTTGCCTACGCCGCTGGTCTAGAAGCGATTTGGCTGGCAGGTGGCCTGTTGATTGGTACTTGGGCTAACTGGCTGGTTAGCGCAAAAAGACTGCGCACTTATAGTATCACGACAGATTCTGTGACACTGCCTGAGTTTCTGGCGCGCCGTTTTAAAGATGACTCTAACACCATTCAGCTGCTGTCGGCGTTTTTCATCCTACTGTTTTTCCTTTTCTACACCAGCTCGGGTCTAGTGGCGGGCGGTAAACTCTTCGAAACAGTTTTCGGCTTGGATTACACCGTCGCTGTGGTTATTGGTACGGCATGTGTGGTTTCTTACACCCTATTTGGTGGTTTCCTAGCGGTTTCTTGGACTGACTTAGTGCAAGGTCTGTTGATGGCTGCGGCGCTAATGATTGTGCCAATTGCGGCAATGGACGGAGGATTTTTCGCACTGGGTGATCAACTGCGTCAAATAAATCCAGAGCTTATGACCATCTTCAACAGCTCAACGGGTGAAGCACTGTCTGCGATTGCTATTATCAACCTCGCGGCTTGGGGTCTAGGTTACTTTGGTCAGCCACATATTTTGGCCCGTTTTAAAGCCTCTCGTAGCAACAAAGACCTGACAACAGCGCGTCGCATTGCGGTGATTTGGTCGGGTATTTCAATGTTTGGTGCCATGCTGGTGGGTGTTGTGGGTCTTCTTTACGTGACCAACAACAGTATCGACCTAGAAGATGGTGAGAAGATCTTCATGCTGTTGGTAAACGCTATGTTCCACCCTGTGATTGCGGGTATCCTTCTTGCAGCTATCTTGGCTGCGATCATGAGTACTGCCGATTCCCAGCTACTGGTTTCTTCTTCAGCGCTGGCGGAAGATTTTTATAAGCAAGTCTTCAATAAAGACGCAACGCCACAACAGGTAATGCTGGTGGGTCGTATTGCCGTTATCGGCATTTCAGTGGTGGCACTGGTACTGGCGATGAACCCAGAAAGCACTGTTCTTGGCCTAGTATCTTACGCATGGGCAGGATTTGGCGCCGCATTTGGTCCAGCAGTAGTGCTGAGCCTGTTCTGGGCTCGCATGAACCGCTACGGCGCGATGGCTGGTATCTTGGTCGGCGGTATCACAATCGTATTCTGGAAGCAGCTAAGTGGCGGCATTTTTGATCTGTACGAAATTGTCCCTGGTATCGTGCTATCAACGGCAGCGATTGTGATCACCACCTTAATCACCGGCGAGCCAGAAGAAGAGGTTGCCAAGCAGCACCAAGAGTACGAGAAAAACTTGGTTGAACTTGACTAAGATGATGACTTAGTAGTGAAAAAGCGCACTTTAGACAGTGCGCTTTTTTTATATCTTGGCTAAATCAGTTCTTTGGTCGGATAGCGGATTACTAATTTACGTGGGACCAACTCCACCCCCGGTTTATAGCGTTTAGCAGAAGCGTTGAGCGCCAGTTCTAAGGCACTGTCGGCGATGAGCTCAAATTGCTGGGGCAGAGAGTTGACTTTGATCGGGAGAAAATCGAGTAAGCGATTGTCACCAAAGGTGGCGAGTTTGATTTTATCCATTAGCTTTGGATGCTCTAGCATGAGGTCAACGATGCCTTCTAACAAAGTGTAGGACGTAGTGACAATGGCATCTGGGATCTGATCTTCTGCCAGCCAACGAGCAAATACTTTCTTGCCTTCATCACGGCTAAAGTGCTCCCCGTAGCCAGTTTGCGTGTTAAGAGTGTATTGCTTACAAACGGAGAGAAAACCTTGCTGACGCTCCACAGAAACACGTAGATCTGGCAATGCACCGATTAAACCAACCGATTGTATTTCTGGGCTGATGATGGAGTCGGTCAACTCATATGCGCTGTCAAAGTCTTCGCTTACCACACAGCTAAAATGTTCGTCGTCAAGCGGGCGGTCAATAGCAATGACGGGTGTGCCCGACTGTTGCAATTTAAGGTAGTAACTATTGGCGTCAGGCATGCTGCTGGCCACAAATAACGCATCAATACGGCGACTGACTAGAGCTTCAGCAACTTTGGCTTCAGTTTCAGGCTCATCATCTGAGCAACCAATCAAAATCTGGTAACCAGCCTTACGAGAGTTTTGTTCAAGCAGTTTGGCTAAGCGTGCATAACTGGTGTTTTCTAGGTCGGGAATAATCAAACCAAACGATCTCGAGTTACCTGCACGCAGCGCTGAAGCGGCGTGGTCTGGGCGGAAGTTGTATTGCTCGACCACGGCCATGACTTTTTTCTGCGTCTTGTCGCTAATTCGGTATTTTTGTGCTTTACCGTTAATCACGTAACTGGCTGTTGTCTTCGACACTCCAGCAATTTTAGCGATCTCTTCTAACGTCATTGGTTGATCCTTAATCTGTGCGCAGGATCAAAATTATAAACAGATGATCCATGGATGACTTGAATTATAAGCTGAATCGTTTCAGTATTAAAGCTGAAAGGATTCAGCAAGAAATTGAAACTAGATATCCGTCACTAAAATGACCAAATTGCTCTCAAATGACTAAGCTGAGCAAGGATATGTTTGCTGAATCCATTAAATTTGTCTTTTTGCTGAATCGATTCAGTTGTTCAGCAGAAGCACCCAAGACACTGATGCTGGAGAGCCTCATGCTTAAGTTAAATCACAATGACATTACGTTATCTCAAACCGCAACTGACAAGTTTGAGGCGATCAAAAGCCTCGCAGCTTCACTGACCAGCAAAGGGTTAGTTGAACAAGGTTATGTTGAAGGCATGCTCAATCGCGAAAACCAAAACTCGACATTTTTGGGTAATGGTATCGCGATACCTCACGGCACTACGGATACGAGAGCCATGGTAAAAACCACAGGTGTCGCAGTGCATCACTTTCCGCAAGGTGTGGATTGGGGCGATGGTAATACTGTTTATCTGGCTATCGGTATTGCTGCTAAATCAGATGAGCACTTAGGTATTTTGAAGCAACTAACTAAGGTCCTAAGTGCCGATGGTATCGAGCAGCGTCTACGTCAAGCCGCCAATGCGCAAGAGATCATCGCATTGCTTAATGGTGACGTTCAGCTAGACGTTGAATTTAACTCAGCGCTTATTTCGCAAGGCTTCCCAGCAACGGATATGACGCAAATGAGCGCCGTTGCCGCAGGGTTACTGAAAAATGCTTCGCACGTCGGTAAAGAAACGGTGGCGGATTTAGTAACTAAGACTCCTACATCACTGGGCGAAGGCCTATGGCTGGTCAGCAGCAATACGTTAGTGAGTCGCAGTGCTATCTCGGTGGTAACCAGTGACAAACCTTTTAAGTTTAATGACAGCGAAGTGAAAGCCTTGGTGGCGATTGCTGCTTGCAACGATGCGCATTTGAGTGCGCTGAAGACTCTGTCAGAGATAGTGTTCAATGGCGAGCAAAGCAAAGTAACGCAAGCCACTTCAGAGCAGTTGCTTGCCCTCTTTGGCGCACAAGAAATAGAAGCATCACAAACAGTGGATGATGGCACTAGTGGTGTTTTCACGATTAAAAACGCTCATGGCCTACATGCTCGTCCGGGTGCAATGCTGGTTGCTGAGGCGAAGAAGTTTGAGTCCAACATTCGCGTTTCTAACCTCGATGGTGATGGCAAAGCGGTGAATGCCAAGAGCTTGATGAAAGTGATTGCGCTGGGTGTGAAGCATGGTCACAAACTGCAATTTACCGCCGATGGTAGTGATGCCCCTCAAGCTATTGAGTCCATTGGTCAAGCGATTGCCGCAGGTCTGGGTGAAGGTTAAGGGGCGCAACATGATGCAGGAAAAAACGCTAAAAGTTGTCACCATAACTCTCAATCCAGCGCTTGATTTGACGGGTTCTTTAGATGTGCTCACCCAAGGTTCGGTGAGCTTGGTTAAGCAAAGTAGCCTGCATGCCGCAGGCAAAGGGGTGAATGTTGCTAAAGTGCTAAGCGAGCTGGGCGCAGAGGTCACGGTGACTGGCTTTCTTGGTCAGGATAACCCTGAACTATTTCATCAACTGTTTAGCAAGATCGGCGTGACCGATGAGTTTATTGAGGTTGAAGGTGCCACTCGTATCAACGTTAAGTTGGTGGAGGAAAGCGGTCAGGTTAGTGACATCAACTTCCCAGGCGTGCAAGTCAACCAACAGGCTATTGAAGCTTTCGAACGTAAACTCGAGCAGCTAGCACAAACCCATGATTATTTCGTATTGGCAGGCAGTTTACCTGGCGGTATTTCACCACAGCGGTGCGCTGGTTGGATTGAACAGTTACATCAACAAGGTAAGAAAGTGCTGTTTGATAGCAGTAAAGCGGCCTTAGGCGCTGGCCTAGATGCGCACCCTTGGCTTATCAAACCCAACGAAGAAGAGCTTGGTGACTTGCTAGGACAGGCACTTGATAGCGTTGAAAAGTGCCAGCAGGCAGCGCAATCACTCAGCGAAAAGGGTATCGAGAACATTGTGGTATCCATGGGCGCTGAGGGGGTGATGTGGCTTAACCAAGGTGAGTGGCTACGTTCACAACCACCAAAGATGGACGTCGTGAGTACCGTCGGTGCTGGTGATACTTTGGTTGCCGGGCTGTGCTGGGGTCACATGCAACAGATGCCAAAACCAGAACTATTACGCTTCGCCACTGCGCTATCCGCACTTGCGGTGAGTCAGGTGGGCGTAGGGCTAACCAGCCAACAAGAGCTGGCGTCAATTAAACAGCAAACTCAAGTGAGTGAGCTATTTCCAATTTCAAATCAAGGTTTGCCTGTTCAAGGCAATAACTAAGGAACAGAGGGTACAAGTATGAATATTGCGATCATTACCGCATGTCCAAGCGGTGTAGCAACCAGTGTACTAGCAGCAGGGTTGCTCGAACAGGCAGCAAAAAAGCTTGGCTGGAATGCAACAATTGAGTGTCAGTCGAGTGTGACTGAGGCCAAAACTCTATCTCAGGCAGAGATCGATCAAGCCGAAGTGGTTGTGGTTGCCGCAGATTGCGAGATCGATACCTCGCGCTTGGTTGGCAAAAAAGTGTACCAAACGGCGATCAATACGGTTGTTGCTGATGCGACTAGCCTGTTAGAGAAAGCAGCTAGTGAAGCTCAAGTATTAACTCAAGCTACAACGGTCACCGCAGCCAGTTCTGAGCAGAAGAAAATCGTCGCTATTACGGCGTGTCCGACAGGTGTTGCCCATACCTTTATGGCCGCAGAGGCGCTTGAAGAAGAAGGCAAGCGTCGTGGTCACCACATTAAGGTGGAGACCCGTGGATCAGTTGGGGCGAAGAACCAACTGACGGAGCAAGATATTGCCCAAGCGGATCTGGTGATCATTGCCGCTGATATTGAAGTGCCGTTAGACCGTTTCAATGGCAAGTTGATGTATCGCACTAAAACCAGCCCAGCTCTAAAGCAAACTGCGCAAGAGATGGATAAGGCATTTGAACAAGCGACGACTTACCAACACACGGGCGGTGCTAGCTCGGCAGCATCAGATGAGAAGAAGGGCGTTTACAAACACCTAATGACAGGTGTATCTCACATGCTACCTGTAGTGGTCGCAGGTGGTTTGATCATCGCACTCTCATTTGTATTTGGTATCGAAGCGTTTAAAGAAGAAGGCACACTTGCCGCAGCGTTAATGACCATTGGCGGCGGCTCTGCCTTTGCGCTCATGATCCCAGTGCTTGCAGGCTTTATCGCATTCTCGATTGCTGACCGTCCGGGCCTTGCTCCGGGTCTTGTTGGCGGTATGTTGGCAAGTTCCACAGGTGCCGGTTTCTTAGGTGGTATCGCTGCTGGTTTCATCGCAGGTTACACCGCAAAGTTCATCGCAGAGAAAGTCTCTCTACCACAATCGATGGAAGCGCTAAAACCTATTTTGATCATCCCGTTTGTCGCAACCTTGTTTACTGGTTTAGCGATGGTTTACGTGGTAGGTGGCCCTGTTGCTGGCATCATGACTGCGTTGACAGACTTCCTGAATAATATGGGCTCAGAGAGCGCAGTCCTACTTGGCATTTTGCTCGGTGCGATGATGTGTTTCGACCTAGGTGGCCCAGTAAACAAAGCGGCTTATGCTTTTGGTGTTGGCCTGCTTGCCTCAGAAACATACGCTCCAATGGCAGCAATCATGGCGGCAGGTATGGTTCCAGCACTTGGAATGGGCCTTGCAACCTTCATTGCGAAAAGCAAATTTGAACCTAGCGAGCAAGAAGCAGGTAAAGCCTCTTTTGTACTTGGCCTGTGCTTTATCTCTGAAGGTGCGATTCCATTTGCTGCCAAAGACCCAATGCGTGTTATCCCAGCATGTATGGCGGGTGGTGCACTGACAGGTGCTCTATCTATGCTGTTTGGCGCACAATTAATGGCTCCACACGGTGGTCTATTTGTACTCTTGATCCCTAATGCAATCTCACCAGTAGTGATGTACCTAGTCGCTATTGCTGCAGGTACTGCGGTGACTGGCTTTGGCTATGCGCTACTAAAAGGACGCTCCGAAGCTAAGTTAGCGCAAGCATAACCCCCCCTCCCCCTGAAAGAACAAGAGCCCGTTAGTTATCTAGCGGGCTCTTTTTTAACCATTTCAGAACAGCTGCTGAGTTACACCCCAAAGTGCTCCATTTTTGTGCAGTAAATCATAAAGTTTATCTATCAGGCCTTATAGATCTTCAAGATTGATAACTTCGTCAAATACGAATCTTGACATATTGTATGGCAAGCGTAATTTTGTAGGTACACCGATTTAGTAAACCGATTTTGTAGACCGGTTTACTTGTATAAAAAATATGTACCCAACAACTATCAAGGAACATCTATGACACATAAAGAAGTTAAGGTTCTGGTGTATGGCACTGGATTTGCGGGACAGGGGCACACAAAAGCATTTAGAGATGCGGGTGCGACCGTTGTTGGAATTGTTGGCCGAACCGAGTCTGTCGTAAACCAAGTTGCGAACGAACTCGATATTCCCTTTGCTAGCACGGATTGGGGAGCTGCGCTGAATGAGTGCCAGCCAGATATTGTTTCAATTGCCACACCTGGAGGTGCTCACGTTGAACCAATCAAATTGGCGCTGGAAAATGGATGCCATGTGTTTTGTGACAAGCCATTGTGTGAATCAGGCGAGTTGTCGGTTGAACTAAGAGATCTTGCACATCGCTACCAAAGAAAAACAGCATTTGCTTCGAGTTTCCGCTATATG
Organism: Vibrio sp. SCSIO 43136; assembly: GCF_023716565.1. Taxonomy (NCBI): domain Bacteria; kingdom Pseudomonadati; phylum Pseudomonadota; class Gammaproteobacteria; order Vibrionales; family Vibrionaceae; genus Vibrio; species Vibrio sp. SCSIO 43136. The sequence goes on along the minus strand of NZ_CP071849.1, from coordinate 1,762,111 downwards.
CCAGAAATCATGCATGCTAAGCAGTTGGTGGCTGAAGGTGTTATTGGTGAACCGACTGAAGTTGAGTGCATTTCACATTTCAATTTAGACAAAAATATCCCCTTTGGATGGTCTCACCGAGCCGAGCATGGTGGTGGCCGTTTAAACAATAACTTTACGCATTTGCTTTCGATAGTTACCTCAATCGTCGGAGAAAATATTCTTTCTGTCTGTGGAGAGGTTCGTGACGATTTGAGAAAAGCACCGATTGTCGCTGGGGTACATAACTTCACGCAGCGCCGCAACTTCATTCCTGAAGATATCAATGACCCTAATCTAGAGTGGGGCGAGTCAAATGTGGAATGGTCATACACTGTGATGGCTAGTATCGAAAGCCGATTGCCTGCGAAGGCACCAGTGTCTGTGTTGTTTAAACATGGAGGTTTAACCCCCCGCTTTGATGATGACCATATCACTATTCATGGCACTGAAGGTTCTATTTATATTAAAGGCCATTATGGGGCTGGCCCACTCCAACTATGGACTCAACACACTGGCTGGAACGTTATTGAGCTTCCAAATCACATTCGAGAGTCCTTACCTGCCATTGAAGACGATACCCAACGAAGTTGGAGTCACTTGGCGACTCAATTAGTCAAGGATGTTTGTGGAGAGGTGGTCGAACCCTACCAGACATTTGATGACGGTTGCCGTTATCAGCAAATTATCGACATCATCCGTGAAAACAATTCTTGGGTCGACGTTCATCAGCTATGAGAAGGATCTCCTAAATGTTTTATGAGTATTTAGTAATTTTTGGCTACTTCATGCTGATTGTTGGTGTGAGTGTAGTGTTTAAGAAATTGGCAAACCGCTCTACCAGTGATTACTTCCGTGGAGGAGGTAAAATGTTGTGGTGGATGGTGGGTTCAACAGCATTTATGACCCAGTTCTCTGCCTGGACTTTTACTGGGGCAGCCGGTAAAGCTTTTAATGATGGCTTTGCTGTGAGCTTGGTTTTTCTTGGCAACGCCTTTGCTTACTTATGTGGTTATCTCTACTTCTCGCCTCGTTTCCGTCAGATGCGAGTCGACACCCCAACTGAAGGTGTGCGTCGTCGTTTTGGCAACCAGAATGAGCAGTTTTTTTCTTGGGCGCTGATCGTATTTAGTTTTATCGGAGCGGGCATTTGGTTAAATGCACTCGGTGTTTTTGCCAGCGCTGTTTTTGAAGCAGATATTCATATCACCATCATTGTTACTGGGCTTGCGGTGCTTATCGTCTCGGTAATTTCCGGAGCGTGGGGTGTGGTGGCTTCCGATTTCGTGCAAACTTTGGTTGTTGCTGTCGTGTCGGTGGCCTGTGCCATCGTAGCGCTTGTTGCTGTTGGCGGCCCTACTGAATTGGTGACCAAGTTCCCACACGATTTTGTGATGGGGCCAAACATGAACTACGGCCTGTTGTTGGTATGTTCGTTTGTCTTTTTCTTGGTTAAGCAGCTTCAGAGTATCAATAACATCCAAGACTCATACCGTTTCTTGAATGCGAAAGATTCCAATAATGCGCGCAAGGCAGCACTGTTGGCATTTGGTTTGATGATTGTCGGCAGCATTATTTGGTTTATTCCTCCTTGGGCTACAGCAGTGCTTTACCCAGATGCTGCCGAACAATATCCCGCACTTGGGCGCAAAGCTGCTGACGCCGTGTATCTGGTATTTGCTCGCAATGTGATGCCAGTGGGTACTGTAGGGTTATTACTCGCAGGCCTGTTTGCGGCAACCATGTCTTCTATGGATTCAGCGCTTAATCGAAATTCTGGTATCTTTGTCAAAAGTATCTATAACCCGATCATCGCTAAAGGCAAAGCAACAGATAAGCAGATGTTAGCGGTTGGTAAGGTGGTGAGCCTTGTCAGCGGTGGTTTAGTTATCGCTGTTGCATTGTTCTTCCACTCTTTAAAAGAGATGAGTTTATTTGAACTCATGATGTCCGTCTCAACGCTCATCCAAGTGCCATTATTGGTGCCACTATTTTTCGGAATGCTAATTAAAAAGACACCGAAATGGGCACCATGGTTAACCGTACTATTTGGCATGTTCGTTTCTTGGCTGATGATGAATGTATTTACCGCCGATGTCGTTGCCGGTTGGATTGGTATGGAGGAGTTAACTCGTCGAGAAGCGAGTGAGATGCGAGTCATGTTAACCATTGCGGCTCACCTGTTCTTAACAGGCGGTTTCTTCTGCCTCAGCTCTTTATTCTATAGAGCAGAGCGTGACGAACATAAAGAAGAGCTAGAAAAATTCTTCCAAGATGTTGAGACGCCAGTGGTGGTTGAACGCGAAGTTGATGATTCAGACCGCCAGCAGCGTGAAAAACTAGGCATGATGGTCATGTGCATGGGAGGGGGATTGTTGCTAATGACGTTGATTCCGAACCCAATGTGGGGACGCTTGGTATTCTTGCTATGCTCAATTACTGTACTTGCAGTGGGTTGGGCACTGCGAAAAAGTGCAGTCACGGAAGAGGAAACTCACAAGCCTGTTTCAACCCCAAGTTGATGAGCAGCACCTATGATGCCTAGTTAAGTTGTTGTAGGTATCTCGGCTGTATTATATGTTGTTAAGTAAGCCCAAACAGATAGCATAGCTAATTTGGGCTTACTTGTTATAGCGCTATGCCGATCTATAAATATTGACTCATGTCGCCATCCCTCCGCTACTTGCAAACCTAGTAATAGGCGAGGTTACTCTGAACGATGACCGAGCATTTTAAAATTCCAAACCAGATTAACGGTGAAGTTACCAGTACCAATCACTGCCCCCACTAACAGTCGTGCCAGCACAATAGACCAGCCTAATAAAGTGACCAACAGGTGCATGCTCAGGCTTATGAGGATCGCAGCCACTAAAGCGATAGTAATAAAGCGCCAATAACCCGCCAAAACACTGCGCTTTGATGCGGAAAATACGAAAGTTTTGCTGATCACATAATGGATGGAAACAGCAATGAGGAATGCCACAACAGTGGATACAGTAAGCGGCCAATCCAGCTGACTAGTCAACGCCCACAAGATCGCAATATCAATCGCCAATGTAAACGTACCAGAGGCCGAGTAGAGCGCAAAACGCTTCCATTGTGATGAAATTACCCGAGTTGAAGCCATTCATTTGCCTAACGAAACCTTGGAATATCGAGCAAGTGTAGGAGGTTTAAATGACAGTTCAAACCGTGTTTAGCGAGTTAGTAGCAAACAGTCGTTGAATCAATGTTGAAATCCATGTAGCTTAAAAAATATACGGAGAAACTAATTATGCATACCCAAAATCTATCACTCTGGCTCGCACTTCTTATGCCATTCAGTCGGTAGGTTTTCATGTGTCCGGCTGTAAGTTATGCAGTCGGGGTCAGCGCTCATTCCTTACAGCTTTTACCTCAATCAGTAAGGAAACTAAATTATGAGTGCACCCATTGCCACAAGCTCTACCCCCACTTCTCAAATCCAACAAGGTGTAGTTTTTGCGCTGCTTGGCACGGCACTGTTTTCTATCAAGCCAGTACTGATCAAACTTGCTTACGCACTTGGCGGTGATGCAACGTCCATCATGAGCTTGCGGGCATTGAGCTCTTTACCCGTTTATTTGGTGATATTGGTTTGGCTGTGTCGAGACTTGGATAATCGCAAGTTGACCGTAAGGTATGGCTGGCAAGCTGCAACGGTGGGTGTGCTTGGTTATTACTTTGCGTCTTTACTAGACATCATGGCACTAGAGCATATTTCCGCTCAATTGGAACGCCTGCTTATCTTCCTGTTTCCCTCTTTTGTCGTTTTGATTAGTTGGGTTTTCTTAAAAGAGAAAGCAACTAAAAGCACCTTACTTTCGATTGGATTAGGATACTTTGGTGTCGCATTGATCGTCTCGCATGACTTTAAACAACTAGGAGGCAATGTCTTGTTTGGCAGCGGTCTAGCGGTGGCATCGGCGTTAACGTTCGCTGTTTACTTGATCTTGAGTAAGCAACTTATCAATAAGTTAGGCAGTTCACTATTTACCAGTATTGGTATGGGCAGTGCAGGTGTGGCGATAGTCATTCAACATTTTTGGATGCAGGCAGACTTTTCAAGCATGTCTAATGAGCTCATCCTACTGGGTATTGCTATTGGCATTTTTTGTACTGTTTTGCCGTCCTATTTCGTCGCTGCGGCGATGGCTCGCCTGACACCAACTATGGTAGGGGTGACGAGTAATATTGGCCCAGTGGTGACCTCGATATTTGCTGTTACGTTACTTGGCGAGGTGTTTACTGTTTATCACGCTATTGGGATGGTATTGGTGGTGTATGCGGTAGTTGGGATAAAAAGTAGATGATTAAATACATATTTGGTTTTTCGTACTGAAAAAATATTTTAGGATTTGAGAGGACTATCGTTAACGCTACGTAACTGACAAAAAAGTAGGTTTCACCGTTTAGGTAAGTAGGTCAAGCATTTCACGATGTAATCGATGACTTCCCATTTAATACCCTACGCTTTGATCGTGTTTATTAATATTGATTAGTCCTCTTTATCCAATATGAAAGTTAATGTACTGCTAATTGCTCTGACAATGTTTGGGTGTTCAGAGGTAGTCACCTTTGAACTCTCGCAGGAGTTAAAAAACGAATTGAAATCAAAGGATATGGTTGGGGATCAGCTCCTCACCATATATGAAAACTATCAACATACATTAGATCGAAATAACAGCCTTCTAGGGCCAGATTTGGATGCTAATGGGGTAAGGGATGACTTAGATGCCTTTATAGAAGCCTTACAAATAGATGAAAATAAAAGGGGGTCTGTTAGGCAGATCGCTAGAGTCTTTCAACAGATTTTGTCTGAAGATTATAGTGGTGCGCACGAACGCCCACTCGTGGTCGTTAATCGGTTAGGGGAGATGCATATGAGAGCTCTGGCTTGTGCGATAAAAGTAAATCTAAACCCTGATGATATGGTGGCAGTAAATCGCACTATTAAGTCTTTGACGATGAATACAAAATCTAGGGCGCATAAGTACATTGGGTACAATATTGCTTCAGATGGCTCTATTTCGAGAGTTAAAGACCCCAATGGCGAAGTTTGTGATTAGATTTTTGCTTTTTTTAACCAATGTGCCTGGCTTTAAATTGGGCTTATTGTGACGATAAATTTAGGTCTAACCAAAAAGAGAAAGAGCCGCAACTGCGGCTCTTTTGCTGTTATCAAGCTTAGTTGTACTTGATGCGGTAGCTCTCAAGTTTGATGTTGCCCGGATTGCTTGGTGCAACATGGTAGTTGATGTATTCAGGGTCAATCTCAACCACATGCCAGAAGTTTGAGGTTTCCAGTTTTTCATCCACTGGCTTGTTCACCGGTTTTTGGCTGAAGATTTGGGTCCACTTCTCTGGGTTCATGTCTGTTGGTGTTTTGCCTTTGATGCTGTTGCTTAGTAACTTAAAGCGCTCAACACTGTCTTTGTTGTATTCCCAGTAGGTTGCTGGCAAAGCGTTCATGTCGATTTTCTTGCCTGCCAGTTTCAAATCAGCTTTGTAGCTAGCGCTCAAGTCGTTGTTAACACGTGCCACGTTTGCAGAAACCATTTGGTTTCCATCCATCTTAAACTCGACAACTTTGTTCGCCGATACTTCAAACGCACGAGTACCGTGGTAATCAGTGAGTGTGTACGTCAGACCTTCAGCAGGCTTAACGCTGTTTAGGAACTTAATGCCGTTTTCGACAGAGCCCGCTTCTAGCAGCTTACGGTAAACAAAGATTTGAGCAAGACCGTTCATGCTGTGCTCAAGTTGGAACTTTGAGTGCGGGCTGAAAGTATGTGCAGCACCATCGGTTGCGTAGATACCGTGGCCACCCACCATGCCCGCAAACGCAGTCATCAAGATAACTGAACCGTCATCATTTACGTGTTTGATAAGGCTTTGTGAGCCTTCCATTGCACGAATCCAGTCAAGCGTGTAGCCAACGGATGCTTTGTTGTCACCCCATACTGAAGCGTGAGAACAGTGACCAGGAATAGCGCTGCCGTGTTGTGCCTTTTCCATTGCAAGCATTGGATCAATGCCTGTCATATCTTCAATCACCCAAAACATTGCATCGTAAGACGTTGCGTTCCAAGTAAAGATGTCTTCAAACGAAAGGCCAGAACCATCAGCGATACCTTGCATCTCTTCTACTAGGTCAGGTACTTCTTTTTTCGCCGTTTCTAGCAGGCCCGTGTTGTTGAACACATGATTGTGGAAGTCTTGGTAGGTTAGGTCTGTGCCTAGTGTGCTTAGTAGGTTGCTCACCATGTCATATTTATAGCGATTCACCGCATGACGAATCACCTTGCGAAGCTCTTTACCGTGCTTGAAACCACGTTCGTAGTTTGTGCCTGAAACTTCAACAGTGAAGAACTCAGAAGTGTCGTTTGAGATACTTACTTGGTGTTCAATCGGTGGAACACCCGCCAGAGCAGCAGTCGAAACAAAAGCACCGGAAGCGCTTAACGCAAGAAGTGATGCTAAGATTGTTTTCTTCATATTTTTAATCTCTATTTATTTGTAAGTAATTAGTAGTGGCTTAGATCGGGATGAAACATCACGTATCAATGTAAGGCTCACTGGTTAGCGACAAGCGAATACTTGGTCTGTTGTCGCTGCTTTGGTCAAATACTAATAAACGGATTGGCTTGATTACGAAGGGGTGAACCGAAGTAAGAGCCAATTGAGCCGTGTTATTTGGGGGCTCTGTTGTTTAGATGGCTCTATATTACGTCGGATTTTCGAATGGTATAAATTAGTTATTATTCGATTTTCGAATAGTAAACTGTTCGATGACTGACTGACACACTTGGCCTATGTTGCGGTTAGCGGCCCAGACGAGGTCAAGCCCAGAGTACATTTGGGTTTGATTAAACTCAGGTTCAATAGCAACTAGAGATCCGAGTTCGAAACGTTCTGCACACCAGTCTGAGGGTAATATGCCCCAGCCCATCCCTAGCTCAATCAAGTGGCTGCATTGAACCATGTTGTCCGCTTCCCAAGTGTCTTGAGAAAAAATCGAGGTTTTACTCAGCACAGGGTGGTGTTTGGTTGATTCACTGACGATTTGCCTAGCAGCAAGCAGCTCTTCATTGCTAATGGTATTAAGGCTGGCAAGTGAGTAGTCAGGGCTGCAAACGCACTGCCATTCGTATTGTAAAATGGTGACAAAATTTAGATATTGTGGATAAGCGTCTGCACCAAAGTGAATGCCGAGATCGACCTTGTGGGCGATCAGCTCTTTTTGCAAAGTCGCATGGTCGAGAAGGCGGATTTCGACCTCGGTGTTTGGGTAGTGCTTATCGATATTTATGAGAATCGAATCAAGGCACGACATAGGTGCCATTGGGTCGATGCCTAGCACCACTTTACTTTCGACATCGTTATTCACGGCAAGCGCAAAGCGATTCATTTTATCGGCTTGACGTAGCAAAAGTTTGGCTTGGTGATAAAGACGTTCACCCGCTTCAGTGAGCGTTGGTTTTCGGGTGCTACGATCAAATAAATCAATGCCTAACTCATCTTCTAAATTACTGACTCCAATACTGACCGAACTTTGGCTTTTGCCTAGTTTTCTGGCAGCGGCAGAAAATGAGCCAGTTTCAACGGTGGTAATGAAAGCGAGAGCTTGTTCTAAGTTAATCATAGGAGGTGCTTAATCATTATTTCGAGCATTAATTGCCCATTACTTTATGATCGCTTAGCCAGAGTTGCGAGGATGCTGTGCAAATATTTTTTGTTAAGACGGTTCGATATAAGCGCCGAAGGGGGGCTTGTTTGGTTTCCCCCCATGGGCTGTTTTTGGCTTGTCTTAAGCGGCGGCACGAGCGGTGCTTGGTGATTGCCCCGTCCAAGCTTGATAGGCACGAATGAAAGAGTTGGACTCTTGAAAGCCGAGCAAGAAGGAAATCTCTTGCAGTGGCAGGTCGGTGTTTAGCAAATAGTGATTGGCGAGATCTTGTCTTACCGCTTGCAGCAGGGTTTGATACGGATGTTGTTCTGCTGAGAGCTTACGTTGCAATGTACGCTTGCTTACCGCCAATTGGCTAGCAACAAACTCGATACTGCTTTCTCCTTGCGGCAAGGCTTCGAACAGTATCCGTTTGACCTGCTCAGACACCACACTTTGCTCATCAATTTCTCCTAGACGCTTGTTCAGCTCAACCTCAAAGATGTCGAGCATGGCTTGGTTAGAGCTTAAAAAGGGCGCTTTGGCATCATTGGCCGAAAACTGGATCTGCGCCTGTTCACCTTGCTGTATTTGACAGCCAAAATAGCTTTGGTAAGCATCTAAGTTTTCTGGCATCTCGGGTACGACTAATTGGGTCGGCGAGATTGATTGACGCGTTGCCAAGCGGGCAAGCTGAGTGAAAAACACCATCTCCGATAAGGTCAGGCATTTAGGGAACGGCTGATCGTACCCATAACAACTCAGCGCCAATGAGGTGTGCTTGTCATCTATAGTGATCTCTAAGTGCATTGGGCCTATGAGCGGTTTATAGGCTTGCAAGCGTTTAACCGCCGCATTTAAGTTTGGGCTACAGATGGCGGCAAAAATCGGCACATCAAAAGATTCAAGGCTCATCACTTGCGCAAACTTAAGCGGCAGCTCTACACCATTTGCCGCCAGATCCAAACCTCGCCATAGCTGGAAGTACTGGCTTGGGGTGAGTTGTACCTTGGGCTGATTAAACAGCCCGATAGGTAACTCGGCATGGGCCAACACGGTCTCGAGTTCCAACCCTAAGTCTTTGAACAGGACTTTCCAATTCGGGGGAATGACAAACTTACTGGCCGTTTTGACTGGTTGCTTATTCAAGAGCTTACTTCCCTGATTTTTCCATCGCTTGACGAGAGATTTTAAGTACCAGTTTACGTGGCAAGAATGGGATGATCCAATTAAGCATGAATTTTAGTGATGACTCATTAAATGCCACCAGTTCGCCACGCTCCATGGCGTCGTAACCGACTTGTGCTACGGATTTTGGTGTCTTAGCATTTTTCCAGATATCGACACCTTCTAAGTTACCAGCCGCTACAAAACCAGTAGCAACCGCACCTGGACACAGTGCTGTGACTGAGATGTTGTGGTCTTTTACTTCTTCCGCCACCGCTTGAGAGAAAGAAGTAACATAAGCTTTAGTGGCATAATAAACCGCCTGCAAAGGCCCCGGCATGAATGAAGCTGTCGAAGAGACGTTTAGGATTTTACCCGAGTTTCGCTCGACCATGCCTTTTAAGTAATGGTGCGTTAGGTTGGTTAGCGTGACCATGTTGACTTGCATCATGGCCTGTTCGTCAGCAAGGGAGCGCTGGTGGAAACTGCCATGACCACCAAAGCCAGCATTATTGATCAGGGTATCAATTTGCAATCCTAACGCTTGGGTTTGAGCAAATAGTTGGTCTGCGGCATCAGGTTTCGATAAATCGGAGACGAGCACTGTTACTTGGACGGAATACTGCGCTTCAAGCTCCTGTTTTAGCGCTTCTAACTTATCTTTCGAGCGGGCGACGAGCACTAAGTCTCCACCTTTTTGCGCATGCAGTTTTGCCAGTTCTAAACCAATACCGCCTGATGCACCCGTGATTAATGCTGTGTTCGCCATGATATCCACCTTGTCAATTTAAGTTTGGGGTTGCCCCTTTGATGATGGATTCAGTATAGGGAGCAAATCACGCCACATCACATCAGATCGTGCCAGCATGCATTCCGATGGTGCCAAGTATTTTTAGATTCGTTTGGAAATAGGGTGAAGTGATGAAAAAGGACAAGAGCACGATAAGTACTTCGCTCTTGTCACTAGGTTGTGGTGTTAAATTTTTACGCAACGTACAGAAAACATGTACTCTTTTGAGCTGGTCGCTCGACGAATTTGCCCTTTGTGAGCATTCCACCAAGAGTAGGCAAGTGTCCGGATATAAGCTTTACTATCGCTTGCTGGGTCTGCGGTCCAAAACTCGGTGTATGCACCTTGCGTGATGTATAAGCCATGCCACTTTACACCTGCGGGTGTGGCTGAAAACTGGTACTTGTTGACCAGTGATTGATCAAATTTTTTAAACAGAGTATCGGGTTGTGCCTTTTTTAGTTGTATCGCAATGTCATCATCACCGCGCCAACCTTCGGTATCAATCTCCTCTTCTGCAATACCAAGCGTTCTTTCGAGCTTCTTCCAGTCTTCATCGCTGGCGACTCGCCACCCTTTAGGGCAGATATTTCGAGGGTCAGAGACGTCATGCCAATCGTAGAGTCGACCGTATGTGTGCAGATTCGTTTCATCATCGTCAGGTATAGCCGCACTATTTATCTTTGAACCATCTTGAAATTGGGTGGTTCTGAGGTTTTCGGCCAGCCAGACTTGGTCGCCTATCTCGACAGTGCGATAAACATTACCCTCGTGATCGTGCACCGTTGGCGATGATTGGGTATTGCTAGTTATTGAGGTACTAGCTATCGAGGATGTTGCAAGAACCATGGTGACTCCTAAGGATAAAAGATGCGTTTTCATGAGGTATCTCCACTGTCTCTGACCGCATTAATCAGCCAGAAGCATTGATGAAATCTAAGGGTTATATCGACCAGCTCAAGCCCGTTTGTTTTTCTGAAAGATCCCATAAACGAGTCAGTACGTTTTTATCCAGTGCAAATGACTCCAACTTACATTCACCCACTGGGCCCGCCCAGTTCATGCGACCTGATGGACCGTAGTAAGCACGTTGTTTCAGCTTAGACTCCGTAGCACACATCACCTCAGGATATGCCCCTTGCTCAGCGGTTTGAGCCAGACCAACTTTGACCATTAACGACCAAGTGACTCGAGTCGCCAAATTGGCACTGTCACGGATAAGTGAGGTGTTTGATGCACCAGGGTGACACACATATACCTTTACCGATTTGTTGGCGGCTTGGATCTTGTCTTGAAGCTCATAGGCAAACATCATTTGAGCCAGCTTGCTTTGGCTATATACCTTGTTGGGGTGGTAGTTGTTGTCCCAATTCATGTCGTCAAACTGCATGCCTCGAAGACCGTTTTTATACCCTTCACTCGCAACGACGACGATACGTCCCTGTGATGCGTCAATTCGTTCAAATAGCAGGCCGCATAGCAAGAAGTGACCATAGTGATTAACGCCCAGTTGGCTTTCAAAACCATCTTCAGTCAGCGTTTGTTTGGCAATTTGTGCGATCGCACCATTGCAGATCAGTGCGTCGATTTGTGGCACGGTTTCAAGGATTTCTGCTGCCGCTTGTCGTACAGAAGAGAGCTTAGCAAGGTCGAGTTGGATAAAGCTCACCTTCGCTTGAGCTCCAAACTCTTGCTTTAATTCTGCAATGGCAGCTTTAGATTTAGCTGCATTTCGGTTAAGCATGACGACGGTTGCCCCTTTAGCAAGCAAGATACGAGTCGCTTGAAAGCCCGCACCGGTGTTAGCACCGGTGATCAGGTAAGTCTTATTGCTTTGAGAGCCAAGTAACTCTGGAGTCCAGCCTTTAGGGCCAAATTGTGTCCTCATAATGCAAACCTCTTGATTGCTTCATCCCACATGTCGATGTGGGGTGTTGGTATGGAGGTTATATTAGTGAGGAACAACGTACGGTTCTTATACATTTCCCAAAAGTTGCAGTGTTTTTTTGGGGAGGTTCAGTGCCTTCAATGTATTGAATTATAACGACTAATTATCAAATGCCTGATGATAGTGCAGATCAGGAAAATCGATAAGTAGTGAGTAGGGTATTGATTTAGTTTGCTTTTATAGTTACCCAAACTCCACCTTAACGACCATACCACTCTCCGTGGTGTCACTGGTGTATTGCCACTGGTATTTGCTGCTCAGTTTCTCGACCAGTTCTAGTCCAAGCCCAAACCCTAGGGATTGAGTATGGTCGTGTTCAGCGCTGCATTGGTTATGGATAGTGAGCTGATTGCCCTGCTGAGTAATCTCAACACTGCCTTGTTGGGTGTGTTGGAAAGCATTGCGGATCAGGTTAGTGATAATGATTCGGCAAAGCGGTTCTGGTAACTCGGCTTGGTAGTCATCGCTTGTGATTGATACTTCAACATACTTTCCTCGTAAAAGGTAGGTGAGGTCGGTATTAAGTTGGCGAGTCAGCTCTCCCAGCTTAAGTGGGGCTGAAGGCAAATCTCGATCTTCTTGGCGAGTTAACCATAATAGTGTTTCGGTGAGATCTGTCATGGTAAATCCAGCACGTTCGATACGTTCTAGCACTTCGAGCTGTTTTTCTTTTCTGACTTCCTTCTCAATCATTTTTGCCAGCAGTTGGGTATTGGTTCGTGTGACAGCGATGGGCGTTCTTAACTCATGGCTCGCATAGCCGAGAAAACGCTGCTCTCGTTCTAGGCCTTGTTGCACCTCACTTAGACTTGAGCGAATAAGCTTCGCTAGTGAGTTGAGTTCGCTGTAGTGGAAATCTGGTTCTGGTTGGTTGAGATTATCTTTATTAAGGGATTTAGCCCATTTACCCAGTTGTTCAACAGGGGTTGCCACTTTTTTCATGACGAACATGAGCACCACAGAAAATAGCAGCAGTGCCGCTACGGCGGTTAGCAAGATAGAGAGTTGGTGTGGCAGTTTGCCTATTTTAATTTTGTCTCTGAGGTCTTGAGATAGATAGGTAGTGACATAGCGAGTTTTGCCATCAACATCGACTTTCATCAAAAAATACGCCTGCTCTGGTGGCGAGAAAATAGAGCTCTGTTGAATCTGTTTGGTGAGGACGCCAGTTTCCAATTCGTTGGGGTCGAACTGCTGACGTACCTGACTAGGAATATCTTGCCAGCGGTCAAACAGCCACAAATCTTCTTCAATCAGAGGAGCGGTATCTGGCTGTTTTTGATAAACGGCTTTGGTGACCATGGCACGTTTCATCGCAACGTCTAAACCAGAAAAGAAGTAGCCCACGCTTAGAAATGAGAAGCTTAGGATGGTAGTGATACCAGCGGCAAGCATTGCCACCAGTACATAGAGTTTGAGGCTGCGACCGATTTTCATTATTGAGCCTCTTTTCTTACCGCAAAGCCTCGCCCCGGAACGGTATGCACCAGCTTATGATCAAAGTTGGCATCAACTTGTTTTCGTAAGTTAAACATGTGGACTTTAAGGCTATTGCTGTCAGGGGTTTCGTCACCCCACACCGCGCTGATGAGCTTGTCACGGCTGACGGTTTCTGGACTTGCCCGCATCAGTGTTTCTAGGATTTTGAACCCTGTTGGGGAGAGCTTTAAGTGAGCGTTTGCTCGGGTGGCCGATTGACGCTTTAGGTTTAGCTCTAAGTCCGAAACTTTGAGTTTATTCATCTGACCGCTACGACGCTTAGCTAACACTTGTGCCCGTACGATAAGCTCTTCCATTTCAAAGGGCTTGATTAGGTAATCATCAGCCCCTTGGGCAAAACCCGTCAGTTTGTCATCCAACGTATCTCTTGCTGTGAGCATTAAGATTGGCACGTCATTGCCATCATCACGAACGACTTTACATACTTCTAGGCCATCCATTCCTGGTAAGTTGAGATCAAGGATAATCACGTCATAACAATGAGCACGGATAAGATTCAGACCAGTAGTGCCACTGGCGGCGTGATCACAGGTGATGTTTTCTAATTCCAAGTAATCGACAACCGCTGTGGCTAGGTCGATATCATCCTCAATCAGCAGTAACTGTAGGTTGGTTTTCATGGTTATATCCTTGATCTCTCTTACTGATTATTGTGAAGCAGCAGTGCTAGCTTGCAACGATTTTTTGTCACCAACGAGACGTTGTTTGATATTTAACAGTCCTTGCTTGGCTTCAGTCTGGATCATCAGCAGTGATGGGGTCAGCACTAAGGTGATGACGGTAGCAAATAGGATACCGTAACCCAGTGCCGCTGCTGCTGGGATCAAGAACTGCGCTTGAAGTGAGGTTTCACCCAAGAGCGGTGCTAGCCCCGCAAACGTGGTGACTGAGGTCAGTAATACCGCACGTAGTCGGCTGCTACACGCTTCTTCAATTGCTTGCTTGACGGAGAGTTCTCCTTCTTCCATAAGGCTGTTAAAGCGAGACACTAGCAACAGGCTGTCATTCACTACTACACCACTTAGCGCCAAGATGCCATTAAGTGACAAGATGCTGATCGCCAAATCGTTCCACCAGTGACCCAAGATTGCGCCTACGATACCAAATGGAATGGCGGTCATGATGATTAGTGGCTGTACATACGATTTTAGTGGGATAGCTAGTAGGGCGTAGATGGCAATCAACCCGAGCATAAAGGTTGATGACATCGAGCTTGTAGCCTCTGCTTGTTCTTCTGCTTCACCAGCGAAGCTGATATCTAGGGTTGGATATTGGGCAGTCAGCTGTGGCACCAATTCGGCTTTTAGCTTGGCAACCAGTTCATTAGAAGCAATGATTTCTTTGTCGACAGACGCTGAGATATAAATCGCTCGCTGGCTGTCGATTCGGGTAATGCTTACCGGTTGATAGTCGGCATAAACGTTGGCAACACTGCTTAGTGGCACGACGGTACCGTCGTTGGTTCTGACGTTACCCTGCTGGATGTCTGCCAGTGTTTGACGCTGATCTTCAGGGTAGCGCACACGTACTTTGACTTCGTCTTTGTCTCGCTGAAAGCGCTGCACGATATCGCCACCAAAAGATTGCAACACTTGGCGTGAGAGGGATGCAGTGTCCATTCCTAGAGCGCGGCCTTGTGGGGTAAGTTCAAATCGATATTGAGGCTGGCCTGCGTCAAGGTTGTCATCAATGCCGTTAACGCCAGCAATGCCTTCTAGTGTCTGTTTGAAGGTTGCACCTGCGCCCTCAAGGGTGTCGGTATCCCATGCGCGTAGCTCTACTTTAAAGTTGTCGAGCATCTCTCGCTTGGTCTGAATGCTCAGTTTTTTGATGCCTTCAGGAGAGCCTGCAAGTTTGGTCCACTCTTTGGCAAAATCTGTCGATAGGTACTGAGCATCTTCACTCAGTTCGATACGCACACTGCCTGAATCGTCTGCACTCGCAATCAATTGTAAACTGCCGATGCCTGTAGACTTATCACCACTCAGAAGAGCGTCGACTTGGTATGCTGTTGCTTCAAGCATCATTAGATTTTGCTCTGTTTGACCAAAGCTGGCATCGTTCTGCATGCTGATATTGGCCACTACGGTATCGCCGACGATATCAGGGAAGAAGGTCGTACGCACTTTACCTGTCATTGGCATGCTGATGACCAAGATAAGTACGGTGATGAAGCTCAAGATGACGGCGTAGCGAAAGCGTAGCGCCAGTTTGATTGCTTTGCGGTAGACGTTTTGGTTAAACCACTGCAAGCCAGAATCGGCACCGTGTTGGATTTTATTCCATAGCCCTTTGCTCGAATCACGATGAGTATCGATATGCGCTAAGTGCGCAGGCAAAATGAACTTGGATTCCACCAAGGAGAGCAGTAAACAGATGGTGACCACAGAGGCAAACTGGGCATAGATGGCGCTCATACGTCCCTCGACCATTGCGATGGATACAAAAGCGACCACGGTTGTGAGCACACCAAACACGGTTGGCGCCGCAACTTTTAATGTGCCGCGGATGGTGCTGTCGATACTGTCACCCTCGGTGCGGCGAGTGGTGTAGATACTCTCACCTACTACCACGGCGTCATCGACCACAATGCCCAGTGCCATGATAAAGCCGAAGGTGGTCATCTCGTTGATGGTTAAGCCAACAAACGAGTCTGTCATAAAGAACATGGTGCCAAAGAAGACAAACGGCAAACAAGAAGCAACCCAGAACGCAACTCTTAGGTTAAGAAACAGAGCAAGTACGATGAACACCATGGCGATACCCGTCATCGCATTTTTGATCAGTAGCTCCAAGCGTTCGCTGATCACTGTGCTTTTGTCGTACCAAGTTTCAATCTCTAGGTTGTCAGGCAACAGATTGCTGTTTTTCCAGTTTTCGACCACCTTTTCCGCTTGCTCAACAATGCTGATCACATCGCCATACTCATCCATCACAATTTGCAGTGCCATAGCGCTTTGCTGATTGTATCGAGATAAAGTGAAAGAGCTGTCTTCAAAGCCATTGGTGACGGTGGCAATATCCCCTAGGGTCAACTCAGTGCCATTGGTGGTCGTCATGATTGGGATGGCACGAAACTCAGCCAAATCGTAAGCTTGCTCAGTAACTTTGAGGCGCACGGTTTTTTCGCCGTTACGTAAACTGGTGCCATTTGAAGTGGAAGACTCTGCGTTGATGGCGTCAGAAATGTCGGTAATGGTCAGGCCATAAGCTTGCAGCATGACTTCATTGACTTCGACCGAAATCATTGGCTCAGCCTTGGCTTGAATGGTGACATCGCGAATTGCGTCTTGGCTTAAAAGGTCAGATTTCAATTGTTCAGCCAAAGATTGCAAGGTGTCACGGTCGCTTTCACCGTAGATCTGTACCCACAAAGCGTGTTCTGAACGACGCGATTTATCGATCACAGGGTTTTCCGCATCGGCTGGTAAGTTGTTGATGGCATCGACTTTGGATTTCACGTCCGTCAGTAGTGTATCGAGATCGTAATCGCTCTCTTTCTCGATCGACACGTGGCTACCGCTAGCATCTGAAGTGGAAGTGATACGCTTGATGCCAGACACCGTCTCTAGGGCTTCTTCAATCTTAATTGCTATACCTTCTTCAGCTTGAGTTGGGTCACCACTGTCATGAACCACGGAAACAGTCACCACGTTGGGCTCAAGGGCTGGGAAGGCTTCTTTACGCAATGAATCGACAGAAAATAATCCGACCAAAATCATGCCAACCATCAGCAGGTTAGCCGCAACAGAGTTTTGGGCAAACCAAGCGATCACCCCGGTATGTTTGGTTGTTTTCATCGCTTATCCCTCAACCTTTGGGCTCACTTTCATGCCCGCCTTAAAGCTGCTCAGTGGGCGCTTTACCACTTGAGCGGATTCAGATTGTGAACTGATGTAGACCTTGTCTTGTTTCTCAAAGGCAGTGGTGACAGCGGTATTGACCAGTACACCATTTGCGTTAACTGTCCAGATTTCGCCTTGCTGTGAAATGGCGGATGCTGGCAACTCCCAAAGAGTATCGATTTGTTCACCTTGGATATTGGCTTGGACAAAGGTACCAGGGTAAAGCGGTTGGCTTAGGGTGAGAGGGTTGTCGACCACAATTACCACGTCACGCTGACGAGTTTGAGTTGAAAGGTGCTGCTCAATACGATCAATATAGCCTTGCCATTGAGTTTGGCCGTCGGCGCTGATCAAGGTGACAGGCCAATTAGCTTCGGCGAACTCTTGATTAGTCATACTTGGCATCTTGTGCCATTGCGCTTCCGACAAAGGGATATCGATTTCGATGCTATCAATGCTATATAAAGACGCAATTTGGCTGCCGGTTTGCACATAACTGCCTGGCTGAATATCGCGACTGATTACCAGTGCATCAAAAGGTGCGCTGATGGTGGTCTTGGCCAAATCTGACTTAGCTTTTTTTAGCGACTGCTCAGCATTAGCGAGCGCTGCTTTTGCGTTTGCAAGTTGGGGCTCACGTAGCACAAGCGTGGAATCTGGTTCACCCGATAAGCCCGAGCTTTTCCACTCTGCTTTGGCTTGCATCGCTTGTCGCTCTTCTTCTAGATAGGCTAGTTTGGCTGATGCCACCTCGGCGCTAGCTTGGGCGACGGCTTGCTGATAACTGGTGGCATCGAGTTTGGCTAACACAGTCCCTTTTTTGACGATTTGGCCTGTTTTGAATGAGTCTCCAAGACTTAGTACGCTACCACTGACTTCTGCGGCAAAGTTAAGTTCGTAAGCTGCATGAGCTTCACCAAATCCAACCACCTCTGCGCGATAACTGGCAGAGGTGGCGGTTTGAACCTCGACTTCTGGAAGTACGAGGGTTGGCGTGGAACTCGGTTTTTGTATTTGCTCGGAAGCTTGTCGCTCACTTTGAGCTGGTTTTTCACCTTTGCCGCTAGGCGGCGGACCCATTTGTGCTGCTGTATAGGAAACTGCACCAAAAACAGTGCCAGCCGCTGCAAGTGTGATAACAATAGTGGTTGGATTCAATTTCATGATGAGACTCCTAGACCCAGTGCAAGGCCCAAATCGATGCGGTTGTTTAGTCGTTGATAGGTGGTGTTAATAAGTTGAGCTTCAGTGTCATAGGCTTGCTGCTGAACGGTTAGGAGGTCAAAAATGTCGACAAGCCCTTGACGGTATTTCTCTTCATAAGTCGAGACGCTGCGCTGCGCACTTTGCAGTGACTGCGTAAGGTGTAGTTGTTGTTGCTCAAGCGAATGCTCTTGCCCGACGGCGTTTTCAACTTCGTTGACGGCGGTTAGCAAGGTTTGTTGGTAAACCCAAAATTTTTGCTCGGTGAGGTACTCAGCCGATTGCGCCGCAGATTCAAGCTTGCCCCCTTGGAACAGTGGCGCTGAGATAGATCCTAAAACACTCCAAAGCGCACCGTTCATGAGTGCTTCTGACGGTGACTCAGCAATATCGGTTAAGCTGGCAGATAAATTAAATGATGGCAGCATGGCTTTGTACGCCGCATCAGTACGCAGCGATTCTGCCTCGATGTCGGCAAAGGCCGCTTTTAGATCTGGGCGGTTAGCCAAATCTTGGGTGCCAAGGGCGTCGAGCGGGTTTAACACTTTAGGAAAGCTATCCGCAATATCGGGCAGAACGGCGCTGTCCCCCCATTGGCCACTGAGCAGTAATAAACTGCGCTGGCTGGTGGCTAGGTTTTCTTGATAACTGGCCAAGGTGGCGCGAGACGAGGCACTGTTGGATTTGGCGTTGTCTAACTCTTGTAAACTGCCAAGGCCCGATTGATAACGTTGTAAAACCAAGGCTTCATTGTTTTCTAGAACCGCAAGACGGCGAGCTTCTATCTCCAGCAGTTGCTGATTTACACTCACTTCCAGCCAGCCACGCATCACGTTGGCCGCCACGAGATCACGAGCGCTTTCTACCGCCGCTTGACTGCTCAAAATGTCTTGCTGTGCCGCCGCACTGCTGTCTGATAAGCGCTGCCATAGGTCGAGCTCCCAACTTACGGTCACGTCTGAGGTATAGGTTTGCTCCGAGCCTTCGCTTTTATTACCTGTGAAGCTGGCATCAACACTTGGGAGCTGGTCGGCGCTGGTAATTCCTTCTTGGGCATAAGCGATCTTCAGAGCCAGCAAACTCTGCTGCAGGCTTGGGTTGTTGTCTAACGCAAGCTGTAAATAGCTGTGCAGTTCAGGCAGGTTGACAAGGTCGGTTAACGCGTTAGTTGTCTGCGTTTGTTTACCTTGTGGTCTGTTGTTTATAAGTTGCTCTAACAATGCTTGGCTGGTGGCACGGTTTACGTCGTCAGCTTGCTCAACATAGTTCATGTTGCTCGCTGAGCTGCATCCCATCAGTCCAATGATCATTAAGCTGAGAATCGTATGTCTCACGGTGGAATCTCCATTTAGTCGATGGAGCCACAATACCAACCGAGTGGTTAAGAGCAGGTTAAGGAGGGCTAAAAGCGGTTATTGGGGGTTATTTGGCTAATAGTATGACTAATAGAGGAGATTTTCTGCTTGAAAAAGCACCACCTCAAAATTCGGTATTTTCTGAGTAATTACTTATGTTTGGAGAGTTTAAACGGGTAAAACTCGCAAAATGATTAAGCTTGGACAAATTTGGCTCAACTATTTAAACCATTGAATAAAATGGATTTACCATGCTAGTGATAATTTGTATGATAAAAGAAAAGAGATCTAGCGCAAACTTTTCATTTTAGGCTATTTTCAACATCCGCTTTCGATGTATACTGAGGCCATATAATCATACAATATCATCATTCATTGGAGTTAGACATGACTAAACCAGTAATTGGTTTCATCGGCCTTGGCCTTATGGGCGGCAACATGGTTGAGAACCTTCAAAACCGTGATTACCAGCTAAACGTAATGGACCTTAACGCAGATGCAGTAGCAAAATGTGTTGAGCGTGGTGCGAAAAACCCAGCAACTGCAAAAGAGCTTGCTGAAAATTCTGACATCGTAATGCTATGTCTAACAACTTCTGAAGTTGTAGAGAAAGTAGTATACGGCGAAGAAGGTATCCTTGCGGGTATCAAAGAAGGCGCTACTCTAATCGACTTCGGTACTTCTATCCCAGCTTCTACTAAGAAGATTGGTGCAGCTCTAGCTGAGAAAGGTGCTGGCATGATTGACGCACCTCTAGGTCGTACTCCTGCACACGCTAAAGATGGTCTACTGAACATCATGGCTGCTGGCGACATCGAAACTTTCAACAAAGTTAAGCCAGTGCTAGACGAGCAAGGCGAGAACGTATTCCACCTAGGTGCTCTAGGTTCAGGTCACGTAACTAAGCTGGTAAACAACTTCATGGGCATGACTACTGTTGCGACTATGTCTCAAGCATTCGCAGTCGCTAAGCAAGCGGGCGTTGATGGTCAGCAACTGTTTGACATCATGTCAGCGGGTCCTTCTAACTCTCCGTTCATGCAGTTCTGTAAGTTCTACGCAGTAGACGGTGAAGAGAAGCTAGGTTTCTCTGTTGCAAACGCAAACAAAGACCTTGGTTACTTCCTTGCTCTATGTGAAGAGCTAGGTACTGAGTCTCTAATCGCTCAAGGTACTTCTAAGAGCCTACAAGCTGCAGTTGATGCAGGTCTAGGTCAAAACGACGTACCAGTAATCTTCGACTACTTCGCAGACCTTAAGAAGTAATTCGTAGATAACGAATAAAAGCCCCAGCAGAGCATCGCTTTGCTGGGGCTTTGTCGTTTCTGGATTAGTTAGGTTGATTTACTGAACCAGCGCTTGAAAGCGGACATGCCCCATAAATTACCCACCAACATTAGGGCGTGTTGACCTTTCGAGGTCAATTTTGCAGCGTTTGTCAGCTCTTTATCCAAGGCAGCACATATGCCGTATAGTCATTCTATACAAATATGTGATAACGCAGGAGAAAGGGCTGACAAACACTGCCCGAAGGGTTCATCTAGATGGCTCCTGCGCTGCGTCATTCGTCTCTCACATAGAATAACTATGCTACGTTCCTCATTCCTTGCTCAGAACCCATCTAGATTGAACAAAATTTGGCCTCGAAAGGTCAACACGCCCTAGTAACGTACCAATCAATAAAGAGATATCAAAAGATTCCTGATACAGCACGACGCCGACAACACCAATAATCGGCAGACGGAAAAAATCCATTACCACCACAGTAGTAACCTCAGTAAATCGCATTGCTTGTGACATTGAATAGTGAGCAACTAAGGCGGCGGTACTGATCACCATCAGCCAGAACCATTGCTCCATCGATGGCATCTTCCAGTGCCCTGTGGCGAACAGCAACCCAAGTGGAAGCTGGATCAAACACATAAAGAAGACAATCGTCAGCGCACTTTCTGAAGAGGAGAGTGATTTGGTGGCAGTGTGAGTAATGGCAAAACAAAACGCCGCACCAAGCATCACTAGCGCTGGCCATGAGATCACTTCAATACCCGGCTTGACGATCAAAGCCACCCCTGCAAGCCCTAGCAATATTGATCCCATTTTGCGCCGAGTTAATGTCTCGCCAAGAAATAACCAAGCGATCAACGCTGTCCATACAGGCACAGTAAACTCTAATGCAAAAACTTCTGCTAGGGGTAAAAAACCGATGGCAAAAAACCAGCCATATTGCCCGGTAAAGTGAAAGCTATTGCGAAAAATGTGTTGCATTAGCTTAGGTGTACGAAATGGTAAAGGCTGTTTTGTGACGAGCAAAATGGAACAGACAATTACTAGCCCAACAAAGCTTCTGGTCGCTAGTGTTTGAAAGATATTGATATCACCACTGAGTTCTCTTGCGCTCACCGCCATCAAACAGAAGAAGGTTAATGCAGACAACATCCATAAAATTGATTTGAGAATGGTGATTACCTCGATTTAGATGTGTATTTGTTGAGCATTATGCCAATAATGTCTGAATGAACAAAGGGTTAGACAGATCTCAGTTTGTACAAATAGCCTCGTATATGCTTCAAATAAGCAACTATTTTTATATTTAGATAATTTCAAGGATTGAACCCATGCGCTCACTGAAAATAGAGACTTTTCGTTTGAATAACAACCAACTCATGAACACCATTTCTATCCCATTAGTGTTGGTGAAAGGCATACTCGCACTGCTGCCTAAGAACATTGCCAGCAAGTTTGATGAAAACGGAGAACAACTGGCACACTTGGTCGAAGCGGTATCCAATGCTGATTATCAAGGGAAAATTTTAGAAATTGAAGATGTATCAGATGACGAACGTGTGATCTTTTCTATTCTTAGTTGAGCCCATTGCAAAGGAATCGATGAATGACCATAGTGAAAATTCGCAAAGCCCATATTGTTGACGTGAAGTTTGGCGCTAACGTCACCTTGATTGACCCGGTCAATCTTTACGGTTGTCATCTTGAAGATGACGTTTTTGTGGGGCCATTTGTCGAGATCCAGAAAAACACCACCATTGGGGCTGGCACTAAGGTGCAGTCCCACTCTTTCATTTGCGAGTTTGTCACCATCGGGCATGAGTGTTTTATTGGTCACGGGGTGATGTTCGCCAACGATCTGTTCCAGTCTGGCAAACCCGATCCAAACCCAGATAACTGGGGGCGTATCAAGATCGGCAATCATGTCTCTATTGGTTCGAATGCCACCATTTTACCCGTCTCAATTTGTGATGGGGCAGTAATAGGTGCGGGCAGTGTGGTGACTAAGGATATTACTGAAAAAGGTGTTTATGTCGGAAATCCAGCCAAGAAAATTAGAAGTTTAGATTGAGCTGTCACTTGATTTGTACACAGCAATTCTAGCTGTCGTGTATTTTCACTTGCCGATTGAATCGCATTTCGATACATTCCAAAGCGATTGCTCAACCATTTGTAAACGGTGTCGAGCAAGCGTCAATCAAACCTATTTTGGATAATCGATATGTTGCACTTTACAACAGGACAGATATTGGCTGGGGTGTTTAGCCCAATCACAGTCGCTGACTGGGCGTGTCCGCAGCTAAAATCTATCCATAAAGCAAAAATGTCTTCGGGATTTAGTTTGTTCCGAAGATTGGAAGAAGGTAACGCGAGTTAGAGTTTGTCTCGTATTCTGCTTACCCCTTTCTCCCCCCTTCCCGGCATTATTGCCACCCACTAAGGCAAACTAAGTCTCTTTCTTTATCGTCTCTGACGAGGGTTTCGCACGTCTGGTCAAAAGCAAACTGTAACCAGCTAAGCCTGACCCAAGTCTCATGAGACCTCAAACCAAACTTTTACTACTCATTCGGGAGATGAACTCCCAATCGAAATAAAGAGGCCATTAAAATGGGTACATTAGAGCGTGTTTTCCACGCAGTATTATTTGAAGTGTTAGCGGTGTTATTGTCGATAGCGCTTTTGATGTTAGCTACAGATCATGAGGTGGGGTCCTTATCAGGCACTATGATCATAGTGGCCACTATCGCTATGTGTTGGAACTTTGTCTTTAATTGGTTTTTTGACCAGCTTTACACTGGTGACAAAGAAAAACGCAGTATGAAGCTACGCCTTCTGCACGTTACTTTGTTTGAGATCGGGTTACTTGTTTTTACCATTCCTGTAATTGCGTACATTTTAGGCGTGGTGCTGTGGGAAGCGTTTATGATGGATGTGGGTATTACCATTTTTATAACCATCTACGCATTTACCTTTAATCTGGTGTACGACAAGGTTCGAGCGGTGATAGTAAAAAAGTCTCGCAAGGCTTCATCGGTATCAACGATATAGATTTCGCATTCGATGAAGACGACATTTGTTAACCACTAAGTTTTGTAAAGCACCCCTTGGGTGCTTTTTTATTGCATTAAGAAAATTATGGCCTCTCTCAACCTTAGGGTTGATATGCAGTATCAATGGGATCAGCGAAGATTACCTCATCGGCAAACAAGCCGGTTTATTTAGTAAATAGTTAATGATTATAGGTGGTTATATGACTAGTAAGACTGAATGGGTACAAGTCGATGCACTGGCAGAAGGCTTTGCTAAAGAAGCAAATACGTTAGAGCATGTCGAGGATTTAACAGGCAAAACATTTGTATTGAACTCGCATGGTCTTTCAATTGCTCATACCTTTGGTGAAAATCAGCACTTAACTTGGGAAGTGCTTGAAGGCGAAGAAAAAGGAGCTCGTGGTGAAGCAACTTACACCTCGACGTGTCTACGTGAAGGTATCTATTTTGTTGACTTCATTAAGCCAGAGGAGTTTGCAACCAGTGCCAGCATCGTATTGAACCTGAAGCAACAAACCGCAACGATTTTGGTTGGTCAGATGCCAACAGAACAAGAAGCGATGCGCCCAGTATTCCAAAGAGTGAAAGATGGTGATTACTTGACAGGGGTGAAGGCAAACTTTATCCAATGTACGGTTAACCGCCCAGTTGAAGGAAAAGTGGGTCACGAGGAAACCTTAGAATTGGTCGGTAAACGTGTACAGTACGAGTACAGCCCTCATGAGTTCTACGACCACATTTACCTGAGCTCTGGTTACTACACTTGGCACTGTTTGAAAGGTGTAGAAAAAGGACTGGCAGAGACAGAGATGTGCCATTACTTAAAGATCGATCAAAACTTGTTTTTCTTCGTTTGGCGAGAGAAAGTGATCCCAACGTTAGGCGTGATTATGATTGACCTTGAGCGAATGAAGACTACAGGTAAGATTCTCGGCTTTGATGGTACATCGTTCAGTTCGGTAAGTAACTTCCCTGTTGGTGCAAAAGCGACAGTGATGAACGCTGAACTTGCTCACAAAATGGACGGCTAATGTCCTTGCTAAAACCGCCCTAGATGGGCGGTTCTTTTGTTCTTATCGCTACTTAATAGCCCACATCGCAGCAAACTTAATGAGAAGTTGGGTTCGATTGATCACTTCTGTTTTACGATAAATATGGTTGATATGGGTTTTTACCGTGGCAAGTGACACGGCGAGAGTTTGAGCTATTTCATTGTTATCCATGCCTTTAGTGACGTATTCAAGTACATCCATTTCTCTATCGGTTAATGCATATTCTTCTTTCGCCACCTGTTTAAACTGTGCTTGCAAGGGAAGGAAGTAAGTCTTTAATGTGAACTGAACAAATTGGTGGATAGACTTCATAACGATCAATTCTTGTTCAGAAAACGGAGGCGATGTATTGGAGCGCAGCATGGTCAGCACAGCAACAATGTTGCCTTTAGCATCCCTAAAAAACATGTCTGCAACGTGCTCCATGTTCATCGGAGCGAGGAACTCTTGATAGTAGACCGAGCTTCTCCAGTTGGTATCTTTGTAAAGCTTCTCCAATATCACGACATTCTCTGTACTGCTTTCAAAATGCCTTGGAGCAGCGAGATCTAAGTCGAGATATTTGTCTCGGTACGCCTTATCTTTTTCTTGAGTGACACCATTGAGTGCAATACCGCGGGCATTCATGTGCTTGTCTACAAAATAGAAAGCGGAGCTGTCAATTGGCATGAGCCCATTGACGAGATCGAGAATTTCTTTGTGGAGATGGTCAAGCTGCTGGGACAATTCACTATCCATCCTGACAATTAAACAGTGCTGAATTATAGCTTAGCTTGTCAGGGTGGGGTACGTTTTTGGTATTGATAGCAAGACTTGGCACTCCGTTACGTAGTACATCACCAAAGTCTCTGGATTTCTCCCGAAATTAATGGCTTACTAGCGCCATCGGGCATCTAGACCATTAATGAGTGTAAAGAGAGAGTTATGATTAGGTTGATTGCGATTGCTTTGATTGCTGTGGGTATTTTTATCGGCGTTAAATACAGCGATGAGATCAAGGACATTGCAGAAAGTGATACCGTTGAGCAGCTTCAAGAAGGTGCTGAGAAGGTAGCAGATACAGTCAGTGACCTTGCAGGTTAATCGATACAAAACACCAGCCAAAATCGGCTGGTGTTTTTTTGTATGTTAGATATCCGTGCCTGCTTCATCGAGCTCGACAATATCTGTTTCGCTACTGGCTTCTTCTAGCCAGCGTTGGATCGCAGCGCTTTCAAACTGTTTTTGCTGATAGCGTTTTGCCCCTTCAGAAAGCTCAATGCCATAGGTTTTAAAACGCAGCGCTACTGGTGCATACATGGCATCTGCGATCGACCACTCGCCAAATAACCAGCCATCAGGGTACTGTGCCATCTGGGTAGACCAGATTTCATCAATACGAGCGATTTCTTTGAGTACGTCACTTGATAGATCGACTTTTCTTTGTGCGCGGCAATTCATAGGGAGGTCGTTGCGAATGTGGGTAAATCCAGAGTGCATCTCTGCGGAAATGGCTCTTGCTACGGCACGTTCTGATGGGTCACTCGGCCATGCTTGGTTATCCAGGTATGCCTCATTGATGTATTCAAGGATGGCTAACGAGTCCCACAGTTTGAGGTCGCCATCGACCAAAGCTGGGACTTTGGCAGCCGGAGTCACCTCTTTTAGTACCTGATAGAACTCTTCCGTGAATAGCTTAAGCTTTACCACTTCTGGCTCTAAGTTGTATTGAGCGAAAATGACCCATGCACGCAGTGACCAGCTTGAGTAGTTTTGGTTAGCGATGAACAGTTTCATAGTTACCTCCTCTGTAACGTCTTTGAATGGATTTAGCATAAGTGCTTGTTTTAAGAAAAACTAACGGATAGTTTTAATAGCAGGTATTTATGAAACCGATGGATTGAAACGCCAATGGATATTGATGGCCTTAAAGGATTTTTAGCTTTCGTGGAGACAGGCAGTTTCACTAGAGCCGCCAAACAAATGAACCGTACCCAGTCGGCTTTTAGTGTTCAAATGCGCAAACTTGAAGATGAGCTGGGCGTTAATTTGTTTGAAAAAGAGGGCAGAAACCTAACACTCACGGAAGCAGGATTATCACTTCGTAGCTACGCTGAGCAGTTGGTGTCTCTTCATAGCGATGCACTTAAAGGGGTGAGTGGGTTTCAAGAAAAGCGACCACTTCGATTAGGCTGTCCTGAAGATTACAACGAGAAAATTCTGCCTAAACTCATCAAGCATTTGTGCGCCGATAATCCAACTTACTCAGTGCAAGTGTTTAGTCAGCCAAGCGTTGTGCTGCGGGAATGGTTAGATGAAGGAAAAATCGATGCTGCCATCGTCACCCGAGCCATCGATAGTGATGAAGGGTATTGGTTAACCTCTGATACCGGAGTGTGGATTGCAAGCCCTGACTATGCACTTGATGCGTCAGAGACTTTACCCGTGGTGCTGTTTCAATCGGACTGTAAATACCATGCAGCAGCGATTGATGGCTTAGTCAAAAACAACTATTCCTACAAGTTACTTGCCTGCTGTGATACCTCCAGCGCACAGCGAGCCTTAGTGTCTAGTGGCTTAGCAATCGGTGCTTTAGGGGCTATCAGTGTGACAGATAATGTACGCATACTCGAACAGATGCCACCACTCCCCAGTGTGGATATTGTTCTAATTGTTGGGGCTCGTTCTCATCCATTGTTGGACAAAAATAGTATGGCGGAATTAGGCCGAGTGATGGGAGAGTGTTAAATGAAACCTGCGGCGCTGTTAATCCCAGTTCCCAATGTCAAAGTAGGTGTGGATTGGTACTTAAAGGCGTTTCCAAAGGCGAAGCCCCGCTACTTGCCCGACTTTGATTTTACCGTGTTGGATATTGGTGATTTTGCGATTGAAGTTGTGCAAGCGGATGACAAAGTGAACGCTGGAAAACAGGGCGTGGTGATGTATTGGCAGGTGCCTTGCCTAGATGATGCGATGATTCACTTTCGGTCGTTGGGAGCAAAGCTTTATCGTGGCCCTCTAGCGATAGAAGATGATTTGTACATGTGTCAATTTGAAGACCCATTCGGGAACCTGATTGGCCTAAGAGGAAAGTAGTTTAAACCTAACCCCGATTTTTACTATTGGGGTTAGGCTAGCTACATAGAACTAAAATCCTAGAAGCGCTCCTTAGCTTCTACTTCCCCCCAGCGTATCACCGATGACGCATAGGCAAAGCCAGTCCCCGGACCTGCAAGAACAACAGTATCCCCTTGCTTCAATAGCCCGCTTTTTTCCGCTTTCATTAGTGAAATTAATTGGTCAGGATGTCCACAGTGCCCTTCGTGGTCCAAATAGATGCACTTTTCTTCCGGAAGCTCTAACTGCTTAAGTAAAGAGTAGTGCATACCTGGGCTGACATGAGAAAAAGCGAGGTAGTCAATTTGGGTTTGGGAAGAGTTAATGAGCGATCGAGTAATCGCAGTATGCATGTTACTGACAGCTGACTCTCTCAGTATTTCCATTAGATTTTCCGGATTTTTTACTTTTAGCAGCTGGTAGTTATTTTGCAATTCAGGGTTCTCTATAACACTTCTATTAATTGGTTTTTTTGTCCCACCATACTCGATAAATACACTATCAGCACATCTTGAATCTGTGATGATAGCGCTTTCTAGAATTTCATTCTTAGGGTGGTTTTTAACCAGCATCATAGCCATGGCAGCAGGTGCCATATCAAAAAATAGCTGCTGATTTGGATCGTTGTAGTCAATAGCGTAAGCGTTAGTATTTCCTCCAACCAGCAACACATTATTCAGTGTTGAGTCGGATAGCATCATATCTTTAGCGACTTTGATGCCTAAAGCTGTACCCGCACACCTAAAACCGAGATCCCAAGAGTAGGCCGAATCAGCGCCGATCTCTTTTTGTACTTTTATTGCAGCAGTCCAACACTGGTACTCGCAGTAGGTCTCACCACAATATAGAATCATGTCAATGCAGTTAGGATCTATGTCATTACTTTTGATTAGCTCTTTAGCTGCTTTGATTGACATCTCTACTGCATGGTCATCGGGACCTCCGATATACTTTTCTTTGATGCCAATTTCTGATTCTACTCTTTCCTTACTAAACCCGATTTGCTTACCAAACTCCTCTGCACTTATTTTATTTTCTGGCACATATATAGAGTAAGCGGCTAAGCCAATATGTTTTTTCAATTTACACTCCTTTGTAATTTAGCCATTACATATGGCAGAGATATATTATTGAAATTTATAATTATTGTTGTGAGACATAGCGGCTTTATTCTATAGGCAGTTCTCGTTTTCAGGCTGACCTCTAGCATGATGGGATGTTATAACGTAAAAATAAAATGCCCCAGTAGAAGCAATTTCAATTTGGGGACAGGCACTCCAAATACCTATTCTGGGACAGGCAATCCAAATACCCCTAATGATTAAGGACAGGCAGTAAAAATTGACGCTTAAAGATGTCTGTATGGCTACCGACAAAGACCTAAAAGAGAAATTTGTTTACTATCGGATGCCTTGAATACACATGCACTGAGCAATTCCAGCGCTAATAGCCAGCGATGGCTGGCGTGAAGTTCGATTAGTGCGGAGATCAATTATTCTATTTGGTACAGGTGAAGTTTAGATTTATTCAACGCAACTTTTACGTGCTTAACAATAGATACATCGCCGATTGCAGTTGCTCCCCGCTTCTCTAACTGTGTACAAGCTTTGAGCCAGCTTACTCGACTGATATTGAGCCTGTTAAGTATGGGAGGTAAAGAACTGTCTATGGAGCATTTATCTGGTCGTAATTGCCTCGCACTCCAATCTACCAACTCAATATATTCGATAAGTCGAAAAGGCAAACCATCAACGGTTTTGTCATTTGTGATACCAACAAAGGGATGCAGGCATGGAGCAGTTTCAAGGTCGTTTCTTAGTGCCTTGATACGAGCTTTTATGGAGGTAAACTCTGAGCTTTCTGGGGTCTTAGCCACACCGGCTCGAACTGGGTTTAAGTCTACATAAGCCATAGCTGCAGCCAGTGCTTTTTCATCTAATAACGCTTGGCTTTTGAAACGGCTCTCCCAGAAGTGTCCCGAACAATTGTCTTCTTGGTTAGCACGGCAGGCAATGTCGTAATTAAGTTCTTTCATAAACCAACTTAGCGACCATAAACGCTCACGCCAAACTTCTACTATTTCTAGACATTTTTGATGTTCTGCTTTGTTGGTGATTTGATTCTGTTGCCATTTCTTAATGAGTTCGGGGATTTTGTGCGTCAGTCCCCAGCGCTCGATAACTTCCTCTGGAGTTAACATTTGAGCGCTGTTGCGATTGATGTGCAGAACGACATGGAAATGGTTGCTCATCACCGCATAGGCACATACATCGATACAGTATGTATGCGTAAGAGAGTAGATCTTGGCTTCAATCCAAGCCCGTCGGTGTTCATAACTAATGTTAGTGAGCTCGTCTACACCACATAAAAAACTGCGACGTACACAGCGAGATACGCAGTGATAGTATGGGGTGGCATCTACAGAAACCAGGTTTCTTCGAGCTGTGGTCATGATCGGCTACTGTGTTTAAGTTTGTCGTTAATTTAGCAGTAGACTGGCGGTGGTAATGGGAGCTTACGCACCCTAGATGAAAAATCAGTCTAGAATCATACTTTTTGGTGTGTGTCCTACTTAGGGGAATGGGGATAGCAGATGACGAGGTCTACTCAATTGCTTGAGTAGACCTCTGTTTAATGGTGCTTAAAACGGGCCGTTACTGTTGCGAATTGCGCCGCCAGTTAAGAAGGTATATAAGCGCATAAACCAGTCCAGTGGTTGCACCGCATCCCAATGCGCTTCGATGTTATTGCCACTGATTTTCCATGTATCAACGATGTTCATGCCTTTTTTGTCGTTGCCACGGTGTGCTTTTTTCAACGTCGCATGTGAGTGCAGCGTGACATAGTCTCCATCGACATAGATGTTTTTCACGCTGTACGAAAATTCTGGGAACTGTTTGGTGAAGTTTCGCAAGTATCCCAGTAGTCCGTTTAAGGTATCTGGTATCCCACGATTATGTTGTTTGTAGGTGCTCTGAGCGAAGGTTTTTTCAACGTAATCGTAGTCGTGAGTGTTCATCAGATTTTGTACCAGATCGACAATCTTCTCAGCGTTCTGGGTTTCGGTGTCAGACCAAGAGTCACGTTTGAACTGTTCTAGATTGATGGTTGGCTTTTCCATGTGATGCCTCACTTAGGGTTAGATTGATGAATAAGTTCGTCTAGCCAAGCTTCCATCCGCTTAGCCTGTCGCTCGACGAGCGACTGATCGTTTAAGGTACTCGCAAGCACGGCGGCACCCTGGTTTTGGGCAAGAATGTTGAGCGCCAGTTCGTCGGCCTCTTTAGCAAATCCAAGGGCGTCAAATTGTCTTCCCAGCCAACATCGAAATAGGGTGAAGAACCCTGCGACTTGCTCTTGTGCTGGATGCGACAACTTGTTGAGCTCGGTACTCAGTGTTCCAATCGGGCAACCATATTTTTCAGTATCTGACTGAGTAAATACCGCTGAATTGATGAAGGCTTTGATGCGCATTTGCGGAGTAGGGTTATTGGCCTCCCAGCTATCTAGGTAGCTTTTCACCACACTCATTCGCATCTCGATGACTGCAGCCAAGATTTCGTCTTTGGTTTTGTAGTGGTAATAAAAATTGCCACGAGAAATTCCAACCACGTCAGCGATTTGGGTAAAGGATGTGTGCTCGTAGCCTTGCTCGTAAAAAAGCTTATTGGCGGCTTCGACAATCTTGAGTTTGGTTTTTGAAAGCTTCATCTTTTTCCTGATTAGGATTGTTGTCCTAATTTTTATTTTAGGACTGTTGTCCTAAAAATCAACCAAAATGATCTTCTTATGAGGGGGGATGTTGTTAAGCTTTTGATTAATTTAATAATAAAGTTTGGTTTAGGCTGGTGTCACTGTTGATCTTATATGGATAAGAAACGGTATCTTTATCCATAAAAAAACGCCCCCTGAAGCGAAATCTTCAGGGGGCGTTTTGTACATCAATTCAGTTGGTTACTTGATGTTCGCCTTGATCGTTGGTACTGCCATATGCAGTACATCAACTGCCCAGCGAGCATCACTTGGCAGGTTGTAGTTACCCATCATTGCGATAACCGTCTTAGACTCTTTCTCTACCGCAATAACCTGACCGTTTACACCGATAGCCAGTAGCCACTCTTCACCACCTAGGTTTAGGACACGGAACTGGTCTTTGTAGAAACCGTCCGCTAGTGGGGCTTCTTTACCTTTCGCCCATGCCGCACGAACTTCGTCGTTACCTGCCCATACATTGTCAAGCCATGCTTTAGGCACAACTTGAGTACCGTTTTGAGACTTACCATCGTGTGCCCAGATGTCTCCCATGTTCGCGAAATCACGAGTTGTCATGCCCATAGAGCCACAAGCGATTACCGTGCCTTCTTTGTCCACCATGATAGAAGTATCTGAAGTGAACTGACCTTTATCCCATAGCTTCTCTTGGAAGTATTCTGTCCAGTGTTTACCTACGGCACGTTGAGTGATCAGACCTAGCGCTTCAGTATTGTATGAATGGTACTCGTACTTTTTACCTTGCTCGTAAGCCAGTTTGGTTAGGTGAGGAGTGTAATCTTTGATGCCTACCCACTCAGAATCGGTGTGACCTTTCCATGAGATAGCGTGCTCCATTGAGGTATCCCAGTCATCGCCGTACACGTTCTTAGCATCATCAATTAGAGCAAAGCCTGAACGCATGTCAGACACGTACTGGATTGGGTATGCACCGATCACTGTACCTTTTGCTTCAGGTAGCCACTTCTCAACGTTGTCAGTGAATTTGAAGTAACCTTCCGCTTCCGCAATACCTGCTAGAGAAGAGGTGAAAGACTTCGCCGCAGACATGGTTAGCTGCTTGGTATTTTTAGTAATGCCTGACCAGTAGTGCTCATGCACAAGTTTACCGTCTTGTAGGATAACCATAGAGCGGTTGTGCATACGGTCACGAAGTAGGTCGTTAAGAGATAGCTCCCAACCATCCACGTCTTGCACCATGATGCTGTTTAGGTCGATAGACTTTTCTGATTTATCAAAAGTACGTGGGTTTGAGCTTTTTTGCATCACCGCATGCTCACTCACACGCTGTGGCTCAATGAAGAACATCGACGCAAACTCGTTAGAGTCCCAGTTTGACTGAGAAATGCCAAGAGCGGCAACTCGCTCTAACATGGCTTTGTCTTCAGAGTGGAAGGTCACTTTATCGGTTGCTGCTTGTGCAGCGAAAGTTGTTGATAATGCAACAGCTACAGCGATGATAGTTTTTTTCATGATGCTACCTACAAATTAGTTGTAATGTTTTTGCGACTCTTGAACGAAAAATAACCTTATTAATTAATGTATTAAACACTTAGGTCATGTGTCTGCGTTCTCATCTTGTGATTTGATATTACGTCAAATCATGTAAGTGACAAACTCGACTATCGTGCGTACTATGCATTATAAATTCATTTTGGGAGCTGGAATCATGCTAGAAGCTTTGGAAAGTCTACATATCGCTAAACTCAAAGCCTTCACTCTGACCTATGAACTAGGAAGCTTTGCGTCTGCTGCTCATCAGCAAGGTAAACACTCGAGTACTTTTAGCCGTCGGGTGACGAACCTAGAGCTTGATCTTGGCGTTGAGTTGTTTGAGCGAAATGGCGTGCACCTTACTCCCACTGAAGAGGCGAAAGCTCTTTATCAACCTGCAAAGTCTTTGATCTCAGAAGCTGAGCATTTCTCACAGCGAGTTGAACTCTGTCTGGCAAAAAATGAAACGACCTTGAGCGTCGCAATTGATTCTGCTTTGCAATGCTTTGCCCCTGATGAGGTGATTAGCCAAGTATTACAAGAGTTTCCGGCCACTGAGGTGAATGTGCGAAGTGGCAATACCGCTCAAGTGATGGCGTTGGTTGAGCAACAGCAGGTGGATGTAGGGCTGGCATTAAGCTGCTTTAATACGCCTAGCACTATGATGAACAACAAGCTGTTTAAATTTGATATTCAGCGTGTGATGGCGCCTAGTTATGCGGAAAAAATCGGTTGGATGGTGAAGGGAGAGATTGAACCGGCCTTTATTCGCAGCATGACTCAGATCGTTTTGTCTCCACTCAATGAGCTAGGGGTCAATACTCAAAACTACAGCAGTCGCTTAGTGAATGTAGATAATTTCTCCATGGCAAAATCACTGGTATTAGGTGGGGTCGGATGGAGTAACTTACCTAAGCAGGAGTGCCAAGCGGAGCTTGAGTCTGGCGCTTTGATAGCTTTTAAAGGCACTCATGAAGGAGAATTGGAATGGTCGGTGGATGCGTTGTGGCCAATTGAAAAGCCTACTGGACCCGTGGCTCAGAAGTTAGTGGAACTGTTTGTGGCTAACGCAGATCGCTTGGTATTGGGCGGGAAGTAAGAATGACGGGAGTAAGCGCTCCCTCCTTGGAGCTTGGGCTCGAGTTGTACTAATTCAAACCTACACGAACAAACGCACGGCACAATAAAGCAACATGGCGGCCAGTGTTAGATTAATCACCTTAGCGTTTTTCTCAAACTGCGATTGCAGCAACTGACCCGCCGCCGCCCAGGCTAGATTGCTCGCTAGAGCAATAAACGCCAGCACTAAGCTCGCCCCTGTGATCCAATAAATGTCTTGGGTATATGGCAGCACAAAGGTCGAGATGGAAGTCACGCCATAAAGGATGATTTTCACGTTCACAAACTGCAAGCCGAAACCTTTAAGAAAACTCATCCCTTCTTGTTGTTCTGAGATGGCTTTACTATCACTGGTCGCAATACCCCACGCTAGCCAGACGATGTAAGCGGCTCCCACCCATGTCAGCCAAGGTGTGATCACTGGCAAGAGGTTAACCATGTTGTAAGTAAATGCGCCACACAGCAACATCAATACAACTTGACCACAGAACATGCCCGAAATGACCTGAGTGGAACGTTTGATCCCATGTTGAGAAGCAACACCTAAAGACAAAATGTTGTTTGGACCGGGGGTGATTGAAGTAATGATTACGTAGGTAAAAAATGCGCTGTAGATGGCACTCATATCTATCTCTCCTGTTTTTGCTGCACTATACTCTCGTCTAATAGATTTAAAAATTGAATGTATTTGAACTAAGAGTTCGAGTAATTGAAAGTGTCTTGTGAGGGGAGTATGAATCTAAAGCGTTTTATCACCTTTAAAACCATTGTCGAGGAAGGATCATTTCTCAAAGCATCGCAGAAACTCTACTGCACTCAGTCAACGGTGACCTTTCAAATCAAACAGTTAGAGCAAGACTTATCGTTGCAGCTGTTTGAGAAAATCGGACGAAAAATGGTGCTTACTCAGGCAGGAAAGAATCTTCTTCCTTACGTGCAAGAGCTGATTCGAGTAATGGAAAACATTGATAAAACCGCCCAACAGGAGAATGCAGAGCCTAGTGGTGAGCTTAGAGTGCTCATCGCAGAAACTCAGCTTGCGTACAAAATGGCCAAGGTGCTAAAGGAATTCAGATTAAGAGCACCGAAGGTAAAGCTCTCATTGCGGTCGCAAAACTGTTATCAAATTCGCGATTCCTTGATTGCCGATAAGGCGGATTTAGGGGTGTTTTACAGTGTAGGCAATGATGAAGCCTTAAAGCTGCACGAGTTTAAACAGGAACCTCTGGTGCTGGTGGCTTCTCCACTGCTGCAAGGGGTGGACTTTAAGCAGCCAGATCAGCATATCGATATCGGCTTCATCAGCAACGGCCCTATGTGTCTGTTCCGAATTACCTTCGAACAGATCCTACAGCAGCGTAATATCCACGTGAACAACACGATTGAGTTGAGCAGTATCAACACCATCAAAAACTGTGTTGAGAGCAATATCGGTATCTCTTATTTGCCCCGCTTTACGGTAGAGAAAGAACTGGCAGAAGGCAGCTTGCAAGAGCTAGCGTTTACCGATGAACCGCAATTGATCCAGCCGCTATGTGGCTATCATGCGGGTAAATGTGTGACGCCTGCGATGAAGATATTTATTGAGTGTTTGGAGGCTGCGGTGTAACAGAGATAATAGGCAATATCTCACATGGCTTTTTATTGAACTAGAGCTCTGTATAAAAC
Organism: Vibrio sp. SCSIO 43136; assembly: GCF_023716565.1. Lineage (NCBI taxonomy): Bacteria > Pseudomonadati > Pseudomonadota > Gammaproteobacteria > Vibrionales > Vibrionaceae > Vibrio > Vibrio sp. SCSIO 43136. The sequence continues at coordinate 1,726,064 of NZ_CP071849.1, read as the reverse complement.
TATAAGGGATGACTAGAATAGTAGAAAATAAATGGAGGTGACCGTGGCTAAGGGAATTATATTGTTGGCTTTGTCAGTAGGGCTATTGGGGGCTAATTTATCGACTGTTCAATCTGCATCTAAGGATAAAGGTGTAGTTGTAGAAAAAATTGAAAAATCAGAAGAGCTCCGTCAATTGCTTTTGGATCAAGAAAGTATTGATAGGCAGTTTGGAGTTTTGTATGAGCGATTTGAACATATATTAGACCGCAGTGATTCATTATCTGGTCCAGATGAGAATGGTGATGGAATAAGGGATGATATTGAAGCATTTATCGAAGCACTAGAAGTCTCGACTCCTATACGTAATGTAATCAAACAAAATGCTAGGCACTTCCAAGCTCACCTACAGTATGATCTAAGTGAAGATAGTGAAGAAAATAGAAAGTTCGCCATTAAACTGGGAGATGAATATTTGAAGGTTATATCCTGTATGAATTATCTAAAAATTCCGTCTAGAGAACAAACAAACATATCCAAGGTAATTAAAGCTCTAACTCATAATACTAAGGTTCGAACAAAAGCATATATTTGGTATAACCACTTACAAGATGGATCTGTTTCATTTCTGCTTCCTAACGAGGAGCGGTATTGCGAGAAGTAATCCCAATTCTGATATTATCTTCTTGTTTACAAAAATGCCCTGATTTATACAAATCAGGGCATTTGAATAGACACCTTCGCTAGGGAAATACGACTAACACCTAACGAAGGTTTTAATTCTTGTCCAGCGATTAAAGCTCGATAGAAACGGTCTCACCATCTACCGATAGCAGCAGAGTGTTGCCTTCAATCTTATGAGAAACCTCAACCTGCTCGCCTTCGTTCTTGTTAGGAACTAGAAGCGTTAGGATGTTGTGTTCTTTTGCAGCGCCGAACTCAACTTCTACGTGACGGTGGATCTCTAGATCTTGGTACTCGTATGGGTCAACTTCGCCGAAGCCTTCAACGTTCTTCACTGACAGAATGTTGTCTTGAGACTCGTTGATAAATTGAACGTTTAGGTTCGCTTTTTCACCACGGATAGCGAAAGATTTCTCAGCCACTTCGTTAGCGAAAGTCGTGTGCATTAGCCAAGTCATGTCTTTCTCTTCAGAAAGTGTTGCCTTGTCTTGCATTACGAATACTTTGCCCTGTACGAACCAGATCTTACGCTTGTAAGACTCGATCTCTGGTACGAAGTACTTGTAAGAAGCTGTCGCGTCACCTTCAACCATCTTCACGTCAGACTCAGTGTCGTAGTCAGAGATTGTGCCGCCCGCTTCGATACAGTAACGGTCTTGGTGGTTTTCGTAACCGGTGTTTTTGTTCTCGCCGTACTGACCTTTGCCACCGAATAGAGGCAGGTTCTTCGAGAACGTTTGACGACGCCACTTAGTGTGCATATCTACACCGAAGCCACCGTAGTAGCCAGTGATTGATGCTAGGGTCTCGCCAAATGCGTGTAGTGTGAATGCGTTCTGGTCACCGTGTGAGTGAGAGATAGAACCAAATGGTGAACATTTGAATACCATGTGGATGTGGTTATCACGCTCAGTCATCTTGTTGTGGAACGCCGCCCAACCCGTGATTGGGAATACTTTCAGTAGTGGATCGTTCGACGGAGCTTTCTCTTCTGGTGCATCCCATAGGATGTTGAAGCGAAGATCGTCGTAACCGAAGTCCCACCAACCGAAGTTGTAGAATTTAGTATGCGCTTCAGTATCACGACCTTTTAGCTGGTTGTAGTACCAAACGTACTCAGGCTTCTGGTTGACACCCGCGTAGTGCTTGATGTTGTAAGCCAGTTTAAGACCTGGGAAATCACCGATTGAAGACTGGTCACAGAAGCTCGCACGCTTTGAGTGAACAGGCATACAGTACAATGGGAAATCACCGGTGTTTTCGTAGAAAGTCTTGTTGAACATATCTACGCCACAGTACGCTTTCAGTAGGTCGAATGCTTCGCCTAGGAATGCTGTCTGGGTGTTCCAGTAGTCTGGACCTTCTGCCCAACCGCCGTCTTCACCGCCCCATGGTGGGTAGTGCACTGCGTAGTACTCTAGTGCGTATGCAATGTACTCGCCCGCTTTCGGGTGGTCATGGTATAGCGCAATACAAGTCGGAATGATTGCAGAAGAGATCGAACGAACACCGTGGCTGTTGAGTGGGTTGTTCAGTAGGTCAACCGTCACTTTCAGGTGGTGCATGATCTCGTCTAGACGCTCAATTAGTGCATCTTGAACTTGCTGACGCTCTTCAGCTGTGAAGTGAGCGTGTAGCCAGTCGTAACCCCAAGCCATTGCTGCGATTACACGGAATGCTGCTTCATCGTTGTAACCACGAGAAGTTACGCCTTCAGGATCGTACGTAGAAAGCTGTAGGGTCCAAGCTTTTGCTTTTGCAATTAGCTCTTCATCTTCCTTTACGATACCTGCAATTGCTAGGTTACGCGTTGCGTTAAGAGCCATCTGGCAATCAACGTACATTTGGCGCCAGTAAGGACGCCATAGAGATGCTTTACCCACAGTCTCTTCTGGGTATGGCTGTGGCTCTGCATATGGTTCGGTATCTAGGAACTTCTTAGTTGAGTTATTGAAGAAGTCATCGAACATGCAGTGTGATTCGTCTGCTTTTACTGCTGCTTTGAATGCTTCTAGATCATCCGCTTGAACAAGCAGACGCGGGCGTGCTTCGCTCAGGTTATCTAGGAATGACAAATCGAAATCACGCTTTTGTACTTCGATTGGTAGTAGATCGACAAGGTTTCCTGCTGAAGTATCATTCTCCAGCTTCATCTTCCTGATTGCATCAAGAGACTTTTGGCTGCTCATTGGCGGACTCTCTTATTCGGGTAATTGGGAAAGGTTTAAATCTTTAATGCTCGTATTGTATGACAATTGAATTGAAAAGATAAATGTCCCACATCACAGTTTTTGGATAAAACTTCAAATCAGCTTACTTCATTTGACCATTTTCGGACGGAAATACCTACACATCCCTCTCTTACTAACGTTTTAGTCATTATAACTTTGCGTAGATCACAGCTTTTTCGCAAATACTAGCGACTTTTGTGAGTGACCGTGGTTTTTTTGAACAAGGATCTCGCAGCCAAGGTTAACAGTCATTAGGATAAATTATGTTGCGTATTTAATAATACATTAATAAAATAACTCAAGAGTTCTGACCCTACAGTAAGGAATTAAAAAATGGATTTTAAATTGACGAAACTGGCTGCTGGCCTAATCACGGCAATGGCATTAGCGGGTTGTAATGGTCCAACCGTGATTTCCGAAAGCTCTGACCCTGCGGTGGATCCTGTCGAAACTAACTTGGTCGCTCAAATATTGGATACGCTTGGCAGTATTGAAGATGGGGACAGCAAAGATACTGGTGAACTGAGAATCAAGTTAGAAGAACAAGCATCAGTGGCTTCTATTGTGGAAGGTTCTCTCACTGCAACCTTATTGGTACAAGCAGATGAAGATACCGAGGCAACGGGTAGTGACATCGTTAATTCAGTATACGTTTCTCTATATTCAAGCGGCACTTCTTCTAGCAACATGCACGGTGACATTATTTTAACTGGGGGTGTTGTTAAGTATCGAGACAGTAGCGGTTCTCAACAGAATCTTCAGGTTAATGGAGAGAACGTTACCTATCCTACCGGAGAGGAAATCAAGTTCCAGGCTACTTGGGATCAGTTAACCTACTCATTCTCTCTTGATGGTGGCGTCACGACTTATGGTCCATTTGACAGTCGCGATCAGACAGCGGTAACTGTTGTTGCGTTTAAACTAGGCGACAATGACGGCGAGTCAGATCATGAGCTTTTAGTGGATGATATCGTTATATCAGATCAGGGTGTTGAAGTGTTCTCTGATGATTTTGAAAGTTATTCAGCTGGAGATGCTCTTACTGTTCATGGCTATAACAGTAACTCGAGCCAAGCAACGGTTTACTCACCTTCTGGTTCAAGTGGTGGCGGTGAAGTGGTAACGGAGGACTTCGATTCGTACACGTCTGGCACTCAGATTGATGCCGCTAGTTCCTCTTGGTCTGTCGCTAATGTCGATGGTACTAACACACTGGCAGCAGTAAGCAGCACATTCTCAAATAGTGGGGCGAACTCACTGCACATTGCAGACTTCGATAGCTCGACCAAACCATTCGCAATGCGTTCATTCACGAGTGGTGCAGCAAGCTCTGGCAGTGTTTCGTTTGATGTTTATGTACCAGCGGGCAACACTAAGGTGACATATATTAATGTTGGTACGGGCAAAAATAACTCGGATCGCTATTTTGAATTGAGAATTAATGGCGATGACCTTGAGTACGAGTCAGGTTCAACTGATACCGATATTGCCGCAGACCAAATTACCGCAGACACTTGGCACACTATTGACTTAGCGTGGTCTGGTGGTTCATTTGATGTCACTTTGAATGGTACTAAAGTGGGTGATGGTATCTCGCAATCGGCAACAGGCTTAGACTCGGCCAATATCCCGACTCAATTAACCTTGTATACGGGTGATAACAGCGGTAACGCTAACGAAGCTTATTTCGATAACATCAAATCAAGCTTGTTCTAATTGAGCAACTCTTGATAAAACAAAGCCAGCAATCGCTGGCTTTGTTTGTTGAAAATTACAAGTTATCACTATATTTGTCCGCCCACTCAGGCAGTTTTCTCGGATCCCCGAACGACTTAAAGAACTTGATGCACGACTGCGGTGCGCGGCAGTCAAGCTGATCTTTACACCAGTTATCGAGCTTGTAGTGGCTTGAATACCCATCACGCCACGCATCATACGCTAGGTGGGCGTTAGCCCAGAACTTCGGATCCCAACGGCCTTTTTCTGCCATCCAAGGAAAAGATGGGCGCTTATCTGAGTTTGATATCATGGTATTGGAAATCATGTTGAGGTACTTCACCATAATCTCGACACCAATATCTTCAATAGTAAGACTATTGAGCTTAGGTATGTCATCACCCACGAGCAAAGCCGCACGCTCTATTAAAAAGTCGAGTTTTTGGTCGTGATAGAGCCCTTGAGCAACTTCATAGGTCAACCAAAACAAACGTTCATCGTAGACGGCAAAGAACTCTTTCTTCTTTTCAGCACTGAGTTTGTGATAGGCATGAGTATTGGGGTTTTTCTTCGCAACATGGGCTTTTAGGTGAGGATAGTTATCTAATGCCGATAGGTTGTTCGCAAGAATGGTCATCAACTCATCTTGGGAAACGATCAGCTGGCCGAGCTCGGCAGCGGCGTCTTTATTCATTTTCTATCCTTTAGCACAAATTGCATGGTGTCTTAGCTGTCATTATATATTGAACGTTAAGCCACTTCATTAATAATGAACGGTTCAAAAGTAGCGATTTTGGGTATAAAGGTAAATTATGATACTTATAAGTAAAAAGTAAGGTTTCACAAAAGAATAAAGCCTAACTATTATCTAAAAAATGGAACTAATTTGATTTCTTACCTTTACTAGAGTTCACTAAAAACTCTAGTAAACATTAGTCGTAAATCCTCTTCTATGATGAACCCATCTTACAAAAACATCTCCTTGAGAGGACATCATGAAAAAGACGCTTCTAGCTTCGCTGTTATCTGTAGTTGCTCTAAACGCTAACGCAGAACTTATCCAACACACTGACCAAATTGGTGAAGTTCAATTCACAGGTTCTACTTACGAGCTAGGTAAGCACGTTGGTGAAGTAGCGGGTGATCAAGTTGAAAGCGCAATCGAGCGTTTCAGCGACACTCTAGGTCAAATGCTTCCAGGCCTAAGCGCTGAGTCTCTATCTAAGTCTTTTGATGACCAACAAGTATTCGCAAAGCTTGAAAAAGCTAGCCCAGAGTCAGCTTCATACATCCGTGGTCTTGCTGAGCAGCTAAACAAGAATCCTAACCTGCTTCTTGCAGTAGCGATGTCTGACGAAGCGATTCTAGAGTCTCAGCGCAACGGCGGTATGGGTTTCCTACAGGCTGAAAAACCAGCTCACGATGCTTCTGCTCCAGCAAAATGCACTTCTATGGCGGTAGCGGCTTCTGGTGATATAGCTTGGGCTGCATCTAACTTTGACTACATGGGTGTTAACTACACTGGTCTGCTGATGCTTAAGCACACAGACACCGACGGCAAAACTCGCCTAATCCAAACTTGGGCCGGTCTAATCCCTTACGGTGGTGTAACTAAAGGCGCTCAAGTAATGACGATGAACACCATGGCAGACCAAGGTACGCTACGTGAAAAAGACGGCGGAGAGATCCTAAGCGATACAGCAACGCCTTCTTTCTACCTAAGCTGGGATGTATATAACGCTGAAGATTACGCAGGCATCAAGTCAGTATTCGACAAGTACCCAGAGTACACAGCGTTCTTCACTTACACGGTAGCTTCTGCTAATGCGCCTGCGATGAACATCGAGAACACTTACGGCGGGAAAGTAAACTACTCTGAAGGCGAGTACAAAGCGCACGCTAACCACTCTATCTACAGCAAGCCAGCAAGCTTTGTTGATGAAGCATTCGCAGCGCACTCTCTTGCACGTCAAGACGCTGCTGAAAGCTTCATGGCGAAGGCATCTGTTGATACACCTGAGTCAGAAGTACGTAAGCTTCTTCAAAGCAAACCACTTTGGAAAGGCCGTGGCGATATGATGGGTACAGTAACTAACACTTACTACAAAGTAGACGGTAAGAAAGTCGACGTATACTTCCAAACGGATGCAGACCACAAACCTGTACACATGACTAACTACTAATTCTAGGTTAGATAGCATAGATATCGTTGAAGCCAGAGGCCTTAGGTCTCTGGCTTTTTGCTGTCTGGGAGAACTGGGTACCAAAGTAAGTAATAGATAACTAAAACAGGATGCAATTGATTGCATTAACGATATATTAAGATTTATAACTCCATTGATCAGTTTGCCAGCACAAAAGGAATTGTTATGTCTGACAGCGTAGAGATCTCTAATAATCTCGTCGAAATAGGCTCTTTTTTCACCGTTACCATTGGTATCTTAGTTCTGTTCATTGGCCGTCGAGTCAATAACGCCGTGGCTGCGCTCAAAAATTTTAGTATTCCTGAGCCAGTAACAGGGGGGTTGATCTTCTCCGTGTTGTTTTCACTCTTCTACGCCTTTACCTCTATTGAGCTTGAGTTTGATCTCACCGCCCGCGATGCGTTATTGGTCTATTTCTTCACCACCATTGGCATCAATGCAAGCTTGCAGGATCTGTTTAAAGGCGGCAGACCACTGATTCTTCTTCTATGTGTCACGATTGGCTATATGGTGGTGCAAAACCTGACAGGGATAGGCATTGCGTCTGCATTTGGGCTAGACCCGGTTTCTGGCTTGCTCAGTGGCAGTGTTTCTTTGATTGGAGGACACGGGACAGCGATTGCGTGGGCGCCAAGATTTGCCGAGGAGTACAATGTTGCAAGTGCCATGGAAATTGGTATCGCAAGTGCAACTTTTGGTTTGATTTTGGCAAGTTTAATGGGCGGGCCAATTGCGAAGTTTTTGGTGACTCGTCATAACCTAACGCCTTCAAACCCGCAGCCACATGATACGTCGATGTCAGAAATGGAAGACGAAGAGAATGCAGCGTCGAATACGATTACCAGTTACGACTTTCTAGATGCGGTATACGCACTGCATATCTGCATGGTACTTGGGTTTGTACTCAATGAAGTAATTTCCGAATTGGGATTACAGCTTCCTTTGTTCGTGACCTGCCTATTTGCCGGTATTTTGATCACCAACTTGATGCCAAAATCTTATGTTCGAATTACGGGGACAAAATGGCCTTCTCGTAGCAAAGCTATAGATTTGATCGCCGACATTTCATTGGGGACGTTTTTGGCTATGTCTTTGATGAGTATGCAGCTTTGGACTCTCATTGATTTAGCTGGTCCAATTTTTACCATTCTTGGCGCACAGTTCATCATTGCCGTATTGGTCAATATTTTCATTGTTTTCCCTGCGATGGGGAGGAACTATGATGCAGCGGTGATCTGTTCAGGTTTTGGCGGCATTTCATTAGGCTCAACCCCAACGGCAATGGCGAACATGTCCGCAGTGTCGGCAAAATATGGTTACTCTAAGCTTGCTTTTATCGTAGTGCCGTTAGTCTGTGCCTTCTTTATCGACCTCGTAAATGCTGTGATGATCCCAACATTTTTATCTTGGGCAGGGTAGTCGGAAAAACAACGGACACTTGAACACAGGGCGGTGGCAGTGGATGGCATCGCCCTTTTGTTTTGTCTGAGTTCTCAATAGTTTCCACCCAACAAATACGCTAAGTCTATTTTGCGAGTTGGGTACAAATATCTTTGCGACTAAGGAGATAACATCTATAGGGTGTTCTCTTTAGAGGGTAATGTTATGAAATACCGACATATCTTAGTTGCGCTGGAACTCGCCGAAGAATGTGATGTACTCCTTGAACGAGCAAAGAATATTGCCGAGTCCAATGGTGCAAGGGTTTCATTGATTCATATTGATAGTTTACATGGGGAAATCTATCCCGAAGTGGTCGATATTCTGGCGACACAAGACAATCTCCCATTCAATGCGGCCACAGTGGATAAACTGCATAGCGTGGCCCAGCAGTTTGAAGGCCCAGTGGCCCATCTATTCATGGGAACAGGCGATCTAAGTGGAAAATTGGAGCCAGTGATCAACGATAGTGGCGTAGATCTTCTGATTTGCGGCCATCATCATGACTTCTGGAGCCGTTTGATCTCTTATTCAAAGCAACTGATTAACGCCTCACCCGTCGATATCCTTGTTGTTCCTATCAAATAATCGGTGTCGATGCCACCTATTAAGCCAGAGCGTTATACTCTGGCTTATCTCCCTTGTTCAAACCAATGGTGCACGGCTTTTCTGTCCACGTGGATGTCGTGTTGTTCAAGAATATCTAAAGTGTCGTCAATGGTATTGGCGAAAAAATGAGGGGCGATAGTGGCCTCTTCTGGTGTCTTCATTCGATCAATCACTGTCTGTTGGATAGAGGTTGAAACCACAGTTACGTTGCACACTAAGTTCTTAACACCTAAATAGAGCTCTTCTAGTGGTGTTTGTGAATCCGGAACGGCTAACCCCCAATCTCTTGTATCTCCGATATAAGCCCAGCGTTCCTTGTTCATTAAACCGATGCTCGCTTCCAGCTCCTTGCTGAACTCGATAAACGCATCTTGATTCCAAGAGTCAAATACTTGAGCGACAAGAAGTGCGTCACTAAATGGTTGGATTCTCCACAGACCGTGCACCCGCATATCCATTCCTTTGCTTATCCTTGAATTAAAATTATAGACATAGTTACTTATGCCCCGTCGTTTGAATACGATCTACTTGCCTCGTTTGTGCGTATCAAAAGTCAACAAGGCAATTAATATCCATGAGGTGGGGTATGAGGATCTTAGTCGTTTCTTCCGTGTTGTTTGCATCGCTTATGTTGTTAACCGCAAAAGCAATGGCGATACCCGCCAGCGGCGCTTCTCCCAGCGTACCCTGTTATGTTGATGGGGGCTATATTGGGTCATTCTCTGTGAGTGAATGTTACCGAAGAGGCGGCGGTGTTTATAAGGATAGCCGCAGCACCATGCGAAGCTAATTTTCTAGAAATCTATGGGTTTGTCATCCCTGTAAAAGTTGCCAGTGTTTGAGGTATCTTCGAGCATGGCTGCCCATACGATGCCTTTCGCGCCTTCTTCCACAGGGCGTCCGCCAGCTCCGCCCATGTCGGTTGCAACCCAGCCAGGGCACACTGCATTAACCGCAATGCCGTTTGCCCTTAGCTGATTGGCCAGCATTAAGGTGAGAGCGTTCAAACCGATTTTGGACATGCTATACGCAGGTGTACTTCCGTTCATTGAACTTAGCGCTCCTGCACCGCTACTGACGTTTACGATTCGTCCAGCTGAACTCTTGCACAGTAAAGGTACAAACGCCTGCACCATACGCCATGCACCGTAAAGGTTAGTATCCATTGCCTCCTGAACAGTTTGGAGATCGGCGTTGAGCGCATTTTGCCAAGTGTCATAGTGAATCGCAGCATTGTTGATCAGAATATCGATTTGCCCATGGTGGCGAGCAACATTTTCAGCTAGGTGATTGATACTGGATGGGTCAGCGACGTCAAGTTGCGCGGCAATGAGGTTTTCCCCACCCAGTTCTTTGACCACTTGTTCGGCATTTTTTAGTGAACGGGCCGTGACGTACACTACGACGCCTTGACTGGCGAGCTGGCGACAAGTCTCTTTACCTAAGCCTCGGTTAGCACCTGTTACCACGGCGATGGTTGGTGTGTGAGTCATTACTACTTTCCTCAATTGGTATAAGCCTGATATGGAAGTAGTGTAGGTCGCTGGAAGAGGCTTCGATAGCACAATAGTGCTCAGTTTTTGGAAGGATATTGATCGCTCAAGGTAAATGCGATCTGGGATAATGAAATGAATGCAGGCTGACCATGAGAGTGGTAAGCCTGCATCAAGCGAGATTATTTTGCCGCCACGACTACTTCACCGCTGGTGCTTTGGTCTAGTAGTTCAATGTAGTGCTGCGCCACATCGCTTGCTGGTAATCCTGGCTCTGGGTCCATGCCCATTGCCACCATAGTTTCTGCAACCCAACCCGGTGAGATTGCGTTGAATCGAATACGTTGCTCTTCAACAGAAGCGGCTTTGACGGCTGCTTCAACCGCAGCGTTGACTGTGGTGACGATGCTGCTGCCTTGGATTGGGTATTGAGCCAAAATACCGCTGGTCAGTACAATCACTCCACCATCGTTGACATATTGTTGCCCAAAACGAAGGGTGTTAATTTGACCCATCATTTTGTTTTTGATGCCAAAATCCCATTCCGCATCACTTGATGTGTGCCAGTCAGCCATATTGGCAACGCCTGCCGTGCAGAAAATGGCGTCTACCTTGCCCACTTTTTCAAACAGTGCTTTGAGTGATTTAGGATCAGAGAGATCGAATGGATTTTGAGGGTGATTATATGAAGCTTCGATCACCTGCGTGGTCGCTTTTAGCTTTTCTACCAATGCGCCGCCGACAAGACCTGTTGAACCCAAAACTAACACTTTTTTCATGACTAACTCCGTGATTGTGTGTCGATGTGGGGTCATTATTGCGGAGGAGACCTATTCCCGGTAGTAGGTTAAAGGTTGATTTACTTTAAACCAAAAGTTGAAGGAAGCGGCGTTAGCGCATTTTGGCAACGATGAAATCAATGAACACTCTCGTTCGCATCGGAAGGTTATCTCTTGAAGAGTAGTAAATCCAAACGGGCTTTGGTTCACTCCAAGCCGATTCGAGAACCGGAACAATTTCTCCGGTAATGAGCTCCTTTTCCACGTGCCATCTGCCCATGTAGGCAATGCCTAAACCTTGCTTAAGTAGTGTCTTGGCGGCGCTGATATTCGAGATAGACAGTAGCCCTTTGGGAATAAATTGTCGGTGTTCACCATTACTATCTCTTAGCGGCCAAGTGTATGCCCCACCGCTAGAAAGCGAGCGATAAAGGATGGCTTGATGCGTCACCAAATCGTCAATAGTTTGAGGTGTACCGTGCGTTTCTAGGTAATCACGACTGGCGAAGATACCACTTTGCATCTGATGAATAGGACGAGCAACCAAGCGGCTATCTTGGTTGATTCGGTTACCAATACTGACATCAAAACCTTCATCTATAATATCCAGCACTCTATCGCTCAGCACGAGATCGAGCTCTATCTCTGGATAAAGCGATAAAAACTCTCCAATGTGCGGCACAATAAAACGCCGACCAAACCCATCTGGCAAATTGACTTTAAGCTTGCCTTTGGGATTACGGTTTTGCTCAGTTAAACCGTCGATACTCTCTTCAATCTCATTAATCAATGGTGAGATTTGTTGATACAAACGCAAGCCATCTTCCGTTAAAGAAACCTGCCGAGTGTTGCGGTGAAACAGTCTAACCCCAGTTTGATTTTCCAAAACAGCAATGCCTTTACTCACCGCCGCCGCAGAAATTCCCAGCTTTCGACCAGCCGCAGAAAAACTGCCTTCTTGGGCAGCAGCAGTAAATAAAGGAAGTTGCGAGGGCAGCATAAGCGCTCCGAGGATTAATCAGTGAGTGATTTGTAACTTGAAGTTATAGCACAAATGAGAGATTGACGAAGTGAGTAAGATGGAGAGATAAGTGTTTATATAGCGACTTAGCGAGCAGTCAGTTCGCTAAGTCGTATAACAGTGAGCTTACACTTAACTTAAGGGATCTGGGAATTAGAACGAATCTTGCCTGTCATGCTTCCGTCTTCGCAGCGCAGGGTAAAATCGATCGCCAGTTTGTGGTACTCGAATGGGTAAGTTGGCTCAGTAATAACTTCATGTTCAATTACATCCATTTGCATGCTTTTACTAGTACAATTGTATAGCATACTCCAGCCATCAAGATTGAAATAGAGGAAGTGGTTTTTGTTGGTGAAGTCGTCTATGTAGATATATCCATTGTGCACTCCTTCGGCACCCAAGCTGAAATTGTTATTCCAATCGCTGGTGGTGCTGTTAATTTCTAACTTGGAACCATCGAATTGAGCTCTAGTTTCAATGACCTTCATTTTCGATGTATTTGGTTGGTTGAACCACTTTTCGTCAGTTTGGTAAGAGATATAGGAGCTTCCTTTGACTGGGTCTTCACGCATTAGGAATACGTTGGCCTTGGTTTTTCTGCCATATACATCGGTAATATCTGCGAGGAAAGTGTATATCTCTCCCGGCGTCATTTGAGAAGGTTCGAAACTGGCTTCAGTAGAGTTAATCTTGGTTAAGTCGAGTGTGTTTATACCTGCAACTTGTGTCCAATCAATTGAAAAACTCTGAGATGAGTCGCCAACCTTGGTCGCCTTAAGGGTAAAAGTACTTAGGTCAGTGAGCACTTGATCTGCGGTCACTGTCACTTCGAGCGGTGCCTTTTGGGTTTCAATATAAATAGTTCCAACATGGCGGTCTTCGTTGTCGACAAATGATAAGCCAAAACGGTCATCTACTGGAAGATCTTTAAGCATGGTGAAAGTGATCCAAGGGCCATCGACTTCTAGCTGATAGTCTTCTTTGGGAACCGTTTCGTAACTCGATGTGTTTCTTAAATAACTTTTGTCCTTGATGCCGATGGCAGGTGCTGGAATCATCAATATAGTTTGAGTTGGCCTTAGTGGTGTATCGCTTGCCATTACCATTTGTGTGGATTGATTGCTGTAGATTTTTGGGTAATTCGAAGGAGAAGAAAACTCTCCTGAAGAAATACCTTGTCGAGCAGGGAATGCCAAAATGGCCCCTGATGTCATGTTAGACCAAAAAACATCGACAGTTTGCGAAGTTCCACTCGCTTCAATTTTTGCCCAGTAACCTGAACTCGCACTAACCGCAGCGTAACCTCCTTTATCACTATAAATCGTGTATTTACCACTGCTCGGGTAGCTCATGATCTTACCTTCCAACGGTGAAGATGTGCGTAATGAAAGGGTGCCTTCGAACAGATCAGGTGCTGTGATGTTGGCGTATGCTGTGGCTGAGTAATGCCCAGTCATATAATCTAGATGGCGCTCTATGCTGCCATTAACAAAATGGATAGGTATATGATCAACATAGATGGTTTCTTCCTCACCAAGGGTCATTGATGTCTTTACTTGGTGATTTGCTTCTATCGCTTGTGAGACTTGCGCAACGTAATCGATGTTATACAGACCACTCACCGCATTGTCTTGAACTAACTCTGCCTCAATCTTGGAATCAAACTCTAGGTATTGCCCTTGTTGCGATAGCTTGCTGAAAGTGAGCTTTACTCTGCCAGTTACCATTTCTTCGTAGGGGTGATTGGTACAGTTATCTATGGTAATAGAGAGTTCGGAGCCAGAAAATTCAGCGGAGTACGTACCATATCTTCCATTGTATTGTAGTAAGCATGTGCCTGATATTGTACCTGGCTGAAGGTCCAATTGGTGTAATAAGCTTGTTGCCAAATTGCTCATTGCCATTGGTAGTTCTAAGGTCTCTAAACTATTTGCAGCAACCGCAGCACTTCTCTCACTAAGTGGAACTGCGGAGTCGCTCTCTCCCCCTCCGCCACCACAGCCTGTTAGAGCACTAAGAAGAGCGATTGGTAGGAGCTGTTTGCTTGTTTTAATCACATTCATTTTTAACAAAAACCTTTTATTTTTTATTGTGTTAGCTAACTAACGATTATTTTCTGGGCAAAGGTAACCCAAGTAACCCTATACAATGTGTGATTAAGTTAAAGTTAAGTAAAATTAGTTATTTTTCTTTAAATCAACTAGATAAGTGACTGAGATGAGGAGAAGCGAGAGGTGATTTGAATGGAGTAGGTTCAGTGATGAAACGATATGTATCATCACTGAACACAAGTAGAGTTTAATCTAAAAGCGAGCGAACATACGCTTCAATCTCTTTGTCTTGGCAGTGATCGAAAAAGCATTGTTGGAATCTGGCACTGCCTACCGCTGTTTTAACTAGCTCTTGGTCGATGGCACGCAGTGAATCAACAACACTGTCTTTGGCGACGGCTGTTTTCACTTGGCTTAGGATGGCCGCATTTCGTTGTTGAGGCTCAGCGCGCTCAAGTGGATAGCCTTGGCCACGCTCACCAGTAAATGCTTTTTCGAAGATGTAACGAACGTTGAGCTCACCTGCCCATCCAAAGCCTTTTGCAAATGCTAACGCAAGTGCATTGCCATTGTTGATTTGGTTGAAAAGGAACGCATCTGATGGCTCCAAACAATAGCCACAAACGACACCGGGGTGAAGGTTTAAGGACATCAATGCGCCTTGCCCTGTGCCACAACCTGTCACTACAAAATCGACGGCTTTAGCGTTGATTAAGATGCTCGCCATGATGCCTAGGTGAATATAGGTCAGGTGATGATCATTCTCGTCAGTCATCCCAAGGTTGAACACTTGATGGCCCAGCGGCGTTGCCACGTTTTCTAGTTCATTGGCAACCATGGCATTTTTACCTGCTTGGCTGTTTTCCATCATGAGAGCGATTTTCATAGTTATCTCCTGCAGCGAAGCTGCTTTATCAAGATTTAATGCGGTAGATGAGCACCAGTAGATTTATTAAGCATCTCAATTTATGAGGCAATTACCGGCGAACACTCAAAGTATTTATTGCGGGTTAGCGTGCCAACCACCCGCCGTCAACGGCAATGGTGTAGCCGTTCACATAGTCTGAAGCTGAAGAGGCAAGGAAAATACAAGGGCCTACGATGTCTTCGGGTTTACCCCATCGATTTGCAGGAATGCGATCCAAAATTGCTTGGTTACGCTCGGCATCGTCACGCAATGCTTGAGTGTTATTAGTGGCCATGTAGCCTGGCGCAATGGCATTGACGTTGATATTGTGGCTTGCCCATTCGTTAGCCATGGCTCGTGTTACCCCCATGATGGCGCTCTTAGATGCAGTGTATGAAGGAACACGGATACCGCCTTGATAAGAGAGCATTGAGGCAATATTAATGATTTTCCCGCCACTTTCTTGGGCAATAAACTGCTTAGCAACTGCCTGAGACAAAAAGAAAACGGTTTTGGAATTGATGTTCATGACGTCATCCCAATCTTGCTCGGTGAAATCGATAGCATCTTGGCGACGAATGATTCCTGCATTGTTAACCAAAATGTCTACACGACCAAATTCAGCCAGAGTTGCTTCCAAAATGGCAGGGATCTCCTGTTGGTTTAGTAGGTCAGCCCTTACATCGAGAAAATCGTGGCCCGCTTGTGTCATTTTTTCTGCGGTTTCTTTTGGCTCACTACGGTTCACACCAACAACCTTGCAGCCCGCTTGTGCAAGCCCTATCGCCATTGATTGCCCTAAACCTGTGTTGCAGCCTGTCACGATGGCGACTTTGCCCTCAAGATTGAACGACTCTAGCATTTACGTATCCCCTCAATATCTGGTGAGGTAAAACAAGTTAATAGTCATACAATATAGCTAAGAGAGTGTCCCTTCAATGCAGCCAGAACAGCAATTAAGCGAATGGCATTCTTGGGTTGTCTATTTGTGATGATGATCATGATCCGTGTGGGAAGAGGGTAGATCTTCAACAAGCGATGTTTCTAGCTATTAGCACCCTGTTTATGGATTTATGGTTGATTAACTTCTCCACTCAAACCATTCATAGTGCGTGCAATTGGTACGCATTTCTTCGTAACGTTTCGGTTGACGAATGTTGCGTCGTTTAAGATGGTTTTCAGTTAAAGGTTGGCGTAGAACAGACCTTCTTGATCACACTTATAGCTGATTTTACCTACTCTTTGGTGATCTGATTCACAATCATATTGGTAACCGTGATGAGTGAATTGATTATCCAAAATCGTAACGTTAAGATTTTTGTCAGATAAAGAAAATTCACTCACTTAATGCTTCGATTTTGAGGTTGAGAGTTGGGTCCTAATGGAGTCCTTATGTTTGACATGACGTTGAAACAGCAGCAAAGGATGATAGTGTTTGCTTTCCTAGCAATCCCTCTTACGCTGTTATTTACCTTTTCCTACTATCCAGCGAGTCAGCTGTTCTATATGAGTGTGACTGACTGGGATGGTTACGCACCGGTCAAAGAGTTTATCGGCCTCGATAACTATACTTACCTGTGGGAAGAGCCTGAACAGTTACACCCTCTGCTGGTGACCTTGTACTACTTCGTTGGTGCTATTATTCAGCTCTCTCTTTCTTTGTGGTTTGCCGTTCTTGTGAACTCAAAACTTGCAGGTCGAAACTTATTTAAGACCTTGCTTTTCATTCCTTTCGTTCTCAATGCTGTGGCCGCTTCCATGGTGTTCCAGATCTTTTATCAAGTCGATGGTGCATTGGACAGCTTCTTAACCTTGATTGGTCTCGAAGGTTGGATTAAGCCGTGGCTTATGGATCGCGAAGTCGTGAACTGGGCGCTGGTGGCTGCCTCTATCTGGCGTTACCTAGGTTTCAACCTGATTTTGTTCTATGGCGTTTTGCAGTCTATTCCGCAAGACCAGTATGAAGCGGCGAAAATTGAAGGTGCGAGCGAGTGGCAACAGTTCCGCTTTATCACGCTACCGTCAATCAAGCTGGTGATTGGGCTTCAAGTGTTGCTAGCGTTTGTGGGTTCTTTGTCGGTGTTCGAAATTCCGATGATCATAACAAAAGGTGCAAACGGCACTAAAACGTTCGTGATGGCGACGTTAGAAACCGCCTTTAACTTCAATGACTTTGGTTTGGCATCGGCGATGGCGGTGTTGCTACTGATGATTGTGGTGTTGTTTATGATTCTGCAAAAAGTGCTGTTTAAGGAGGAGAACTAAAATGACCGAACAAAATATGATCCTAAGCCAAGACGAGCAGAAGATTGCAGAGCGAGTCGAACGATGTGAGCAAGAGTTTAAGAAAGCACGTTTAAGGAAGAACCTGTCTAACCCATCATGGGTATTTTGGACGGCTTTTAAGTACCTAACTTTGTTTTTGGCATCAGTGGCTGTGCTCGTGCCCCCTTATTCAGTATTAATGGCATCGTTCAAAACCTTGGATGAGTATTACGCCACCAGCAAAGTGGGGCTGCCAGAAAGTTTTGCTAACTTTAGCAACTATATCAAGGTGTTCACCGATGGAGACCTAGGGCTGGCTTTCTTCAACACCGGAACCATTTTGCTTGTTTCACTGGTTTTTACCATCATCTTTGGTACTCAAGTCGCCTACGTATTGTCTCGGTTTGAGTTCCGAGGCAAGAAGCTGGTTTTACTGGCGTATGTTATTGCAATGGTGATCCCAGCCGTTACCACGCAGGTAGCGACTTTTGAGGTGATTAAATCTTTGGGGCTGATTAACAATAAAGCGTCGGTGGTGCTGCTCTACATTGGTGCTGACGTGGTAATGATTTATGTCTTCCTCCAATTTATGAAAGGCATTCCCGTGGAGCTTGATGAAGCGGCAAAAATGGAAGGGGCGTCTTACTTCCTGATTTACAGAAAGATCATTTTGCCGCTGTTAAAACCGGCCATCGCCACCATCATCATTCTACGTACGATATTTATCTACAACGATTTTTACTTCCCGTTACTGTACTTACCAGAGTCATCTCAGGTCACAGTCTCGACGGCGCTGTATAAGTTTACTTCCGTGTTTGGTACTGAATGGACCACTATCTCAGCAGGTATCGTGATTATTTTGATCCCATCGATTGTGATCTTCTTAACTCTGCAAAAGCAAATATATGCAGGGGTGACTAACGGTGCGGTGAAAGGGTAAGGGGCCAATATGTTATCTCAATCTCCTCTCGTTATGGCATGCCAGTGGTTAAGTCGACTGGTTTGGTTGAACCTTATCTGGTGTCTGATGACTGTTGCCGGTGGTGGGATATTGGGAGCTTTTCCTGCGACTGTGGTGGTATGCCTGTTGGCTCGTCGCTACCTCAATGGTGCAGTGAAAGCGACTCTGCGAGATGCGTGGCAGCTGTTTAAACAGCAATTTGTGAGAGCCAACTTGGTGGGATGGAGTATTGCTCTGCCAAGCTTATCGGTAACTTGGTATGTGAAGTGGCTGGTAATGAATGCTGAAGGCATGATGTCGATATTGGCGCTATCCATTTTACCCATCGTATTGTTCGCTGCCGTGTTCACCCTGTGCTGCTTGGTACAGCTGAGCATTTACCAAACCAATGGTGTTAAGGCGGATCTGCTTAACGGTTGGGTACTTATCCAGCAAGAGCTCAACGTTGTTTCGGTCATGCTATTGGTTGGATTGTGCTGCGTATTAGTCGCACTAGTGACTCCTATTGTCACTGTATTGGTTGGTTTTATTCCCATGTTGGTGGCAGCGATCGCTTTGCTTTGGCACCAAAAACAAGAATTACATTCGCTGGCATAGCGATAAAAAATGAATTAGAGAGATGCTTATGTCTGAATTACATCAATTTAAGAGCCAGTTAAAACTGGAAGCTCAACAGATACTTGATTTCTGGTCTGAGCTGCAAGACCAAGATCGAGGTGGCTTTTACTGCTTCGCCGATTTTGAAGGCAATGTTGATAAAGAGCACCCAAAATCGGTGTTGCTGCATTCACGTATTTTATGGACATTCTCCAATGCTTATCGAGTATTGGGTGACGAGAAGTACAAGCAAGCGGCCGACCACTGTTATCACTTTATGACTGCTTATGCACTGGACGCTGAATTTGGTGGGGTCTATTGGATGCTGGATAAAAATGGTAACGTTACGGACACTCAAAAACATGTCTACAACCAAGGTTTTGCCATCTACGCATTCAGTGAGTACTTTCTCGCCACAGGTCACCTGTCAGC
Source organism: Vibrio sp. SCSIO 43136 (assembly GCF_023716565.1). Classification (NCBI taxonomy): domain Bacteria; kingdom Pseudomonadati; phylum Pseudomonadota; class Gammaproteobacteria; order Vibrionales; family Vibrionaceae; genus Vibrio; species Vibrio sp. SCSIO 43136. The sequence goes on along the minus strand of NZ_CP071849.1, from coordinate 1,706,695 downwards.
ACTAGAGCATGCCAAAGTACTGTTTGAACTTGTTGAAAAACATGCATTTGATCATGGATACGGTGGATACCACGAAGCGTTTGATCGCCAATGGAGCCCGATCGCCAATCACCTTGTGTGTGATACTGCGGAAGGTGTATTGGCAGAGAAATCAATGAACACCCATTTACACATCATGGAAGCTTACACGACCTTGCATCAAGCTTGGCCTGACCTTCATGTGCAGCAGCAGCTCAAAGGGCTATGCGAGTTGATGATAGAAAAAGTGGTCGATTCCAGCCTCCATTTTGGACTTTTCTTTAGCCGTGATTGGAAGTGTGTGTCACGAGATGTCTCCTATGGCCATGACATTGAGGGTACTTGGTTAATGGATGCTGCCGCCGGACAGTTAGAAGACCGAACCTTAGCTAACGCAATCTTTGAGCTGACCAGTGAGATGGCGCAAGTGACTTATGACCAAGGCATGGAAAAAGACGGTGCAATTTTCAATGAATTAAGAGAGGGCCATCTGCTCGATTCAGACCGAATCTGGTGGGTGCAAGCCGAAGCAATGGTGGGGTTCTTTAATGCCTACCAAAAAAGTTTGAAAGCAGAGCAGTTCAGCGCAGCCCAAGGCTGTTGGAATATCATCCAGACTGAGCTTAAAGACGGTCGATTTGGTGAATGGTACTGGAAGGTGAATCGTCAAGGTCAGCCCTATACCAGTGAAGCCAAAGTCGAGCCTTGGAAATGTCCATATCACAATGGGCGTGCCTGCCTTGAGGTCTATCAGCGAATAGCGCCACTTGAGCAAGACGATCAAATCACTTTCACAGCACCAATTACGCACTAAGGATAGCAAGATGCACGCAGTAGAAGTTAAACAGTTAAATAAATCATTTGGTAAGACGGTTATCCTTAACGACATCGATCTAGAGATGGAAGCGGGTGGGTTTACGGTTTTACTCGGTCCGTCGGGTTGTGGCAAATCTACCTTGCTGCGTCTTATCGCAGGTCTAGAGGACGTTACCTCAGGCGAGATCTTAATCGGTGATAAAGACGTGACATTGGCCGACCCGAAAGATAGAGATATCGCAATGGTGTTTCAATCTTATGCGCTCTTCCCCCATATGACGGTGGAAGAGAACATCGGCTTTGGGATGAAGATCAACAAAAAGCCAGAGCATGAAATTACTAAGCGCGTTCAAGAAGTTGCGGACTTACTGCAAATTGGTCACTTACTGGATCGTACTCCAGCGCAACTTTCAGGTGGCCAACGTCAACGTGTTGCTATTGGCCGAGCATTGATGCGTGAACCAAAAGTGTTCCTATTTGATGAGCCATTATCGAACCTCGATGCGAAACTTCGTGGTGAGATGCGTCTAGAACTGAAAAAGCTTCATGAAACATTGAATTCGACCATCGTGTATGTGACGCACGATCAGATTGAAGCCATGACGTTAGCGACCAAAATTATTCTGCTTAACAAAGGCATTCCGCAACAAATTGGCACGCCGTACGAGATTTACAACCAACCGCAAAACGTGTTTGTGGCCAAGTTTGTCGGTTCACCGCAAATCAATCTGCTTAAAGGGGCACTGCACCAAGAGGGCGACCAGTGGGGTGTAATGGTGGAGGATGTGTGGATTCCGGTATCGCATTACCAGTTTGCAGAAAGCCCAACCCAAGGTCGCAAAGTATTGTTTGGTATTCGCCCAGAACACGTCACGCAGTCACCGTTAAACAGCGACTTTCAAGCTGAGCTTAAAGTGAATGCATTTGAGATGACGGGGTCCGAAACACTCGCTGAGTTTGACCTTAAAGGTCAGCCACTTCGTGCCAAGCTAGATGCAAACGTGGGTATCACCAATGGTCAATCACTGGGATTGCATTTGAATTTACAAAACGTTTCGCTTTTTTGCGCAGCAACCGAAAATCGCATTTGATTTTTAAACTGATTAATGAAAGTGAACGGGCCTTAGGGCCTGTTCTTTTAACTAGTTAAAAGAAAATGGTTTAATACTTGAGCTCTTTCTGTTTAGGTGAGAAAATTTCTTAACGATATGGAAGCTTCCCCAGAACCCCAGAATTAGTAGAACAATATGTCAAAAGCCACTCTCAAGACCATTGCTGAGTACACTGGACTGTCGGTCACGACAGTGTCGCGTGCGCTCAAAGATGGGGACGATGTAAAACAACCGACCAAGGATAAGGTAAAAGCGGCGGCGGAAAAATTAGGTTATCGCCCTAATTTGTCTGGCCTAGGTCTGCGTACCGGGATTAACTACAACGTCTGTGCGATTTTGCCGGTGACTAAACCAGGCGACATCGTCGGTGACGTCGGTACCCTAGCGCTTATCAGCGGCCTCACCGCAGGATTAGAAGGCACCCCCTTCCACCTCACCGTATTACCTTTAGAACCCGATCAAGACCCTCTAGAACCCGTTAAGTACGCTGTTGAAAACAATTTGGCAGGCGGCATCATCTTCAATCTTACCGAAACGCAAGACGAGCGTGTCACTTACCTTAATGAGCAAAACATTCCCTTTGTGAGTTTTGGTCAGACTGAAATGTCAGTAGAGCACGCTTATGTTGACATCGATAACTACGATATCGGTTATCGAGCGGCGAGTTATCTGTTCGAAAAAGGTTGCAAAAACATTCGCTTGATCAGCTCGTCGCAAATCTACACTTATGCTTGGCATAAATATTATGGTGTGAAACGAGCGTCAATGGAGTTCGGGGTAGATTTCAACAAAGATAGCGACATCATTTTCGATACCGAAGTTGATAATTATCGCCATTTCTCTAAACAGTTAATGGAAGGCGATAACCCACCCGATGGCATCATTTGCGGCTCAGAAATCAGTGCTTGTGGCATGATCTCTGGTTTCCAGGATGCGGGTAAAGAGATAGGTAAAGACGTCGATATCATTGCAGTGGAGACTTGTGACTTACCAAGTTTCTTCACCCCGCCTATCCCAGGCTTACGTCAAGACATGCATGGTGTTGGTCAAAAGCTTTCTAAATTCATCGTTAAGTTGGTAGAAGGGGGCGATCCAACCAAGCTCCAATACGTCGAGAAAACGACCCTATACCCACGATAGCCAAGCCTTAAAACTACTAATTCAATTCTTCACAGCCCCACCGAAACAAGGTGGGGCTTTTTCATGGTGATAAAAACTCGCGGTTGGTCACACTTATGGGTTAAATCCATTCGTCGTTCTTGAATTTAGCGGGCAAAACATCAAAAATGGTAACGTTACGATTTTGAGGGGAGAGTTATGGAAAACTGCGTAGATGCGTTTAAGGCATACGATATTCGAGGGCGATTGCCGGATGAACTGAATCCGAAAATCGCCTATTCAATCGGTCGAGCATACGCTCAATTACTGAAGCCAAAGAAAGTCGCAGTGGGATACGACATTCGTCTCAGCAGTGAAGAACTGGCTCAGAATCTGCGCTTTGGCTTGATTGATGGCGGTGTCGAACAAGTGCTAGATCTAGGTTTGGTCGGTACTGAAGAAGTGTATTTTGCCACCAGCCATTTAGAGTTGGATGGTGGCATCATGGTGACGGCAAGCCACAACCCGAAAGAGTATAACGGGATGAAGTTGGTACGCGAGCAAGCGAAACCAATCAGTGGTGACAGCGGCCTTAATGAGATCAAAGCACTGGTGGCCACACAAGCGTACACCTGTTCAGGAGATTTCTTTTTATATGAGCAAAAATCGCAACGTTACGATATTTCTCAAGAGTACACTGATCATCTGTTGGGTTACGTTAATCGTGACCAGCTTCGTCCATTGAGAATCGTGGTTAACGCCGGTAATGGTGCTGCGGGGCATATGATTGACAACCTAGAGGCTAGGTTGCCATTCGAGTTTATTAAGGTAAACCACGAGCCTGACGGCAACTTCCCTAATGGGATCCCAAACCCGCTATTGGTGGATAACCGTCAATCAACCATTGATGCGGTTATCGAGCATAACGCCGATTTCGGCGTCGCCTGGGATGGAGATGTAGACCGCTGTTTCTTGTTTGATGAAAACGGTGAGTTCATCGAGGGCTATTACATCGTAGGCATGCTAGCTAAAGCGTTTTTGAACAAACAGCCAAACGCCAAAATCATCCATGACCCACGCCTTACCTGGAACACGATTGAGTTGGTCGAGCAAGCAGGTGGTACAGCGATTCAATCGAAAACAGGTCATGCATTTATCAAAGAACGCATGCGTTTGGAAGATGCCGTCTACGGTGGTGAGATGAGTGCACACCACTACTTCCGAGATTTCGCTTACTGCGATTCTGGGATGCTGCCTTGGCTGTTGATTGCAGAGTTGGTGTCTGACAGCGGTTTGAGCCTGTCGCAATTTGTGAAAAGCGCGCAATCTAATTATCCGATCTCTGGGGAGATCAATCGCAGTGTAGCCGATGCGACAGCGGCCGTTAGTCGAGTGTGGGAAGCTTTTATCGAAACCGCCATTGTTACGGATGTAACAGACGGTATCAGCATGGAGTTTGAAAACTGGCGATTCAACTTGCGTTCGTCAAACACTGAGCCTGTTGTACGCCTAAACGTTGAAGCCAAGGGCGATGCCGGTTTGGTCGAGGAGAAGACCTCGCAAATCTTGGCGCTATTGGAACAAGCTTAATAAGAATTCGTCGCAACCAAAGCGGTTGTGACAGGTAAAAATTTGTCTGAGTAATCGACACTCAGCATTAATCAATTGGAGTGAAAAATGTCTGTAAGAATTATCGGTGAATCTATCCCTAACATGCCGTGGCAGGACCGTCCGCAAACTGAAGAAGGGGTGATGTGGCGCCATGATGCGAACCCTATTATCGGATGGAACCCATTCCCAGCCGCTGCGCGTGTCTACAACTCAGCGGTAGTGCCTTTCGAAGGTAACTTCATCGGCGTGTTCCGTTGTGACTACAAAAATGGTCGCCCACACCTACACGTTGGTACATCACAAGATGCGCTGAACTGGGAATTCACACCAACGCCAATTGAGTGGAAAGACCAAGACGGTAATGATTTCCAGCCAACGTACGCTTATGACCCTCGTGTAGTAAAAATCGAAGATACTTACTACATCACTTGGTGTACTGACGATCACGGTGCAACACTCGGTTGCGGCATGACAAAAGACTTTAAAACCTTTACTCGTCTAGAGAACGCTTGCGTGCCATTTAACCGTAACGGTGTACTGTTCCCACGTAAGATCAACGATCAATTTGTGATGCTTAACCGTCCATCGGATTCGGGACACACACCATTTGGCGACATCTTCCTAAGCCACTCTAATGACATGGAGTACTGGGGTAAGCACCGTCACGTAATGGGTAAAGGTGGTAACGGTTGGTGGCAAGGTACTAAAATTGGTGCTGGCCCAATTCCAATCGAAACCAGCGAAGGTTGGTTAATGATTTATCATGGTGTATCTGGCACATGCAACGGCTTTGTCTACAGTATTGGTGCTGCTTTACTTGATATTGATGAGCCGTGGAAAGTGCTTTACCGCACCCGTGATTACCTACTGACACCAGAAAAAGAGTACGAAACCGTTGGCTTTGTACCAAATGTCGCCTTCCCTTGTGCAGCACTAGCGGATGCAGATACTGGTCGAATCGCCGTCTACTATGGCGCAGCAGATACATACTCAGCAGTCGCTTACACGACGATTGACGCCATCATGGCAGAGCTAAAAGCGAACTCTGAAGTATTTTAATAGTTACAATTCGTAACGTTACCATTGGGCTGATGGGTGAGACTATCAGCTTAATGGGGTAAGACAAGGAACACCAAATGTCTATTTTTGAATATCGCCTAACAGCGCTACAAGAAGAGTTTGCTAGCCAAACTCAGTATCAAAATGCCCCAGTGCTTCCGGGCAATGGCATTTTTTGCCGTTACCAAAAACCCGTGCTTACAGCGCAACACGCACCACTGCATTGGCGTTATGACTTCAATCCAGAAACCAACCCATTTTTAATGGAGCGCCTTGGTATCAATGCGGTATTGAACCCTGGAGCGATAGAGCTTGATGGGAAGTTTTATCTCGTTGCTCGTGTAGAAGGTCATGACCGTAAGTCATTTTTTGCGGTCGCTGAATCTGATAACGGTATCGACAACTTCCAGTTTTGGGATGAGCCATGTGTGATCCCTGAAACCGATGAGCCAGACACCAATGTTTACGACATGCGCCTTGTTAAGCATGAAGATGGATACATTTATGGCCTGTTCTGCACAGAGCGTAAAGATCCGAATGCCCCTGCGGGTGATGAGTCTGCGGCCGTTGCACAGTGTGGCATCGTGAGAACTACCGATCTCAAAACTTGGCAGCGTCTGCCTGATCTGAAAACTCGCTCAGCTCAGCAGCGTAACGTCGTGTTGCACCCTGAGTTTATCGACGGTAAATACGCACTTTATACTCGTCCACAAGATAGTTTTATCGAGGCAGGTAAAGGTGGTGGCATCGGCATGGGGTATACCGACAGTATGGAAAACCCCGTAGTCGATGTAGAGCTTGTGATTGACCCTAAGACATACCACACCATTAAAGAGTCGAAAAATGGTCAAGGTCCAGCACCGATCAAAACGGATCAAGGCTGGTTACATATCGCCCATGGCGTGCGTATGACCGCTGCGGGTTTGCGTTACGTTCTGTACTCTTTCATGACGTCTCTTGAAGATCCAACCAAAGTGACTCACCGTCCGAGTGGTTACTTCTTAGCACCAGAGGGTGAAGAGCGTGTTGGCGATGTATCGAATGTTGTTTTCTCTAACGGTTTGATTGCTAAAGAAGATGGTGAGGTCTTGATTTATTACGCTTCATCAGACACTCGTTGTCATGTGCTGAAATCTAGTGTGGCTCAACTGGTCGATTATGTTACCAACACACCTGAAGACCCGCTGACCTCGGCTAAGTGTGTTGAACAACGTATTGCGCTTATTCAAGCAAATAAAGCATTTCTATAAGTAAAGCGAGGGGCATGAAAAAGTGCCCCTAAAACACCAAATATGTGATCGCATTAAGACTTTTGTCGCCAAATGTGACCTCAATAATTATTTTGAAATTGTAAATAATCCAATAAATCGAATAGCTCAAAGTTAGGATAAAAATAAACCATCAAAAGGTTTAATAGTGATCAAAATCGTAACGTTATCATTTTTTCGTTTGATATATTGATTTCGAAGTCGCCAAGGAAGGCTGTATAGGCTTGTGGCGTCATACTAACAACATATGAGTCTAACTTTAACGATACGAAAAGGCAGAAAGATGAAACTTAAAACTCTTAGCATCACCATTGCTCTAATCGCTGCATCAGCGCCACTGCACGCACTGGAAACCTCAGCAGAGCTTCATGGTTACCTGAAATCAGGGCTGTTGGTGAATGCAGACGGCACTCGCGCCAAGTCACTTGGCTTGATTGGTTACGGTAAATTTCGTTTAGGTAACGAGCAAAATACCAAAATCGAACTTTTACCAACGTTGAAAATGACCACAGATGAAGGAACGTGGGCAAAAGTACGCGCCAACTTAACTCATGAAACGCAATGTAGTGCTGATTGGAACTGTACCGATACGGATGGCCACGAGATCCAATACCGTGAAGGCTACGTAGAGATGGGTGGTTTTGATTTCGCACCAGAATCCGTGTTCTGGGCGGGTAAGCGTTACAGTTCTTCAAATAACTCAAACCACCAGTATGACTGGGAGTACATGCAGTCAAACGGTACTGGCGGTGGTATCGACAAGATTGATGTTGGTTTTGCCAAAATGGATATCGGCGTATACGCCTTTATGCCAAGTGACCGTAATGGTGAAACACCAGCAGACGGTACACTGCAAGGGTACTCAGAAGATTATTCATTAAACATGTGGCTTAAGAAGATCGGCGGTACAGGTCTTGACCTACAAGTTACAGCGCACACCATGAAAGAACACGCTTGGCACAAAGGTGCAGCAGAAAGTGGTGTTGGTCTAACGGGTGTTTACAACTTTGATGGTTTCTACAATCTAACCGGTGGTTACTCACGCTTTGTGGTTCAGTACGGCCAAGGCCTTGCTGCGGGTGATTCACTTGGCAAAAACGGTTGGGGCTTTGCCAACTCATCAGACACCAAATCTACTCGTGTTGTGTTTGATGGCTTAGCTAACCTGAATGAGAGCTGGGAAGTATCTACGTTTGCTTTCTACCAAAAAGATTCAGACTACGCTCCTTGGAGTGACTGGTCTAACTCATCGACGGTTGGTTATGACCGAGACGTCTACGCAGTGGGTGTTCGTCCACACAACCAAATCACCAAAAACTTCGCGATGCAATACGAAGTGGGTTACGAAAACGTCAACGAGAAGAAAGATGGTGGTGCAAATGGTGGCCTAGTTAAAGCGACTATCGCACCAACACTCATGCTGGAATCTGGCTTCTGGGCTCGTCCACAAATTCGTGCGTTTGCAACGTATGCTCAGTGGGAAGATGGCGTTGCAGGTAAACTGCAAGGTCAAGGTTATGCCCGCGATGGCCAAACAGATACTTGGAACTTTGGTGTTCAAGCAGAAGTTTGGTTCTAAGCCTATTAGTCACTGCTGTTAGAAATGGCGGGGGCAATAGTGCTCTCGCCTTTCTCTCCACAGAAGTAGAGGAGGGAATATGAAAATCGTTTCCCAAATTAAGCTGGTGTTTGCAACAATCCTAGTGGTGTTCGCAGGCACAACCTATCTCACTATTGAGCGTTCTAACCTTGCCAAAACTGAACTGGGACGAGTGATTAAACACTCCCAAATTCTCGATCAAAGTGCGATGACGCTTCGAAATCAAGCGCAAGCCTTAAAGTCATCTTTACTCGAAGTCCTAGCGACTCAAGAGGCTTCCAAAATTAACGCCTTGGGTGATGAGGTGTTTGCCAGAAATCACCAACTCAACACCAGCTTCACCGATATGCTCAGTCACCTAACGCCAATTGAGCGCGAGAGTATCGATAATAAACACACCTTTGAGCTACACCAACTGCTAGAAAATATCATCGCTTTACAGCGACAGAAAGTCGAACTCGTGCGCCAAACTCAACACGACTGGCAAGAGATGAATAACCGCATTGTTGCTTCAGATATTGCCATCAAGAAGGCGCTTAACCTTGTCGGAGACGACGAGTTTTTGCGCAAAGATGTCGAAAGCTACTTTGAAATGCGTAACGCAGCGGCCTCTTTGGTTAGCCGAGTGATGTTCGCCACCGATCTAGATGAAGCTAACAAAAGCGGAGTGGTGCTCAGAAACCTTGAACAAGGCATTGTTGATGAAGAGCAGTTTCTACTCGATGAGCTTGTACCTCTGCAAAGTGACCGAGACTACAAAGATAATCGTACGTTGCTACTCGACTATTTGTTTGGAGAACACTCGGTTGCAGTGCTCCGTATCGAACTGTTAGCGACGCAACTTGAACTTGAGCAAGCGACACAAGACTTTAATCAGTACGAAGTCAGCCTAGATGCGCTTAACCAGCAATTGATCCATATCGTTGAACGCAATAATCATAAGGTCGAGAACGATCTATCAACGGTATTCCACACCATTCAAAAGACGCAGCTGACGGTGCTCATCGGTGGCATTTTATTACTAGGTTTTGTTGCTTGGTATTTAACGTCACAAATAAAAAGGCCAATACGCTACCTCACTCAAGTATTCCAAAATCTGGTTGAGGGCGATTACACCCAGAGTATTCAAACCAAAGGATGGAGCTACGAGTTTAACCAGCTTAGTCGTCAACTCGAACAAGTAATCGAAGCCAATTGCCTTCTGATTGAACAGGTAAAAACGAACAATCTCAGCATCATTGCCCAGACGGTTGAGAACGATCAGGCGGTGGCTGAAGTGAATTTACTTGGTGATAAGCAAGTGGCGGCAATGGATGAAATTTCCACGGCAGTTGAGGAGCTCGAACAGATAAGTGATGAAACCGAGCGTTCGATAAGACAAAGCCAAGGCCACACAGAGCAAGTCCGTTCATTGGTGCAAAGCAGTATTGAAGTCGTTGATCGCAATGTTTCTGGCAATGATGCACTCAGCGGCATGATAGAGCAGAGCGTTGCCACCATTAAGACGGTTGAACATCGCTCTCAAGACATCAGTCAAATTATCAGTGTCATCGAAGATATTGCGAACCAGACCAACTTGCTTGCCCTGAATGCTGCGATTGAAGCGGCGCGAGCGGGAGAGCAGGGTCGAGGTTTTGCCGTGGTTTCTGAAGAAGTCGCAGAGCTCGCCAAACGCACCACCTCCGCAACTCATCGCATCCAAAACCTTATCGATAATCTTCAATCTGCGAGTCAAGAAGCGGTGAGTGAAATGGCGCTTTGTGCCGACAAAATGTCTGAAAATTCCCAACAAATTCAGAATGCTAAATCAGCCATTGGTCAGATTGAGGAAAATATGAATCACCTTACCCATGAATCTGAGGTGATCAGCCAATCGGCGTCGGAGCAACATCAGTCATGTACTCATATTGCCACCTCAGTTAACTCTTCGGTAGAACGAATGCACCTTGCTACCGAGGCATTAAATCAGGTCACGGCCAGAAGCCAAACGCTCAATCAACTGGTAGAAGGCCAGCAAAAGGCGTTGACCAAATTCACCACCTAGTGGTGTTGCTATTTCAAAAGATAACGAGAGTAGGCCGAGTATGCCTACCTGTATGAGTCAGGAGATATACAGATGATTGAAATTAAAGGCACGTTGAAAAACTATCCGTGGGGAGGTAAACACTTCCTACCAATGATGTTGACGGATGACAATGCCACTCAGCCGGTGGCGGAACTTTGGCTTGGCGATCACCCTTCAGGTTCGGCAACCTTGGTGGATGGCTCTTCCTTGGCGGAATGGATAACAGCAGCCCCCGATGTGAGGTTGGGGGAGCGCTCTGTGGAGCGCTTTGGCGCAAGGTTACCTTACCTGCTAAAAGTGCTAGACGTTAAAGAGCAGTTGTCGATCCAGGTTCACCCAACTTTAGAGCAAGCCAAGCAAGGGTATGCGTTCGAGCAGCGCCAAGCCATTCCGATGGAAAAGCGCAGCTACAAAGACGATAACCATAAACCGGAGCTGATGTTAGCACTGTCCGATTTTTATCTCTTGCATGGCTTTCGTAACGTTACGGGATCTGTGACTGAGTTGAATAAATACCCTGAATTCGAACGTTTGGCTCAGTTATTGAATCAACAGGGACTGGAAAAATTTGTCGCCACCATATTCCAGTTACCAACTCCAAACCTAATAGAGTTAATAGAGCCTGTTATTGAGCGATATGCTCAGGCTTATGATCAAAGTGAGCTGTCTAAGTCTGATCCTTGTTTTTGGTTCATGCGAGCCGCCAAACGCGCTGGTCGTGATGGCATGCCGTTAGATGCTGGACTCGTAATGATCTTCATCATGAATTTGATGTATGTGCCTAAGGGAGGAGTGGTTTATCAAGGTGCTGGCGTGCCTCATGCTTACCTGGAGGGGCAAAATATCGAGCTGATGGCAAATTCTGATAATGTGGTGCGCGGCGGACTCACGCCTAAACATATCGACATCAACGAACTGCTGAACATCACCACTTTTGAGCCAATCACACCAATATGCTTAACTGGTCGTCCAACCGAAGATGGTGGTATTGATTATCTAGTGCCGGAAGATGATTTCGAGCTCAGAGAGTACAGATTAGACGCTGGTGGTCGACTAAACACACCAGAAAGCCAGAGCCCATGTATTTGGTTTGTATTGAGCGGTGAAGTGAAGCTTGGTAACCAACGCCACTATTCTGGTGCTGGCAGCGCATTTTATCAGCGCCCAGGAGAGTTCTGTGTGTTTAACGCAAGCTCTGACTGCGTTCTGTATCGAGCTTCTTGCCGAGTGTAAAACCCCTAGCAGTCACATAAACTAAAGCCATCAATCGTGATGGCTTTTTTACTATTTCAGCTTGTTCACTATATCAATTGGCTTAGTAGCGCCAGTGTCGCTTGAGTACCTTCCATTTCAGACAAGTTGTCACCTTCAAATTCAGCAGCGTAGATACCCTTAAACTGATGTTTGTTCAGCGTCTGAATACAAGCGGCGTAATCGACGCTGGTTTCTTGCCCATGTTGGTCAAAATCATAGGATTTAGCGCTGACTGCAAACGTATAGGGGGCGAGATCTTCAATACCTTGAATTCGGTCGTAGCGGCGCTGAGGGGTATGGTGCCACCCTCCCATGAAGAAGTTGTCCAGGTCTAAGTAAACCCCAACATTGTCCATATCGACGGCTTCAATCAACATTGCAAGCCATGCCGCATTGCTCGATGGGTGACCATGGTTTTCTATTACCAGTTTCACTTGAAGAGTTTTTGCATAGATGGCTAATTCGCGCAAACTATCACGGTTGGCGTACAGTTGTTGCAGGTAGCTACCACTGCCGTAGGTGTTCACTCGAACCATTGAGCACCCAAGGGTGGCAGCGGCGTCTATCCATGGTTTATGCATCGCAATGGCGTGCAAGCGGGCAGCTGGGTTTGCATCGCCAAGGTTACCTAACTCGTCACACATTAAGCACTCAAAGCGGATGTTTAAGTTTTGTGCGTATTGCTTCCATTGATTGAGCCAATTCCGGTCATTGACCTTGGAAAAAAACAGGATATTGACAGGATCAACGTGGTTCACATCGAGTAGATAGGCCAGATCCAAAAACTCAAAGCAGTTGAGATCCCCTTGCAGCACTTGATCGGGATTACTTGAGTGAAGTAGGGATAAGTACTGTTCATAGTTGTCTCGCACTTGACCAAGAATAGAGCGGTGAAAAGACCATTGAGATAAACCCAGTGTGTTTGCAGTGGTGGTCATGTTATTGCCTTGTGATAAGCACCCCAAGCCCACAGAGCTGCTTGGGGTGAAGGGGACTAGTAAACAGGTTTTAGTAGTTCGATGTTGTCGATAAAGACCGAACCTGTCAGCGGGAACTTATCGCCAACGATACATAGGAATAGATCGGGTAGCTTGGTAGATACATCACCTAGGTCAATTTCAACTGGCTGCTTGTAGTATTGCTTGCCGCCTAGAGTCACCTTTTCAAGCTTGTCGACAGTCGTACGGTGGGTATCTGTACCTATCTTCACCCAGCCATCGCCAAGAGCGGCATAAGGGCGAACACCACCTTTGTCCCCTTCATTCACTGGGACATAAAGGACGTATTTGAGCTTGGTGTGTTGACCAAATTTCGGGATAGACATGTTACGCAACTTGAGCTCTTCCCAATCATTTTTGCCTGACCACTCAATATTGAGTTTTAGCATTGGGCTACCCAGTTCATCAGATACTTCCAAAGAAGGGTTTTGCCATTTTGCTTGCCATGTACCTTCGCTTTCCCAGCCGCTTAATTTGCCGTCAGCAAAATCGTACGCAGTGCCTACTTCATAGCCCTTGATTGGGCGATCTACCTTGATGGTGATTTTATCGGTTTGACGTGCACCTTGTTCAAAGGTGGCCACTGTGACTAAGCGACGTTCACCATAGCCAGTGGTTTCTGCGCTTAGGTCGAGCTCGTAGTAGCCGTCGCCATCGCTATCGAGCATTTCAAAGCTTTGGTCGCTATCAGGCAGGCGTAACGTGACCGATTTCACTTGGTTACCTTCACTGGCCATTGGATAGCTTTTCACGGTGAAGTTAGGCTCCGAAACGGTGAGTTGGTCGACCGGGTAGGTCAAAAATACTGAGTCGTTATCTTGGTATTCGAAGCCACGCATTTGTTTCGAGTGATTAAGCAAGATCTGAGTGGTACGACCGCCGTCATTCAGCACACGAAAGCCATCGTAATCTGGGTATAGGTTCTCTTTTTGATCTGGCTCATAGCTGGTTAAGATCCAGAACATGCTGCCCGCAAGGCCCTGTTCATAGGCTGTTTGTGTCCATTTACGGTAGATGAAATCACGATTTTGTGGCTCATTTTTGCCGATGCCGTATTCCTCTAGCACAGCCGGCTTATTGGCCGCTTTGGCTGCCTGAGCGTGCTCAATGATCCACTGCGTACCCCATTGTTCCGCATCGTGCTTGCCCCAGTGCTCTGGGTAAAGGTGGAAGGTGCCGTAACTGATGTTCGGTAGGGTAAGGATGCGCTCCCAGTCCACTCCTTCGTTTCCATTGTATGCCCAATCCTCGTGACCAGGGCGGGTGAAAAAGCCTTCGGAACCTAACGCTATGAGTTGATTCGGCGCAAGGCTACGCACGTAATCACTCATCTCTTTGGTCCACTGGTACAATAGTTCACCAGATTTATCCGACTGGGCTCTTGGCTCGTTACCCAGTTCCCAAGTCATGATCGCAGGCTCTTCTGAGTTAGGGACACCTGTATAGCGGTTGGTATGGCCGATGATGTGTTTAACGTAATCTTTGTAGCTTTGCTTGATCTCTGGGTTGCGGTAGAAGTCATCATGGTGGCTGCCACCAAACCATTCGACGTATTGAGGCATACCACCAAAATCACCCCAGTTATTGGTTAGTGCCACGACGACGCGGATGCCACGTTTCTTTGCTTCTGCAATAGTGAAATCAAGACGTTCAAGCGCACTTTTTACCCCAGCTGGTGGCGTATAATCGCCCGCTTCAGGTTGCATGGTGTGATTGTGGCTGATGCCCTCCATGAAACCCCAAACACGGATCGAGTTAAGCCCCATCTCCTGAGCATCATCAAGCACTGCAGTGATCATATCGTTGCTTTTATAGTGCATGTAATAGTTGTTGGTGCCAGCAAAACGGAAAGGTTGATTGTTTAACAGGAGCTGGTCTTCTTGCTGCACAACAAAGCTATCCATTGGGTCAAGAGCGAGCGATGTGACCTCTTGATTCATAGTCGTGGTGCTATTGCATCCGGCGAGCCCCAACATGATTGGCATCGCTAGGTAGGCTGGTTTCATCGTTACATCCTTAGTATCTGTTCATATAACACGCCTATATTGTGTCCAAATGTGCTTTTGTTTGTAATGGTAACGTTTCGATTGTGTGTTTTAGCTCTCTAATATAGTGATTTCGTGATCACGATCTATTGTCGTACAAGAATCTATTTTAGGTGTTGTTTGTTGGTTAAGTTATTGTAATAAAGCGTTTTATCTTGAATTTATGAAATTTTTGATTAAAAACCATAGTGACTGCTATCACGGAGTTGAATGATAGGCATGGAAAGTCTAAAAACGTAACGTTATTATTTTTGACGATGAAACAGACAACACGCCTTTGTTTATAAGGGATGATAACGGAGAATCATAATGAAAACGTTTGTACCTACACTATCGAAAGCCTTGCTTGCTGGCTCTGTATTACTGGGACTGAGCACGATGGCGCAAGCTGGTGTCACCGATGGCATTAATAAAGATCTAGTAAAAGGGGATATCACCTTTTACACCAACCGAACTGACTTAGTAGAAGCGGGTGTTTATGACCGCTACGAGCAAGAGTTCAAAAAACTATACCCTAATGTGGATAGCGTAAAAGTTGTCGCTTTTGCCGATTACCAAGGTGGCTTGCGTCCACGTATGAATACTGGCGATTACGGTGACCTAGTGCTTATCTTGCCTTCGGTACCTTCTGAGCAATACTCCAATTTCTACGAGCCGTTGAACGACATATACTCAGATGAAGAAGTGTACTTCTTCGATGCGTGGGAAAACGACGGCAAATCTTACGGTGTTTCCATGGGTAACTCGGTAGAAGGTTTGGTCTACAACAAAGACGTATTGAAAAATGCAGGTGTTGAGGTGCCAATCCAAACGCTATCGGGTTTCTTTGAAGCAGCAGATAAAATTAAAGCGCAGGGTCAGATCCCAGTATATGTAAACTTTGGTGCCCAGTGGCCACTGCAACAGTGGGATAAGTTCCCGCTAGTGGTTGAAGGCAACGACGGTGTTTACGAGAAGATGCTTACTCAAGATAAACCATTCTCGGGTGATACGGCATACAACCAGTCATTGAATGTGCTCAAGCGTCTTATCGACAACGGTTACACAGAGAAAGACTTGATCACTAACTCTTGGGAAGATTCAAAAGCATCGATTGCTAGCGGTAAAGCGGGCATGTACTACCTAGGCAACTGGGTGATCCCACAAGTTATCGAACGTGGCGCAGCGCCAGATAACATTGGTTTCATGCCAATTCCTTCGGACGACTCTGGCCAGCTAAAAGCTCAGATGAACCATGACTGGGGCTATGCAGTTAGTAAGCACTCAGACAACAAAGAAACAGCCAAAGCTTACCTGAAATACCTAATTGAAGGCTCTGATTTCGACGAAGTTGCAGGTTTCATCCCAACACTGAAATCCAAGCAACCATCGCTGCCTCAGCTTAACGAGTTCATGAGCTACGAGCCAACTGTGATCCAAACACCAGTAAGCTCTTCAACCTTCATTGAAGTCACCAACCGTTCGAAGATTGATTTCTACTCAGGTGGTTACATTCAAGACATCATCACATCAAAAGATTTCGAAAAAGCACTAGCTAAGCTAGACGCTCGCTGGAATCGCGCTAAGAAGCGAGTGATGAAGTAAGCCATTTTTGTCCATTGTTTAGCAGCTACACTTTTTTGGGGGCATAGAGGGATGCCCCCCTTTTTTTTATGCGTTAGCCAATTAGTTCTCCTACCATATCCACTGGCAAAAACGGACGAGCATGTCTGTTTTGAACAGGTCAAAACTCAAACTATATCTCGCATAAACCTGAATCTCCGACTTTAATTAACTTTTCCTAAGCCCAAACCAAGAAGCTCATCGTGGGTGATGGGCGTGCCCGAAGAGAAACGGTGATATCAGCTTCTCGTCCGAAGGTTAAACAAAGCTCAAGATAACTGAACTATTCTCTTGCACTCCTTGCTTGCCCCTACAAAATCTCGTACCGAGTACCGAGTACCGAGTACCGAGTACCGAGTACCGAGTACCGAGTACCGAGTACCGAGTACCGATTACCGATTACCGATTACCGATAAAAAAAAGCCCCATCAACCGATGGAGCTACCCTTCATAGCCGGGGGAGACTACGCTTTCAGGATTTACGGAAACTAGTGAGTAGGTTGCCTGGGTTGATCAATGCTTCTTTGGTCGTGACGTCAACAACGGTTAAGTTGGCAAATCGTTCAGGTTGTTTGATGGCAACATCGTGGGCGAAGATAACCAAGTGAGCATTTCGGATATCCTTATCGGTGATCCGGTTCTCGATGCCATTGGCTCCTTGGGTTTCGATTTTGATCGGGATGCCAAGCTCAAGAGCGGCGTTTTCTAAAGACTTTGCCGCTAGGAAGGTATGGGCGACGCCAGATGGGCATGCGGTCACGGCAAGCACCTGGGCCTGTCCTTCTTTGGTTAGGCGATTTGCGGTGTAATATCTCGGCTCAGAATCTTCATTAGCTACCGTCTTTTTGAGTGAAACTACGATAGCGGCTGTGGTGAATGCGCCGATGGCGATACCGAGCAAATAGCCAAACTTGCCATCAACCACTGGCAACACAATCAGCCCACCCCAAGGGGCATGGTTGATGACTTGAAAAGCAAATCCAATCACATTACCGACGATGCCACCTGCAACGATGGCCGGTAAGACTCGAGCAGGGTCTGAAATAGCAAAAGGGATTGCACCTTCGCTAATACCAATCATGCCCATGATGCCAGCGGCCTTGCCAGCCTGTCGCTCATCGCGCTTAAATTTATTGGGTGCAATCCACGTGGCGAGCGCCATGCCTAAAGGTGGAGTACAAATCGCAATAGCGACACCACCCATCAGCCAAGGTTGTGTGTTGACCTGAGTTTGTGCAAACAAGGTGGCGACCTTGTTAATTGGCCCCCCCATATCAAAGGCGGTCATCGCCCCTAACACTGTGCCTAAGAAGACTTTCCCTGTCCCTGCAATTTCTGACAGCCATCCATCTAAACCAGACATAACCAAGGCGATAGGACCGCCAATCAGCCACATGACGGCACCACAGGTGATGAAGGTGCCAACCAGTGGATAGAGAAAGATTGAGCCTACGGATTTTAAATGGGTCGGCAGTTGGATCTGTTTCAGTCCATGGACAGTAAGCCCTGCAATAAACCCGATGATAATCGCACCGATAAAACCAGTGTTGTAATCATTCACGCCTATCCAGCCACCAATCATGCCTGGTGCCAGTCCTGGCTTATCAGCGATAGAGTAGGCAATGTAACCTGCAAGTACCGTGGTAAACAGAGTAAGCCCTGCGATCCCCATACGGGCGACATCGGCCAAGAAGCCTTGTTCAGGTTGGCCGATGTGGCCAGATAGCATGATGGACAAAGAAAGCAATACTCCCCCGGCAACAATAAACGGTAGCATATGTGATGTGCCGTAGAGCAAGTGAGATTTGGTCACTTGCACTTTTTGCTGCCAACGAGTAGCGGTCTCAATCGGTGTTTGGTCGAGCGCAACCTCTTGGTCAGCGCTAGGGGTTATCTGTTCTTCCGTGACTATCTTGTAGGCCTGCTCAGCGCTTTGCGCTTGGCGCAGGCGCACTATAAAGCTTGGGTCGATAAGCTTGGTGGAAAGCTGTGCCAGTACTTCAATATGCTGTTTATCGTTTTCGGCAGGGGAGGCGAGCATAAAAAACAGGTTAGACAGTTCCCCATCTTCTGCGCCGTAGTCTATACCCGCTTGGCTGATACCGATGGCAACTGTCGGGGTCTTGACCGCTCGACTCTTGGCGTGCGGTATTGCAATACCGTCTTCAAACCCGGTATTGGCAATTTCTTCTCGTTGCCACAAGTCATCCATAAACAAAGATTTATCTTCGAGCTTGCCCGCATTGTCGAGCATCTCGACGAGCTCGTTAAAGACTTCCTGCTTAGTGGTGGCTCGTAGGTCTAAACAAATGACTTGAGGTTCAATTAGGTGAGTAATATCCATATGCTCTTTACATTGCTTCTCAACGCACAACGCCAGATTAACGTGCGAGGTGCTTTGGGGGTATAGGAGGAAAATAACCGTAACTGGATTAATGTACCACAGATGGCAAAGTGTGAAGTTGGTCTTTTAAAACCCAGAGCCAATAAGGCTTTACTCACAGTAGCTATGATAAAATGCCCCAAAAGATGTTTTGGAATAAATGATGAAAATAGTCGCTGTGACAGCATGCCCAACAGGCATTGCTCATACTTATATGGCTGCAGATGCACTGCGAAAAACAGCGCCGAAGTATGATGTGCAACTAAAAGTTGAGACTCAAGGTGCTATGGGCATTGAAGACCAGCTGTCTCCAACGGACATTGCACAGGCGCAAAAAGTGCTGATCGTATCCGATATTGAAGTTGAACAGTCAGGCCGCTTTGAAGGAATGGAACGCGTCCAGATACCCATTGAAGAGGTACTGCTTGACGTTGATAAAGTGTTCATCAAACACTGCCGCCGCTGATGTTTGAGTACCAGATAACTTTTATTGTCGCCGACGCCAGTGCGAATGCTCGGCTCTCTCCTCACTTGTGTAAATTGGCCAGAAAGTTCAAAAGCGATCTTTCGATTCTTAATCTGACCAGAAATCGCCGTGCCAGTCTTTCCCACTCACTGGCCATCATGCAAGCGGCTTTGGTTGATGGCGACTTGTGTCAGATCACCGCAGTTGGCATAGACGCTGAGCTTGCATGCTTTGTGCTCAAAGATATTATCGCCGATCATCACACCTTAATTGGCTCCAAGGTGAGTTATGAGTTTTCATCACAATTGGCGCAGCGAGTACCTGCCTTGCAGCTCCCTATAGCCACTCAGTGGTCTTATGCCAAAGCGCAAACCCAATTGACTAAATTTGCTGGGCTTAAAGCAGTGGCACAGCTTATTTATCCTACCAACCCCGATGAGCTGATTTTGGCGATGATCAAAAGGGAAGAGCGCTCATCCACTTGTGTGACAGCTGGTATCGCTTTGCCCCATGTGATGTTTGATGATGTCGATCAGATCAACATTGCCGTGATCAGCAGTGACAGCCCGATCGATTGGGACTCCCGCTTGGGCGAGGTGAACTTAATTATCGCTATCGTAATGCCCACCAGCCCAACTCGAGATCAAGTGATGGCAGCCACCAATCTCACTCGTAATTTGCTCACAGGCGACCTAGCGCAACGGCTGCTACTGACTCGGAGCGGTATCGAGCTTCAAGCGATTTTGATGTATTCGATGACACGACTGCTTGAGGCGTGAGGGAAAACCCTTCCGAAGTTAGTGCGCCGTGCGATATTGGGTGGGGGTTTTGCCTGTACGGCTTTTGAATACTCGGCAGAAGTAATTAACGTCTCTAAAGCCGCAGCGCTGCGCCACATCACTCAGTTTGAAACTGTATTTCTTGAGCATGAACTTTGCTCTCTCGACTCGTACCCAAGTGATGTAATCTGCGAGTGTCATGTGACCTTGCTGACGAAACATTCGGGAAAGGTGGTTAGAAGAGATATTGAACCGCGCAGCAATACTGTCTCGACAGATAGGGCGATGGAAGTTCTCTTGAATGTAGATACAGATCCCTTGGTAAAGGTCAGTGACTCGATTTTGAGCGTGTTCTTGCGGTGAAGCGAGCATGGTTTTGCTGTACTCCAACAGAGCTTTAAGTAGCAACTCATCCATCGGCTTCTTGTGAGGTTCCCTTGCTAGCGCATTTAGCGCTTCAAGGATATTGTCGATAGCGAAGCCAGAGCGGGTTTGAATACTGTGCTTCTGAATGTCGTAGAACTGGGTTTCTCCTTTGTGTTTACTGACTAAGCTCAGCCCCATTTGCTTGCGCCCAAACAAAATGCTTAAGACTGAAACCTCGTTGTCCCAGTCTGGTTTATTCCAGCAGTTCGGTGGGATATATAACGCATCACCTATGGTGGCAGTGCGCGTGACCACTTTGCGATCGTGATCTTCCATTTCATTGACATACTCTCCCCCAAGCACAATTTCCAGACGCGGGAAATTTACCTGGTAACTGAATTTTGGAGGCGTGTGAAAGTCCCCCGCAAACCAGATGTTTTTTAAGGGCTCGCCTTCATTCAAAATCGATGAGAGCAATGCGTCAAAGGTCATGTTGGGTGCCGAAGTTAGAAAACTTAATTCACTATAACCCTAGTGGTTCCAGTAAAGCTATTGAGCAAAGTCACAGTTACTTGATGGAGTTACAATAATCCAGTATTTGATACGTATTTATAGTTAATGTAGTGCCAAAAATTCATAGAAAATCATGTTTATCATTGATTTTATTTGGTTTTTAACTTGTTAGGGCGTGTTTTGGGTGATCTGGGTCACGCAACAATATTGCTGTTACAAATGTCTAGATAATGCATCAAAAGTACACTACAACCGAATCTCTAACCCTTCCAAACTGTATGTAAAACATCAACAGCAGTATTAGGGGTTCGCAATGATCACCAAGCTAATTAACGAGAGTTTAATCCATCTCAACTTACAAGCTACGTCCAAAGATGAAGTCTTTGATGAGCTTATCGACGTCCTTTTCGCCCAAAGAAAAATCAGCGATAAACAGCAGTTCTTAGCTGATATTCAGGCTCGAGAAGCGCAGGGCAACACCGGATTCGAGGATGGTATTGCGATACCCCATGCAAAAAGCTCGGCGGTGATTGAGCCTGCGGTTGTGATTGGGGTTAAACAGTCGGGCATTGAATACGGTGCTGAGGATGGTTTGCCTTCCAAATTGTTCTTCATGATTGCTTCACCCGATGGTGGCGATAATCACCATATTGAGGTGTTGGCAGAGCTCTCTTCTAAGCTGATTGAAGATGGTTTTGTTGAGGCCTTTATGCAGGCGTCATCACCAAAACAAGCGCTGGATCTATTGCTAGATAAACCACAGCAACAAGAGCCAACCAATGTGGCAAATAAAGGGCTCATCATCGGTGTGACCGGCTGCCCTGCAGGGGTGGCTCATACTTATCTTGCGGCAGAAGCTTTGGAGAAAGGTGCACAATCACTTGGCTATGAGGTGATTGTCGAAACCAACGGTTCAATTGGGGTGAAGAATAGCCCAACGGCCGAGCAAATTGAGAGTGCCGAGGCGATTATCGTGGCGTGTGACAAGCAAGTGGACATGGCTCGCTTTGCGGGTAAGCGCCTGATCCAATCGGATGTAAAAGCACCAATCCGAGATGCGCAGGGATTGATCACTAAGGCACTCGACGCTCCAACCTATCAGGCAGACAACTCTCAACCACAACAGTCGGTGGCGAGCAAAGCGACGCAAGCCCGCTCAGATCTGTATCGCTATTTGATGAATGGGGTATCTCATATGATCCCGTTTGTGGTGACTGGGGGCCTATTGATTGCACTGGCTCTTGCGATAGGTGGTGAACCGACCGAAGCAGGTATGGCGATCCCTCCTGGTAGCCTTTGGAACCAAATTCTAGATGTTGGTGTGGTTGCCTTTACTCTGATGATCCCAATTCTGGCGGGCTATATCGCATATGCCATCGCCGACCGTCCTGCGCTTACACCTGGTTTGATTGGTGGTTGGATTGCAAACAACGGTTCGTTCTATGGCGCAGAAGCTGGTACTGGGTTTATCGGTGCCATCGTTGCAGGTTTGCTGGTGGGCTACTTTGTTAAGTGGATTACCTCGATTAACTACCACAAGTTTATTCAGCCACTTGTGCCGATCATGATTGCTCCAATCACGGGTTCCCTATTCATCGCAGGTGCATTCATCTTTGTTATCGGTGCACCGATTGCTAACTTGATGGACGGTCTAACTGCACTATTGACCTCAATGAGCACAGGTAATGTTGTCTTGCTGGGTATCGTGCTGGGTGGCATGGCCGGCTTTGATATGGGTGGTCCATTTAACAAAGTCGCTTTCTTGTTCTCGGTTGGCATGATTGCTAGTGGCCAGACGCAGTTCATGGGTGCGATGGCATGTGCTATCCCAGTTGCACCGCTAGGCATGGCATTAGCGACAGTGCTTGGACGTAAGTTCGAGCTGTTCGAGTCATCTGAAATTGAAGCAGGTAAGGCTGCGGGCGCAATGGGTCTGGTGGGTATCTCTGAAGGTGCTATCCCATTTGCCGCTCAAGACCCAATGTCAGTGATCCCTGCTAACGTACTGGGCTCAATGGTGGCAGCGGTGATGGCATTCTCTATTGGTATCACTAATAGCGTCGCACACGGCGGCCCGGTCGTGGCTCTACTTGGCGCCATGAATAGCCCACTACAAGCACTACTTTGCATGGCGACAGGCGCTGTGGTTACTGCTCTAGTGTGTATTGCTTTGAAAAATCTTCGTAAGGCCAAGCTTTCTGCGGCAGCCGCTTAACTCCTCTCGGAATTCTTTTAAGCCCAGGCTGTAGCGGTCTGGGCCCTTTAACGACCGGATATTTCTATGCAAAGCACTCAATTTCAATTACTCGATGAGCATCGTCCTCCATTTTTGGCGATGCATAATGTCATCCAAAATTATCCATGGGGTAGTAAAACATCTTTAAACTCGCTATTTGGATTAGATAACCCAAAGGGCGAGCCACAAGCAGAGTTGTGGATGGGCGCTCACCCCAATGGCTGCTCGAAAGTTTCCTATCAGGGAGAGCAGTTTTCTTTAGCTAAGTTCATTCAAGCTGACCCAAGCGGTGTGCTTGGAGAGGCCAATCAGCACTTCGATGGGTTACCTTACCTGTTTAAGGTATTGGCTGCGGAGAGCGCACTATCGATTCAAGTGCACCCGAATAAACATCAAGCAGAGTCTGGATTCCTTCGAGAGCAGCAGGCAATTAAGCCAAATGAAGCGGCACTTAACTACAATGATCCCAACCATAAGCCAGAACTGGTGTTTGCGCTGACGGAGTACCATGCGCTCAATGGTTTTCGAGCATTTGACGAGATCTTGCATTTTTTCAACTTGATTGCGATTGAAGAGTTACAGCCAATAGTGACTCAGTTTGAAGGCGATATGTCTTCCAATGGGTTGGCTGCGTTTTTCTCGGCGCTACTAAAGCTAACTCCTGATCGGCGCTCGAACGCTCTCTCTCAATTGATAGATTTTGCTCACACTCAGCCAAACCATGATGTGTTCAAACTGATATTGGAGCTGGAAAAACAGTATCCAGGGGATATCGGGTTGTTCGCTCCTTTAATACTTAACCTAGTTGTCTTGGCGCCCGGTGAAGCAATGTATCTTGCCGCCCAAACTCCTCATGCCTACCTACGAGGGACAGGCCTTGAGTTAATGGCGAACTCTGACAACGTATTGCGAGCAGGCTTAACCAATAAGCACATTGACGTAGATGAGTTGGTAGCGTGCACTTTGTTTGAAGAAAAACCCACTCATTCGATGCTCATTGAGCCCATCATCGAAAAGGATCAAGCCACATATCCCGTCCCCGCGAACGACTTTAAGTTTGCTGTGCTTTCGTCGCCAAGTTCCACGCAAGTTACGGTGACCAGCCCTGAAATATTGATTGCTTTGGACGAAGAGTTGGTGATTAGTCATGCGTCTGGAAAAGAGAGCCGATTTGGGAAAGGTGAGTCGGTATTTATACCTGCCTATTGCAAGCAATATGAAATAAGCAGTATTGGTCGAGTGGCCAGAGCGTATTGTTAGTCCTAAAAGTAATAAAAAACCTCGCTGCGGCGAGGTTTTTTTATTTTAGCAGATATGACGCCAGTCACATTCAATATTTGTGGTTACAAATGTACTGCTGTTGCACTTATTTTGCTATTTATAAGTCGGCGAGTTATTCCTAAATTAATAACAAGAAAAACAAAGTAACAAATTAAATATAATCCAATACAAGGAGTCGTATTATGAGTACCTTAACCGCTCAAACTACGAATGAACGTGATATAAAAAGTACACTGAGCACCCTTAAAGGGCATCTATTATTTGGTACCTCGCACATGCTGCCTTTCATTGTAGCTGGTGGGGTATTATTGGCGTTGGCTGTGATGATTTCCGGTAAAGGCGCAGTGCCAGCCGATGGTATTCTGGCTGGCATCTCAACCATTGGCATCAAGGGTTTGGTGCTGTTTCCGATTATTCTTGGTGGTTACATCGGTTACTCAATTGCCGATAAACCAGGACTTGCGCCAGCAATGATTGCCTCTGGCATCATGGCGGATATGGGCGGTGGCTTCCTAGGCTGTATTGTTGCCGGTTTCATCGCAGGTGGCGTGGTTTATCAGCTTAAAAAAATCCCACTACCAGCAAACTTAACGGCGCTAGGTGCTTACTTCATTTACCCGCTTGGCGGCACATTAATTTCAGCCGGTTTGGTGCTTTGGGGCATCGGTGAACCAATTAAACTTTTCATGGGCTCAATGAATGAGTTCTTAAACTCTATGGCTGGTGCATCGAAAGCAGTATTAGGTGCGATTCTTGGTGGTATGACAGCCTTTGATATGGGCGGTCCAATCAACAAAGTTGCAACTCTATTTGCACAAACTCAGGTCGACACCCAGCCTTGGCTGATGGGTGGTGTGGCTATCGCTATCTGTACACCACCACTAGGCTTAGCACTTGCGACCTTCTTGTTTAAGAAGAAGTTTACTCAAGAGGAGCAAGAAGCAGGTAAAGCGGCAGTGATTATGGGCTCGATCGGTATCTCGGAAGGTGCGATTCCATTTGCTGCGAATGACCCACTACGTGTTCTGCCTGCCATTGTAGCGGGTGGTATTGTCGGTAACGTTATCGGCTTTATGGCGAATGTTTTGTGTCATGCACCGTGGGGCGGTCTGATTGTTGTGCCTGTGGTTGAAGGACGTATTTCCTACATTATTGGTATTGCTGCGGGTGCATTGACTACGGCGCTAATCGTCGGACTATGGAAGCCGACCGTCGACCAAAACCAAGCCAGTGCTGATTCAAGCCCAGCTCAACCAGAACCTGCAGCCATTAGCGCAGGAGAGGGCGAGTATGATGTCGTTGCGGTGACCTGTTGCCCATCTGGCGTAGCGCATACATTCATGGCAGCCAAAGCATTGGAAAAAGCAGGCGCAGCGGCGGGGCTGAAGATTAAAGTGGAAACTCAAGGGCAAAATGGTATTCAGAATCGACTGTCAGCGGTTGATATTGCCAACGCAAAACTTGTAATTTTGGCACACGATATTCAGGTCAAGGATGTCGATAGATTCGCTCATTCAAATGTGTTTGATTGTACGACTAAACAAGCGATGAAAAGTGCTGTTGAAATAGTTAGAGTTTAATATTCTCACTTAAGTGATAGAAATATTAACTATATTTTGTTTTTCGAGTGTAAAAAATAAAAAGGCGAGCTAGATAGCTCGCCTTTTTTATTTTTTTTGTTAATCACCGATAGTAACGCTATCAATATAAAACGAGGTATTTAAATCACTACCCGACGCATCACCATAAAGCTGGAAGCCTAGCTCATTGAGTTGAGTCATTGGTTGTGATGGTGTCCAAGAGACTAGTGTCCATTGCCCCGGTGTGATGTTAACCCAAGGTCCTTCACTCCAATTCCAATTGCCATCTTTAGCGAACAGTTTGCCTCCGTTCACTCCTGCATCAGCAAGTGATTGTGGGTAGTACACCCAAACATCTAACTTACTCACCTGCGCGACGGCATCGGTGGCAAAAGTAACGTACACTTTTTTCTCACCCGTTGGCTCATCTAGGTCGATTTTAAGTGATTGGCTGCCCGCTTGCGCTTGATCGCTTGACTGAGACATGGCACTGGTCGAGCCCGTTTCAGAGTTTACGTTGACTTGAACTAAGTGGGCAGCATCTTCAAAGCTAAGTGTGGCACTTGGCTCCTGTTGGTCGTTACCAGCGGCAGCGGCGACGCAGTTTAAAGTCGATTGGCGATATGTATCGTGTCCCCACTGCCAGCTAAATGCACCAGCGTATTGGTAATTTTTCAGACGAACACAGAGCTCAGCTTCTTCGATAGGGTCGTTATAGTAGTTAAAACTCGCCGGTTTGTAGGCATCATTGTCAGCAAAAAACTCAGCTACCACGACGGGTTTGTCTAGCTCCCAGTAACTTGCATAGTGGTAGAAAGGAGACCAAGCGCCTTGCTTGCCCATGTCGTCATAATAGTGCGGGGCGTAGTAATCAAGTGGCGCACTAGCGCCGCCAAGATTGATCATCTGGGCATCCGAGTAGTAGTTGGTTCCACCAAATCCATCAGCATTGTATAAACCAATCGACTTAGGACCTGTCGTAACCAGTACCTCTTGGCCTAGATCTTTAGCGTAATCGTGAATGGCTGCGCTTAAGACCGCAGTGGTGGTGTGAATGTCATTTAGCGTAACATGATACTGGCTAGCCAGACTTTCTCTGTCGAGGAACCAGCTTTCGGTCATGTTTTCTGGTTCATTGAACAAATCGATACCAATGAGCGCTGGGTGTCCTGCGATGGAGTCCAAAAGAGGATTGAGGAAATTGGTGATGTAACTTTCTCTCATCGCTTGATCAGTCAGTAGTGCGTAGTTGGCACCAATCACATTGTTAACGCCGTATTGAGTGATCGCCAGCATATCGAATGACCAGAGATTAAGCATGATATACATGTCTTTGCCTGCTGCGATATCTAGCGCTTGTTTGATGTCAGCAATGATTTGAGCTTGCGCACTTGCGTCTGCAACCGCATCTACGCTGGCGTTCCACACTGGGCTCATGGTGCCATTGGTATGTGTCCACCAACGAACCGCATTACCACCAGAGGCTTTGACTTGATCCAGAAGTTGATTGGTCTTACTTACATCTAAGCCGTTACCGAAGTCAGAAGCGAAATTCAGCCAAGCTACGTTTACCCCATTTAGGTAAACATCTTTGTCTTGATATCGTATCGTTGCGGCTGAGGTACCATTTCCTCGAAAGGTGGGAGAGATATCACCACTCATGGTTTCCTTAGAACTGTCCATACAAGCGGTAATTGCAAGACTGATGGTAGATATGACTAGCGTCCTTTTAAGCATAGGTTATCCTTATTTGTGTATTGTTAGGGCACCTAACTATTGTTGCAATCAAGGATAATTAGTTCATATGCGTAACGTTACGATTGTGGATTGGGTAGAATTTTGTACTTTTTTGTCGGGAAAAATAGGACTTGGAGCGCATTAGATTCGGTAAAAATTTGATGTTCGTCGGGGTTGGAATGGTGATAGGAGCATCGAACATGCATGAGTAAGGTAGCAGAACGGCGCTAATTGCGCCGTTAGTCAGTATTTTGAGGGGCAGAATTAGGCGAGCAGTTTTACGATCGCTTTACCTACACCGTGAGCACTGGTTGGGTTTTGGCCCGTGATCACTCGGTCATCTTCTAGTACCAATTCTTGCCAAGGCTGCACTTTCGTGTATCGGGCGGCGCTACGAGCAAGCGACTCTTCTAGTAGGAATGGAATGTCATTGATGGTGCCAAAGTCGACTTCTTCTTCACGAGTAAATCCAGTGACGGACTTAGAGGCCAACAGTTTCTCACCATTACTTAGCGTGATTGGCAGCAAAGCACCTGGGCCGTGACAAACTGCCGCTACAATACCGCCACCTTCGTAATGCTTGGCCGCAATTTGGGCAAAGGCATCATTGTTTGCAAGGTCAGATAGAAGGCCAAATCCACCCGGGTAGAAAATAGCATCGTAGTGATCACCATTCACCTGAGAAACGGGAATGGTGTTGTTGATTCTGTTTTGGAAATCAGCACTGGCGAGGATTTCTGAGTTAACACTGTCTTCAGCGATGTCCGTACCATAAAGAGGTGCTTCACCGCCTTTGATTGACGCAATGTCGTAATCTAGTCCAGCTTTTAATAACTCGCTCAGGGCATGAGTGAGTTCTGGTGCGTAAGTGCCGTTCGATTGGTCTGTTTCACCCAAAGTGGCGTGGTTGGTAACAACAATTAGTACTTTCTTCATGGTTCAATCCTTTACGAGTCGTTCTCATTTTGACCATTTGATTCTA
Source organism: Vibrio sp. SCSIO 43136 (assembly GCF_023716565.1). Lineage (NCBI taxonomy): Bacteria > Pseudomonadati > Pseudomonadota > Gammaproteobacteria > Vibrionales > Vibrionaceae > Vibrio > Vibrio sp. SCSIO 43136. The sequence continues at coordinate 1,677,826 of NZ_CP071849.1, read as the reverse complement.
ATTTGTGTTCAATTGAATGATAATACGCCTAAATTGCAAATCAATATTGCTATATAGCAATAATTTCAATGGTAGAAATTTCGTATCGGGGACTCTCATGGACAGTTTTGAAGGCATTAACGAATTTGTTGCTGTGGCTGAAAGCCGAGGGTTCTCTACTGCGGCGAAACAGTTGGGTTGCAGTACCAGCCATGTCAGCCGACAAGTGACTCGCCTTGAGGAGCGTATAGGCACTGCATTGTTTGCTCGTACGACACGCATGGTCAGTTTGACCGAAGCGGGAGAGATCTATTACCAACAGTGCAAAGAGTTAGTTATTGGTCTGCAACAGGCCAACGAGCTAGTGACTTCACAGCAAACCCAGCTTAGTGGAACACTGCGAGTGAGCGCTGCGGGTGCTCTATCGGAAAACCATGTTGCACCTGCCTTGATGGCGTTTGCAAAGCAACACCCCAAACTGAGTATCGATATCGATTTTAATACCAAGATGGTGAATTTCGTGGAAGAGGGTTTTGACTTCGCCATCCGGTATGGACGACTAAATGATTCCGGTCTTGTGGCTCGAAAGCTGATTGACCGCCCTATGGCTGCAGCCGCAAGCCAAGCGTACATCGACCAGTTTGGTCAGCCCTCCCACCCTGAACAACTTAAACAACACAGTTGTATTATTGCCAACAAAGATGTGTGGCTGTTTGAAGAGAGTGGTCAGGCGTTAAATGGGGTAAAGGTGCAAGGCCGCATGCGTAGTAACAACCCTAATGTGGTATTAGCGGCATGTGAGCAAGGATTGGGTATAGCATATCTACCCAAGAGTTCATTTAACGGTGCGCTAGCCGATGGTCGCTTGCAACCTGTTCTTGAACCATACTGGGGCAGCGGCTCAAGCAGTTGGATCGTCTATCAAAATCGCCGTTTTCTTCCAATGAGAGCCCGGCTCGCTATTGATTATTTACTTGAGCATTTCGCCAACTGGCAGGAGTAGGGGTAATTAATTCCAAAGTTTTTTGCTTGTTGATAGAAGCGGACAACTCCCCACTTTTTGACTACGTTTTCAATGATTACAGTAGCTTGGAAAACTAGAGTGATCGAGCGTGTCATGTTCTACGTATGAACGCAGTAAACCCAATACGTGGAGTTATTCGATGGACAACAAGCTCACGGTAAAAGATTTCCTTCAAGTTTTTGATTTTATTCGCTCAAGAGGGGAGAGACACGATCACAAGTTCCAATTGGGTGACATGCAGGCTTGGCACGATTATGACGGCTACACCTGCTGGTTGGGTTTTAAAGATGTCACCGTGACCTTGATGTTCCATGGTTCCCTGAAAATTGACTACCGCAAGGAAGCCAGCTTTGAAGAATTCACTCAGCAGTGCTTGGCGCTAAATGCCCATAAACTCGTGCACTGAGGAGGTACCGTGAGTAACGTTTTACAACCCTCTCCTTTCGCATCGATAGCATCTTGGCTAACTCTGGTTATCTTAATGCTTTGCTCCGTCAGTACCATGGCCTCAGAGAATTTTATGATTGATTTTACCCAGCGTGAAGAGCACGACGCTTGGCGCACAACTAACGATAATGTCATGGGTGGTATCTCCCAAGGCACCATCGCTTTTAATGGCGTGACGAGTCACTTTGTTGGCAGATTGTCTTTAGAGAATAATGGTGGGTTTAGCTCTGTGACCCGCCAGATCTCTGCGCTTGAGAGCAAGGTAGATTCTGTGGTTCTGGAGTTTGAAGGTGATGGGCGTACTTATCAACTACGCTTGGCAACTTGGAAAGGTGGGAATCGGATCACCTACAAACATGAGTTTTCAACCACGGAAGGCCAGCGCATCAAGCAATCTTTTTTACTGAACGATTTTATTGCGGTGTTTAGAGGGCGGTTAGTAGAGGGGGCTCCTGTATTGGTGGCTGCTGATATAGAACAAGTTGGCTTGCTGATTGCGGACAAACGTTCTGGACCTTTCGAACTCAAATTATTCCATTTAGATTTTGCAGCTTCCAAGGAGACCCGATGAACAAGATCAGCCCAAAGGCTCTACTCAATAGTAAGTGGACCAAAGTCGTGGTCGAGAAAAAGGAAAAGCATTTTGCCGTTACATCGGTCAGCTTTGATGAAGAGCAGCGGATCACCGATTGCGTCATTCAAGCGGTCATTTCTGGAAACGAATATCACATAGAGTGGCGAGAGCTAAAAGACAGCAACACTTGGCGGCTTGGCTGGCAATAGCACGTCAATCTTCTTGTCGTTTGATCTAACTATTATTGGTTTTTTTCATTTTCGCTAGTTTGAACTCGTAGCGAGCCATTTGAGCAAAAGCAAAAATAGCTAAACAGTCAAACATTATCGGTTATCTCGCCCAGCGACTGAGTGAGATTTTCTAATCACCACTTTTGGGTATCTTGACCGTGTTCAGTGGTCTGTTAGTTTATGAGCCACCATTTAGCCACATTAAGTTAACTATGCCTACATCGAGCCAAAAGCCTGACCGTATCACTGCAATGCAACAGATCATTGATGCAGTAAAAGCGCAGTTTCCTTTGTATCAGGAAGAGACGTTTAAATGTGGCGTGGATAGCTTATGTACGGGGTGTCCTAAAAAGCTGATGGAGCTTGTCGATTCAGAGCTTCAATACTGGCAGCATCAGATCGATCAAAACATTTCCCCAACCTTCGATGAATTAAGACGCTTTGGCAAGATGTGTAAGAATGTACGTCGAGCCTTGGTGCGCAATGGATTGATAGCGGCATGAATGGCGACACTTAGGGTGCCGCCATTTAAAGTTAACCGTCTTTAGGTCAACATGTCCAATTACTCCATTTTCGGCGTAACCGCAGCCTGCTCGCCAACTTTGATTACTTTCCCGCCGTGCTCTTCGCTGTAGCGATTTGCTTCGCTTAGCGAAGAGAACCATAACACTGGGTAACCTGCTTCTTTCAGTTCCAGGCTATTGGGTAGTATCGAGCCTTGTGGGGCAGATTCTATTTGTTGTTTAAACTCGGCCCAGCAACGCTTACCATTCTCGGCCGCCAGCATATGCAATAAGTGTTTACGCTGAATGATCTCAGACTGGCTTTTGAGTTCAGGCAAAGAGATACCCTCTAACACTTTTGCACTGAGTAAGCGCCGAAGTACGGGTAGGGAATTTGCCAAAGATGGTGATAACGCGGCTTTGTGCAGAACCTTGGCTTCTCGAAGCCATAATTGAAGATCAGGGTTGTCTTGATGACGCATATCGTCCTCCTAACAGTCAACCTACTCGCTATCGGTTGCGGGATGATATGCAAGTGAAATGCTTGCTTAGTTTGTTTGTCGTGTTGGTACTATCGCTTTTGCGAGGTAGGCCCCCAACTTGCCTAGCGACAAGGCTACTACTGTTTTGGTGATTTATCAACCGTGCACTCGATGGATAAAAAGGATGATGCGAGCGTATGAGAAACGTTGTGGAAGGCTAGGGCATCTGGCCAACAACGTAGTCTGGATAGTGTTTTGCTACCTTGTTTTGGAGTTCGAAAACGTCCTGATACCATGCTTTTGCATCAGCCTCTTGGTCTGTACCACGGCACGATTTGACTAGGCTCATCAGCTCCAACCCCGATTGAGTCAAGGTCTCTAATTCAACATTAAGACTCTGTTGCCATTCGCTGTCGCTGGTGGGCCGACTTTCTAACAGTGCCATTGCCTTTTGATGGGCCATGAATGCGTGTTCATGGGAGATATTGGCGTCATCCCAGTTTTGCGGTTCACAGCCTGAATGGCTTTGAGGGGCTGCTTGGCAGCCGACGATGGTAAGCAGTGCGAATAGGCTGCCACTTGTCATTAAGTTCTGCATAAAAATGGGTTAACTCGCTGGTTAATAAACATGGTTTAAGGTTTGTGTACTTTTTAAGAAGTGAATTCTTAAATAGGCTTACCCAAAAATGTTAGCTCATTTCAGCGCTATTACTAATGATCTCGGCTTCAGTACAGGTGCAATCTATGGTCTGGTTTCTGCCATTGGTTTTTGCTTGATAAAGCCCACAATCCGCTTTCTCAATTAGAATTCTTGAGGAGGTACTGTCATTGGGAACTAAGGATGTAAAACCTGCGCTGACCGTTACGATATCGACATTCGGCGACGGGTGGGGAATGGCAAGATCGGAAACCCCGATACGAATGCTCTCCGCAAGTGCGGACACGCTTTTGTCCTCCCCATAAATGATGACTGCAAACTCTTCCCCGCCGTAGCGGCAGACGATATCGGTTTCACGACAACAGGTTTTCTCCAATGAGCGGGCGATCTTCTTAAGGCACTCATCGCCAGCATAATGACCGAGCTCATCGTTGTATTGTTTGAAATGGTCGATATCGCAAAAGATCAGTGAGATAACCTTACGCTCTCTTTTGGCAAGGTTAATTAAAAACTGTAATTGGTTATCGAACTCCCTGCGATTTCTAAGCCCCGTGAGGCTGTCATATAACGCTTGTCGATAGAGTATTTCGCTGACGGTTTCAGGTTCAATGATGCCAAACAGGAGGGTTGCCTTGCCTTCTTCATTGCGATCCAGCGCTTTGGCACAACTTGTGAAGTAAAGAATTTTGTCCTTTGCTTCATCGTAATACGGGAATCGATTTTGGTACTCGCTGAGGGTGTTGTCTTTGAGCGCTTTAAAGTCACTAAATACTTTCTGTGCTCTAGTGGTGTTTTTTATGGCGATGAATTTGTTGAAATCCCCCGCAATGGGGCAGGTCTTGCTGACCGAATGCCCAAGCAGACCATTATCAAGGTCAAAAGTGTCACACATGGTGCGGTTGCAATAAAACGTGTCTGGGTCTTCTTCTAAGTCGATGATCCACCATGATAAACCTGAAAAACTCAGCAACTCATTACATTGCTGATAGTATTTTTCAATTCTTGCGTTTGGAAATATCACTTGGCAATCCCTGCTCATGCACCCAATAGATAAAGTATAGATGGTAATTTGTACCTACTTGGTAACATCACTTGTTAATTATGGGGTTTTTGGTGCGCACAGTATTTCTTGAGCAGACACGGTATGACCCAGCGTATAGATTGATATTTAACGCAATTTCGGTAGCCTTTGCACTTCATCAATAAACATCTTCATCGCTGGGTTAGGGACTTTTTGTTTCTGCCAAACGATGTTGGTGGTCCACTCGGAAACACTGTCTTCCACTGATTGATAAAGGCGCACCTGTTTGTCCTCAATGGCTTTTTGGCAGATAAAGCCCGGTAGGGATGCCCAGCCAACCCCAGCTTTTATCAGGTTTAATGTCTGTATGGCGTTGTTGCAAAGCATGAATCGGTGGCTAGTCACGTCTGCACTTCTCATCCCAATATCTGACAAAAAAGACAGGCTAATTTGTAGCTTGTCGTTGAGGCGATCCGAGTTCACCTGTTCAGGCAACTCCCACGAGGTAGGAACCACTTGCTGCACGCCAAAGGAGTATGCTTTCTTTGTCGTCAGTTCGTCATGGATACGTAAGGTGTTAAAAATCAGGCCAATATCAACAATGCCTGAGATTATCCAACTCTGAATTTGCATTGTGTCGCTGGTGACAAGCTTTAGCGACATGTGAGGGTAAGCGTTAGCAAGGTGGGCGATGATGGTGTCTAGTTTGCCCTCCATAAGACTAGAGTCTATGGCGATGGTTAGCTTGTCGGGTACGCCTTGCAAAATACTATCTACGTTGGCATCAAAAAGTGCTGCCTCTTTTAGCATCGCAACCGCAGACTTATACAGCTGCTCACCTTCTGGCGTGACCTCAAGGGAACGAGGATGACGAATAAACAGCTCTAACCCAGTATCTATCTCTAGATTATTGAGCTGCTCTCTCACTGTGGATACGTGTTTTCCAATATGTCTGGCCGCTTGGGCCATGCCTTTGTTGTCTACGGTGGCGACAAAAGCTCTGAGCTGTTCTAACGAGGCTGGCATATTTTTCCTTGGCAATTAATTCCTTTGTAGGGGTTTCCCCTATGCTCAGCGGCTTTGAAATCGCTGATTGATAGCAATAATAGACTCATTCCAAGAGTTAATCCCCCAATTAAAGAGAGTTTTATTATGAAATCATTCAAGCTTAACAAAATCGCTACTATCGCCATCGCCGCTGTTTCTATCGCAACTGTAGCTAACACGGCCAACGCATGTTCACGCTTCACATTAGATACGCCACATGGAGTATCGACCGTCCGCTCTCTAGATTGGGGTGACCAATTAGGTAACGTGACTCAAGTGAACCCAGTCGGTATTAAAAACGTTTCTGAAGCGCCGAGCTACAAAAACGCAATGCAGTGGACAACTAAGTATCATGCGATTGCTCAGATGGAGTGGGACGTGTTCCACGGCGTTGCCTCTGACGCCATCAACTCTGAAGGCCTTGCCGCATCTTTGCTTTACATGGCGGACTCGGCACAATACATCGCAGATTATGAAGATACTGGCGCACCAGCGGTGAGTTTCCTTAACGTCATTCGCTACATCACAGAAACTTACGCAACGACTGAAGAGGCGGTGAAAGCATTCAACAACAACGAATGGCAAATTGCTTGGAAAGATGGCCTACACGGCACTCAGCACGGCGTGCATATTTCAATTCAAGATAAGTCGGGCGACATTGCACTGCTCCAGCTTAATGAAGGCGGTAAAATGGTGGTTTACCGTGGCGACGTAAACTCGGATCTGCGTGTGATGGCTAACTCGCCACTGCAACAAGACCACCGTGCTTACGTTGAGAAAGTGAATTTGGATGACCTTACAGCAAAAGGTATTCCAAGCTCAATCAGCTCACTAGACCGTAACTTACGTGGCCTGTTTAACACTAAGCATGTTGAGTTCAAACAAGATGCAAGCTGGGCACAAACTCGTGGCAAACTGCTGAGCACATACAACGCAGGTAACTTGATTCCGCAAGATCTTATCGACCCAACCAACGACGAGACTTACGCCACTTGGACTCAGTTCGTCTACAACCACGAGAGCGGTGACTTCCTATTCACCAACTACGACACACGAGCTCAGATTGGTTACAACTTCAACGACACACTGGAGTTCACTGAAACAATGTGCGCGGATACTGTGAAGCAGGCTGAGCAAGGGTTGAGTAAGGCTGTGTTTGGGGCTTGTGAGGTGCGTTAGGTGTTTGGTTTGTTGTTGGTGTGCCCTGTGATGGGGTTGGTATCCCCTCGACTTTGGTCAGGGGGATTCTTGTATCTCGTTTATGGACAAAACTGTGTCAGGGCAACTACTGAATTAGCTTTATACGGATAACTTTTTGTATGGTAATTTGCTTAATGTGTTGTCCATTATTGCTGGTGCAGGTCATGCTAGTATCAGGTGTCTTTTCCGTATGATTCTTTTCTCTAACCTGTTAGATAAGTGGAGCACAAACTTGTGATGTCTTGTATTATAAATGTACAATACAGGAAGGTGATTTTATATAGAACGAATGACAATGAAAAAGACAATTGTGCTAACTCTACTTGCTGCCTCCTTTACAACTCAAGCAGAGGTTATGACACAGAAACTTTGTGTTGATACCAACAAAGGACTACAACAAACTCTTGTTCCTCAATTACCTATAGGGGGACCATTAAACTCGCTAGTAGGCGTAATGGCCCTTTGGGATGGTCATAAGTGTGTTATGACCTACACAAACGTAATTCATACAGCTGCTACTGCTAACCAGTTTGGTGTTTCTATCGGCCAGTTTGAGCAATATGCTAATAGTCAGGAATACAAGGACTGGCAGCTACAACAGATAAAAAACAGTAATATAGCGTCAAACTTTTCAAGCAACATATCGAATTTCAAGGTTCAAGTTATTAATCGTTTTGATATGGGTAACATCAAAACGCAGTACTACACTGTGCTTGAGCGCTAATACCATTCACTAACACCACCAATGCTCTCGCTATGTCGAGGGCATTTTTTATTCCACCTTTGTCACCTAGTTCGCCAACTGGCAAACAAGCCCTGCATGGTACAAGGCTCTTGGCTTCAAAAAGCTAAACCTAGGTATAGAGCAACGAAGATGGCAATCACGGTTAAAACCACAGTTAGCCCCACAATGTGCTCTTCTAGGTACTGAAATAAGCGTATATAGACCTAATCATTGATTATGGTTAGTGCGATGTCACGAAAGAGCAATGTCCAACCTCCTGTTTTATCTTCAGTTTTGATATCGATAGGTATCAGGTTAGCTTGCATATTTATCTTCGTTACGTCAGGTGAGAACTTTCGCCAGCATGTAGGCAATAGTCGGTACTTTAAAGTCCACGATTGGTAATATATAATACAAAATCGTAGTTATGGAGCTTGATACGCTCTTAATGCCTTTAAAAATTAGCAAAACACTCACATCAACGCAGATGAACAACTATTACTCACTACTCGGAATCACACCAGAAGCTGATATCAAACTCATAAAAGCAGCCTATAAGATCATGAGCAACAAGTATCACCCTGACAAATATCAAGGGGCTGATGCTACTGAAAAAATGCAGTTGATCAATGAAGCCTATGCCACATTGTCAGACACCTCAAAGAGACAAGCCTTTGATGAACAATGGGGAGAAAGTAATAATTTCAATTCAGCTGAACCCGAAGAAAATGATTGTTACGCTGAGTTTGAAAAATCTTCTGAAGCTGATTGGAGCATGGCTGTAGAGATCTATCCAGAGCTAACTGCTAAATACGATGATCTCCACAAAATTTCGCAAGCTTTAGCGACTAGCTTTAAAGTAACAATGTTGGAGCATCGTAACTTTGAGTTACTAGAACAAGTCGCTGAACAACTAAAAAACAATTTCATTACTCGATACTTCGGTAATAACATTCATGTCCAAAATCTAGCCCTCGACTACATTTCTGACGGGAATCGAGAAGCTGCGAGAGAGTTGAATAAACTGGCAGTATTTTTTGGGCAATCTATCGACTTTGATCGTGTCGAGCAAAGTGTCGTAGATAAGTTCGGTGAACCAACGTTTAAAGTTGAAGAGCAAGAAAAATATGCAGCTTTCAAAGCAGCGCAAGAGAAAGAAAAAAGTGAAATTCTTGGAATCAAAATTATTTCGCTTATAATTATGTTACTGACATTTGTTATTTTAAGTAGGTAACTTTCTCCTACATAAATATGTGTTTAAAGTTTTGGTCCATCTTGATAAGCCAACTATAATCAGTGCTGAAGTTTCTAAAAGTAATATTGTTAATAACTGCAGCGTACGACTATAAACTTTTAGATATTAGTCCCAAAAAATAGAGAGCTTATTCCTTTTAGGTCTTTTGTGGTTGTTGCTAAAGTTATGCAAAGTCACTAGGTAAATAAGGGCATTATCGCACGATAACCACAAAAAATCACCCGTATTTTGTTTTAAACTGCGATCAAACGAGCCGATATGGCAGCAACTAAGCTTTTTCCTGTGGACTTCAAGGCTGCCTTAATTTAACTTTCATTCCTTCCGCCCTAGCTGCTTTTGAGCACTCAACAAACAGCCCTTTACGAGCCCCGTCGATTACCTGAACTCGTAGCTTTGATCTATTCCAAACCACTTCACACAAATGCATATCTCGATCATTATCATTATCATTATTACCATGGTCACGTTTAGATTTAATAGGAATACGTCAGGTTAATGTATTTAATTTTACAAATGAATAACTAACTACCGTCTGACTATATTCAGGTTGTGAATTTAGTGTAGGTTCATAAAATTTGATAGATAGAGCTTCTAAACCCCTTGCCTTTTTCTGAGAGTCAGCAAGGGCTACAAAATAAAACTTGGGCGCTGGACAACGTTTAATTGCATTTTTAAGCCTGTCGTTACAGGTACCAGTATAATTATTGTTGTATGCTGAATTTTGGTGATGATCCCAACGAGCCATAAAATCACTAGATATTCCAACATATGTTCCAAACGACCCAAAGTCCAAAAGGTAGATCACAAATGGACTTTTTTGGACTTGAGATTCAGCAAACAAAGGTGATACAGATACCGAGTGTTTATTCAAACCAACCAACCTTTATATTAGTACAGAGTCAAATTTTCTGTCTAGCTTAAATAAAATAACACAGGTTTTATATTGTGCCATTTTTAATATTCAACTCAACAGCGAATAAAATCTTCTATATAAACTACGTTTGCTTTAGTGAAAGGATTGAACGTACTATACTTGAGTCGTAGTCGTAGTCGTAGTCGTAGTCGTAGTCGTAGTCGTAGTCGTAGGTGTTCGTATTAGGTTTAGTTATGATTCCATGTAGTGACCAAAGCATGCTTTGGGGCAAAAACGAGTTAGGCTGGCTGCGATTTTTGTGAGTCGGTGTAGTTTATGCGCTCGACTTAACTTCGGTGTCACCAACCCCCTTTAGCTCCCCCTTATATAAACTTCCTCGATCAATCAGTTGCATCGAACAAGGGGGAGAATCATTTCGAGAACTTTGTGGGGGATGGGCATGAAAGCAAAGCTCTGAACTAGCTTTGAGTAGGTGAGGCGTACTAGTAGATTCTTGAGATGATCTCAGGGGATAAATCACCTAAGTCGAAACAACAAAAAAGGCAGCGAAGTAAAACTCCACTGCCCTCAAACTTTGACTCTGAATCCTCACTCAAACTGTAGCAGAGTAATAAAGTTTCATACTATAATTCCTAGCTCCCCCTCTGTTATAGAGTCAAATTTGGGGGCAGGAAAAAATAAAGTATCATACTTCGCCAGTAGTTAGACTACACAACTACTGACACTTGAGTAATAAAGATTCATACTCAATCGGCAAGGTAGCTAGTGTAGTCCTCGTCACCCTCTATATTGTTGGTAGATTCAACAGCTGTGATAGAAGACGGAATTTTTACTCGTCTAATATTTTCCACTAGAGCTTTAGGTCTGTACTCATCAACAATGATAGTTCCTGAGTCCAACATCGCCCCAAACTCTGCAATATGCTTAAAAATAAACGGTCTCGCTGTTGTCTGTTTGTTCCGAATGCTACCACTCATAAACCACTCCAGAATTTCAGCACCAACTCCATCGGTCATATTACTTACGAGCTTGTAAATAACACATAACTTTTCTTTAGTATGGTCGCTACCGCTTACTCCTCGCCCTTCACCAGCGTAGTAGATCTGGGACTTAGTGGACATATTAAATCCAGAAAAGTGCATGAACAGCTCTCGGTCGCTATTACTTTTAGAATTATGCCAGTAGACACCATGCTTTTCCCCCGCTATATCTACGTAATAGCTTTCACTTATTGCCTCAAGTAAGGGCTTTTTGCACTTAAACTTTGGCTTAAGAGCCTTAGCTTCTTTTAGCTCCTCTTCGATTTCTTCAATGTCTTCTGCATAAAAAACCTTACTTTTCTTAGCTGCTTTCAATTTATCTTTTATTGGCTTAATAATGTCATTGCGAAAGATGTATTTATCGAATTCTGAGCGGCTAAAGTGGGAGTCATTATTTTCTACAAGCATCGCTTTCAAAGCAGACGTCACAGTGTTGGAGTATGTTTCAAAAGCAACGCACCTTTCGAAAAACTCTCGCTCAACCTTTGCCTTTGAGATAGCGATGGACTTCGCAGTACTGTTTTCGATCAGATCGAAATTCGGCATCGCATTCATGCTAGTTTGCACAAAAAAAATGTAGTTATGACCATCATTGGTAATAGCTAACGGGCTACGATCATTGGTGTAATTACCATTTGAATTGCGGCGACCAATCAGACGACATGCATTCTCCCCGAGGAAATCACACAAAAGATGAAGTTCTTCTCTAGAAAGGACTTTGTACTCCATACGACATTGATTCACATCACAGCGAATATACTTCCAGCGATCCTCACACTTGCACTTACCTTTACCCCTGATCTTCCCTTTGTTCCTACAATCACGATGACAAGGGCTTCTATGAGGAAGAATGAACACAGTGCCATCTTCAATATTGGGACGATCGATTAAGAATTTCCCCTTAAGAACTTCCATTTTAAATACAATGTCACCTAGGATTTTATCTAACGCAGCCTCGTTGAGTTCACCCTCAGGGAAGATGTTAGCGAGGGTCATATTCTGAGACACTAACCCCGGGTTTGCTGCCTTGAACTGCTTGTAGGGGTCAGTTTCATTAGCCTCTTCATAATGTTCTTTGGTATCGGTTATAAGGAGGAAAATATCATCTGATCCAGTTTCGTCTGGCACATCATCAACTATCTTGATGTCGAACTTAGTTTTTTTTCTAATCTGTTCAGTGATATTAGCCGGTTTAGCTTTTTCAGATTTGTTAATTAAAAATATTCTCTTCTTGGAGAGCAGACTGTTGATTTGCCTATACTCACGTTCGATTATGCCATTGAAAGCGCTACCTGCTACATTTGCATCAAATTCATGCTCAACCAGTTCGATGGTAATAATATCACCAAGTATCTTGTTGATATCTTTTACGAAGAGATAGGCTGCGCCAGCCCGAGTTACATCAGGGTCGACATTCCCTTCGTTGTCATGAGCATAACCATTCACATTACTTTTCTTGCCTGAGAACGCTTGCTGTACGTATTCACCAGAAACTTGAAGATTATTGCCGTCTAGTGTTCTGTGAATGAAGCCAACACTGGACATATCGTAGCGAGGTTTGCCTTTCAACTGATTTGGAGTTAAATGTGCAGCTTCACGGAACAACATTGAGTTGAACTTAAGGTAAGTTGTGATTTTACCACTCTTACCAGTATCAACATTCTTTCCGGTCCATAGTAACCAATCGGAGTCAGGCTCTATGTATACCGCTTTAAGTGCAATGGTTTTTTGACCAGTCTTGCTGCCATCACTGTCTTTTACATCATAAGTGAAAGAGTCAACGACCCTGCAATACCTTTCCTCATGAATAAAGCCATTACGTACTTTTCTCTCATCTGCGCTAATAAGACTTGGTACTGAATGACACAACAACTTCTCCAAAACAAAACGAAGATTCCGGGCCTTTACATCACTTGCAGAAATATATTCTAGATTGAAGCCTTCTGGCATATCTAGCGTTCTACCCTTATCTATCATGAAATATTTACCGGATAGCTCGCCACTAGGTTTATAGTGTAATGATGCCCTGACTACACCACTACTTCGAGCTGCATTGGATACTTCAATGACTCGGTCACGATAGTCCTTATTTTCATCATCAAATCCTGCGATTTTCACATAGACAAGTTCGAAACGTTTGAAATACTCCTCAATGTCCAATGTAACCTTTATAAGGTTGCTACTTGCAGTGCGAACAGCTTTCTCTTTGGTGAAATTAACAGCCACGATTACTTCCTTTTAATAAAGTTCGAAATTTCTTTGATGTGAACTACGCGATCAGTAGTTCCGCACATGATGCCTGGTACAACCATAACCGGAGCTTTAGATCTATCATGTTCAATTGTTAAAGCATCAGATTTTCTGTAATCAACCGCTTGACCTTCTTCGTAAAACATATTGAGAAAGATGAATTTCTTAATATCTGTTTGATCAGTTAGATAATTTATCTTTTTCTTAATGTAGATTTTGGGGAGTGCAGGAGCGTTCCAAAACTTCACATCTACGTATGCCCTGTTGCCATCTCTATCTGAAATGATAAAGTCAAACTTCTCTTCAAGACCAATTTCAAGTGGCTCGATCTTGAAGCCTTTCGACGCAAGGATTGCTTCACAAGCCTGTTCAGCTAAAGCGGGTCGATAGATGTTTGTAAAAATTACTGGGGCTAGCATAAATCTTCCGGTTTCCCATTCCGTAACGAAACCATTCTTTTTGAAGTGGGCTGATACATGTGGGTTAGAAAGGATTTTTTTTAGTTTCGCAACCTTTTCATTCACTTGATAACTACTCCCACCAAGACTATCAAAGAAACGATAACTAAAGGGTTTTTCAGGTTTACCAAAATAGCTATAGCTTTTGTTATTGGCCTGGTTTTCCGGAACCTCAATATAGAACCCGGAAAATAGGGATGGTTTAGATTTGGAGGTTGGCCTTTTAAGCACATAACTCCTCCAACGCTCCCACTCATCCGCAATCTCTCTTGATGCAGCAATGTGCCTGTCTCCGGCTTTATGAAGTCCTCTTGATATTCTAGCTACCGCCTCTTCATCAAATTCAAAACCTACCTTCTCCTCAATATCATTGGCTACTTTTCTCCATAAGTTAGGTTTGATGTTGTAGAGGTATTCATCAGCCGCCTTTTCTTTAGCATTCTGAACAACTTCTATTGCTTCGTGATAGTCTTCAGAAGAACTAATGCCATCAGCGACCTCCTTGAGTAGCAAGCCAGACTTAGCCTTAGTATGGCGGCTAATTTTATTAATCTCGTAAACCTTACTCATCATGTCATCAGAAGCTCGCAGGTTATCTGATGAGGCTGCCACTTTTAGGCTTTCAGACTTGGACAACCGACTTAACGGCGCTTTTGTGGCACCGCCAGTGATGCGCTCTGTTTTCTTAACCATTGCCCTATATTCATGGCTCATGAACTCTATTGGTCGATCATCTTTTCGGATAATACTAATCAGCTTGTCTTCTCCGAAGATACGAATAACTTTTCGTTTGTTAGCTGTTCGAGCAGTTCGCCCTACTGCTTGTTCAATAACACTACGAACGGCAGCTATGTAGTCAATACTGTTACCAAAAGTCAGATGATTCTCACGACTGGACATATATGCAGAATTTAGGCTCTTCATTAGTACATCCTTGGAGTCACATTCTAAGCAAGATTTTGCCCACATATATGCATGCTTGGGGGTGATCATTCCAGCTTCTTCCATAGAAATTATGCTATAAATCAGACTCATACGAAAGGGGGTGCTGATACCGATAGTGCCGTCAGAATATGAAGGGAACATGTGGGTGGGTAGTTCAACATAGACAGTGTCCACATCGGCTTTACCGCTATTTGGAATGCTGTTACCGTATTTGTCTTTATAATTATCGACACAAATGAGACGCTTAATATCAGCGCTTTGCTTAGGATTGTAATCTGGATTTTTTCCGGCCCCAAGACTTGCATATGAAGTTAAAATGATTACCTTCTTTCTGGTATTAGCCAAGATGTCATGAATCTTATCCATTTCACCAGACTTTAGTTTTGCTGCATTAAGATTACAGAAAACCTCAACATCTACTCCGACAGCATCCGCATACTTCCTACAAGCTCTTTTTAAAAACTCTTCTTCTGCCTTGAATCCACCTATGCCTCGACTAGCAAAGCAAATCATGTAACGAGCATCGAACTTTGGCACTTCAATAAACTTTTTCATAGCTTGTAGTAGTTTACTGAGCTTAGAAACTCTGTACTCAATTGTGTCAGATTCAGCGTCACCTGAAGTATCAGGTAATCGACACATTTTCAATAAATCAGTCTTCATTTCGATTTCAGAACCAAAATTCTCTCTCACAGTTTCCCGGCTGTCTTCGAAATACTCTACTCTTACCTTTACACCATTATCTTCATAGGCTCGACGATGACAGTAAAAATCATAGATCGTTTGTGCCTGAGTTTTACTTGTTTCAAGGTATTTTTTACCCAAAATCTCTCGCAGATAGTCATGATCGAAGTCATGAACTACAGTCCCAGAGTCTAGAGTGGCGGAAATACCAATAACCTCACAGCCACGCTTTACAATATTCTCAATAATACCCGTAGCACTCATTTCAAGACCATACTTCATAGTTTCAACAGTTATTGATGAAGCATTTTTGCGCGTAACATGGTAATGATTGAAACCATTTCTATGGAAACTGTTAGTCAGGGCAGGGCGCTTAGTAACATCACCGGTATCTGTTTTTGGAACACCGTTGAAAATAGTATTCAGAATATCCTCTTCAAAGCCAACCAAGCTATACTGACTCACCAAAATTTTAACAGCAGCAGGGATTGTTAGATCATAGGGAGGACTCTCACGACTGTTCTTTACTATCTCGAATACAGCCCCCTTGAGAGATTGAAGGAAAGACTTCAATGTCTCATCTAGCATCTCTATTACATTAATAAAATCCCGACTGCTAATCTCACCTTTTGGGTCTGGAACAACCTCAAACACATTGATTATGCGATCATTTTCAGTGGCTTTATTCAGGACAATAGCCTTTCTGTCCTTCTTCGATGTTGGCTTTGCATCATTGAGACCAGAACCATCAACCACAATTGCCTGTGTGTGCCCTGGAGATTGAAACAGTTGAGCTTCTTCAGAATCACCACTGCTAAAATCAAAGTCATAGCTGTATTCCAAAAGACACTTTTCTCTAGCTTCTCTTACCCTTTCAATAGCATCGGTCATGATTTCAGCCACACCATCAACAACAGGTGAGTTTTCAAGCTGATGTACCCGGCCAGCACTTATTGCTGTTTTCAGGCGTTTAATTAACATCAACTCATGAGATTGGAGCAGACGGTTTCTAATTTTCCCTGCTTGCCGATCCATTTCGTCAATAATAAGCATATGACGATTACCACTAGATGCTGATGAAAAGTTAATATCCTTGGGGAAACTCTTCACCGGCAACAGCCATTTATCTGTTGTCATATACAAAACATCGGCATCATGATTACTTAGTCTAAAGGCTGGAAATAGCTCATAAAGGTTATCAAGGATTTCAGGGGCGATACGTTCATCTTTTTTGTTCATATCCTCGACATAGCTTCTGGCCTGAACAGATATAGCTCTAAACAACTCTCTTGCAGCATCAGAAAGCTCTTTATTGTTCTTATCTGTGGGCTTCTGATTGTCGGCTTTCAGAAGTTCTATATAACTCCGAACATTACTAAAATTGCTATTCAGACGACCAAGCAAACCAGAGTCATCATCACTATGTTCATCAAGGACTTTGATTAGCGCTTTTTTAACTGACTCTGTAGCGTCTGATGTCTGGCTTACATTGTTTTTGATAAGCACTAAGCGATTCTTTATGAATAATTTTTGGTCACCTGTCAGTTGCCTATGATTCTCAATAACACCTCGGGTCTCATTAAAAATATCTTCCACAATCGTGTTTGCATCGGTCATCACGACGATTGGTAAACCAGTAGATTTAAGTACTGTTTTCTTTTGAATTAGGCTTAAAAGATCATTAACTTTTCTCATGAAGGAAGGCTCAGTGATGCCTGCCTCCAAACATTTGTTGTACAGGGAAAGAGCCTTATTATGCAAACAGGCGACAATAACTGACATGTGTTTTGAAAAGTCGATATCATCGATGTTTTTTTTGAATGAACTGGCGAAATCAATAAGCTCTGATATTCGATAACCGTCAATAGAATTACTATCAATGTTGATTACATCATCCGCCATTTGGTGCATTGCATCCGTTATTTCATCAATTGTCCCGAAACTATGGCGGGCATAACTAATAACAGAATCCGTAATCAATGCTGCAATTGAGTATGTCTTGCCAAGCCCTGTTGGACACTTAATCATTTTTAAGAAACCGTGCTCATCTTCATTTTCGACGTCAAATACAGAATCACGATATTCATACACAGACTCTCGAATAGCCTCTGACAAGGGGCTTTCGCATGTTGGAGTCGTTACATTGTTAAAGTTATATCTAGGCATTCTTACCACTCCTTAAACTCAAAACGGCCAGAAGCGAAGTTGTCAACGAACTTCAAAGAGTCATACGGCCGTGTCATAACACCTGCTTCCTTCATAGCTTTGGAGAGAACCTTCCAACTATCGAATAATTTCATGCGGTCTTCTGCAGTCATCTTTTGGATAACAGCTACAACTTCATCATGGTGCAAGTTACTTGCAATAAGGTGGTCGAACTCTATGCGATTAGTGACCACAGGGGGCGGTGTTTTTGGTTTGTTTACTTTTAGTGAGTTTGTTCGTCTTGTTGGGAAAAAACTACCATTGGAAGTTTTTTCTCTCTTGTCGTACCGAATTTTTTTAACTTTTTCGAAACTCAAAGCTTCGCCGCCATGTGAGATACCAGTACTCTTTTGAGCGATCTCAGTGGAGCTTTTGCCTGCCTTCTTCTGATCAATAATCCATTTACGTTCACCTTTTTAACTTCGTCACGAAATTCTTTAACAAAATCATAATGGTGCAATGTTTGCTCAGTACACTTGAATAGTTGAGCCCATTTTGCATACCGAAATACAAATAGTTTCTTGCCAGTTCGATCTGAGTCAGCTTTAAGAAAATCAATGTAATCCTTGATTGCTTGCTTGATATCACCTGTTCCACGGCGGCGAGAATATTCGTTGTCTGCATTAGCACTACATGAAAGCGCCGCAGCATCAGCGAAGGTACCTTTCTTCAGAATTTCAACTTCGGACTTTTCATAGCCCAATCGCGCAATGGCCTCTTTACGGTGAAATCCATCAACAATAATAAGATCACCTACATTGAAGAGAACGCCAGTTATAGGGTTAAAGTCTTCTTTCTCCAATTCAACAACTCGGATTGGCTTCTTAAGGCCATTAAGTCTTATATTTTCAGCTAGACCGTGCAGGTAGTCTTCGCTGTACTCATTGCCTTTAGTAACAACCCTGTGTTGCAAGGATGAATCAGAGATCAGCTTTGATATCGATACATCCTTTAATATTGGATACTTCATTCCCGCCTCTATGCATTCAAAAATACAGAAAGAACAACCTACCACGAATGCAAAAAATAGCAATTTTTACAACAAAACAAAGATGAGAATTACTGCAAAGCTCAAAATCCCTATAAAATCGTAAATATCCACATAAAAACAGCGAATAAATAGTCGGAAAAAGTTGCATCCATTAAATGTTGCATATGTTTTTTTATGAAAAACCTGAATAGAAATGTTACTTACCAAATAGCTCGCATAGGGTAAGCGTATTTCTTTAGATGGGGAGTTTTTTATTAAACAATTGCAGCTAACTTTACACAAAACCTGGATGCCCTCTTTGCTATCTCATCATCCGTCAGCCCACCGTTTTTTCTGGATTGCTGATGCACAATCCAACGGTGGTTTTGCATGCAAACCAATTGGTCAAGATATTCTTTACAACCAAGTTAACTATTACCTAGCTGCACCATGAACCTATCAGCCCACTTATCTAGGTCAGCAGGGTCCAACAACCCTTTGTGCTTACATGATGGGTGGGAAACACCTTTGAAGTTACCAACGTCACAGATTTCTTCAAGGTAATCAGTAGGCCAAGAGATTGACTTCTTAACGATTCGAGTAGCAAGCTCCTTGATTTTCTCTTTCAAATCACCTTGGCTACTCAGTTGCAGCACCATCGTCGATAGTGAATCTTTGGCATCAGAGGTGTCGACTTCGATGATATGAAATACACCACCTTGGTAAGCAACCTCAACAATAGCAATACATCGAGGATTCGCATCGTCGGCTAACATATGCTTTTTGCAACGTGGAAGCTTGGGTAACTTCGCTAAGGGGAAACGTTTCATATAGAGTCCATCAAGTTTTTCTAGTCTATCCATCACATCAAAGAAGCAGTCAAACTTATTCTTATAGAGATCGGCGTCATCCGTTTCATCATTCAAAATGTCGTAATCGGCATCTGGGATAGTTCCTGTAATATCGCTGTCATTAGGGGATAAGGTCGAAGAAGCCTCCCCTGGCTCATCTTCATCTGGCTTACCACTCTTAGTGTCTTTGACCTTGTTAGTGGTCTTATTGGTCTTAAATGGGGTAACAAAAGAACACTGCACAGCATCCGTACCTAATGTCACTCGCTTTTCGTTTTGGTTGGCATCTTTTGTATCGTCAAGATCATGGTCTTCAGGACGTTCTGGACGCCATTTGTAAGTTCCACCTCCTTGAGCATAAATTTTTCGCTCAAACTTAGGATGATAGAAATCGATCTCTTCTGGCATTGAAGATGGCAAATTATCAATTCGTCTGACTTCCCAAACAAAAAAGCTATTCGTACTCCAATCATTCCACCCTGAAACTTGCAGCGTTGCCCCTGTAAGCCTTGGTGGTACAAATGAGAAGTCCCATTTTTGATATTGCCCTTGTTGGTAATGCTCGCTCATCATAGTTCGATGAATACTCTCAAATGACTCTCTAGCTTCAGGGTCCATGAGTATCCAACTTAGATAGCGTCTGCACTTCTCATCATTGTAGGCGTCAAGCGGGTAACTAGACGCTAGCGTAGCGTTTATCTGCCAATGACCATCTTGTTCTTTGATATTGAAATCTGATGATAGTCTGCCATGTTCAAGGCACACTCTCGACATGTAGTTATCGTGTAAGAACAGAACCCTGGCTAACTCAAACTGTGGCAGAAAAACTACGGCTCCATCTTTCAGTTCAATTTCAAAGCACCATTGCTCTTGGTTGCGCTCTTTTATCTTCATTGAGCCAAGCGCAGGACACTCATTTAACCGCTTTCTCATTTAACCGCTTTATCTTCCACTTTTGAGCGTCCTCAATTTTAAAGGTCAAAAGCTTACCTTTAGTGGTATCTTCCAGATTGGCACTTAAGGTTTTATGCCGACGAATCAATGGAGCACCTGAAATCCGTATAGAAGGACGCTCGACTTTTTGCGAAAAAGAAAGGTTAATTCCCCAGTAAACGTTATCCCTTTTCTTAAATAACGAACCGATGCCAAGCACTATGGCACTTTCGGGGATGTGCTTATAGTTGTAGTTACCCATATACCTTCCATCAATCCTTGTAGAAAACAGCGAGTCAATGGCATTAGACGTTCTTTACTCAAACCTGAGTTCCTGAGCAAACGCCACCGTTCAATTTGAATAGGTTGTAAATGTTGAGAAATATACTCATTGGTCAGTCGGCAGATCTGATATTGTGTGACTGATTCCGAGTACTTAAAAAGAAACTGTCGAGTGAGGGGCAGCTTGCGATACTTTCTTTCAGGCATCGCACCGATCCCCAACCTTGCGAGCAAATACGTAGCTGATAGCCGTGGAGAGAAATCATCCTGTTCATGCTCTCTAAATGTTTTGAATAAACGACGAACAAGCTTTTTATCCCTATTCGTCCAATTTACACGCTTATCCTCATAGCGAATCTCTCTTCGATATCGCTTGTTGATTTTCATAAGCCACTCATAATCATGTCGATACAGCCACATATACAAACCCTGTGAGCCATTCAACCTTGCTCGTTTGCTCCCATGAGCTTTGAGTAGAGTAAGCCATTGCAACCTTTTGCTTCGGTCCACCACGAGATCCAAGCTAACTTTTTGAGTAATCGGTTGATTCGTAGGATATTGCTTAACACTTTCAATAACCGCAGAGGCATCAGGCACTTTCCCAAAGAGGCTTGAAAGAACCACCAAGTGCTGTAGGAAACTGAACGACTTTCGATGTTTTCGCAGTATGCCCTTAGCCCAACAAGTTTCCATATCTGTTATCCAAAGATGGTTCGCAGATAGCCACCCTCGACTCCAATGAACACCTATAATCTCAGCCACCTCAAAGTGGTTAATATACGCTCCTCTATGGCAACCTGCTTGAACAGCTAAGTCACGGTAATAACAGCTCCATTGGTAAGCTGTAGGGGATGTGTTAAGTGCTATTCTTAATAATTGGTTAGCCCAATTAGCAACCCACAATGACTCTTTCTTCAACGATTCAATCGGATTGTCATCGCTCGATATGTTCGCAGGATAAAACTGATGCCGCTGTTCATGGTGAAGTGGTAATGCTGATTGAAGTAACGTTGTTTGGTGTTTCAGGCACCAAGTTACACCTGGTACTAGCCAATCTCTAGTCCAATACCTTTCACCATATTGGGTGCGTTGCTCCTCAAAGCACTTAGGACAATATTGAAGGTGCTGAGCCTGCTTCACAAGAGAGGCGACAATACCAAAAACAAGATGAATAACCCCTCTAGATTGCTCAGTCATCCACTCAATACCATCTTGTCGCTTCGCTTCACTGACAAAGGGAGCATAGATAGGAAAAAGCGTATGCTGATATATCAATGACAGCGTAGTTAGATTCAATGATGGTGGATAATGACCCGATATTTGAGATAAATGACTTGGTAAATCGACAGTTGGGATCACCTTTCTATCTTCAAAAACAGTTTCTAATAGTAACTTTGGTGAGGTTATACCTGCATGAACTCCCGCTCTTGCCACAACGCTATAAATCAGCTCTTCTGTGTAAGGAACGGGGAATCCAAGCATTTAATTCACTGCTCTCAAGTCGAGTATTTGCCCTCTTTCTTTGAGCGCACTGTAAAACGATTCTGTTTTGTTTAGCTGAGAATAAATAAAGCGTAAGTCATTACTCCCTAAGCTACCCCAATCTTTATGCTTAACCAATTCAACTTGCACTGCCTTTGGCTTTTTAAACTCCTGTAACTTCGATTCTTCATACCACTCAAGTATCAGTGGCATCATATCTCGTAATGTCAGCTTTGGCTGCTCTTCAAAGATGCGCTCAATCAGCGGCACTAAAAATTCAGATTGGCAATCCATTTGAACTAGCATGTTATAAAGACGCATAGCTTGTTCATTATTGCTAAACGGGAGTTCTGGCTCATCAGGCAGTTCACTAATCTTCTGATATAAAGTAAGTGCTTTCTTATCAAAATCAGATAAGTGAAGATCGGAGTACTTATTAATTGCTGTAGAGTCTTGCCTCCTCAAAGCATCAAGCATCGCATGTACCGGTTTTAGTTCGTCCTCATACACAGATTTCATTACATCGACCGTAATACGTTCTAGCTTTGTCGCAATTGCACGTAATTGAGCTAGCACAAATAGCTTCACTATGATATCTAGAACACCTTGAGATAATTCATACCAACAGTCTCGAACCTCATCACTAAGTACTTCATCTCGCTTATTAAGCCATTGATAGCGCCAAAGCTTATTAGTAAACGCAACCCATTCATTTCTAGCTCTTGGGTCTTTGGGGTACTGCCTCATAGGTGGCCATTCAAGAGAGCCAATACCCGTTGTTCTCCTTGCAGATTGGAGTTCAATCTCAAATAGTGGTCGAGCCTTGGGAGTGCCTACTAACACAACAGGAATCCCCACTGTATTAACTAGCTCAACGAAGAACTCTAGCATTTGCTCTCGACCTACAAATTTTTTGACTCTCAAGCGTTGAATTTCATCGATGACTAAAACGCCAATCGCCCGCTCATTTGCGACCTGTCCCATTAAGTTCAGTAAATTATCTTCCCCTAAAGTAGCCGTCCTATACTGCTTTAGATATGTAGTACCCAGTCGCCGATCGACTTCTCTGAAAAAATTCAAGCACAGACTTTTCTGAGAACCATTATTAGGACACTCAATTTTTAAGTAGCTCAGTTGATAAAAGTTGTGCTTTTCGTGATAAATAACTTGAGGGTAAGTAGCAAGGATGCGTCCCAAGGTTGAGCTTTTACCACTCCCAGAACACCCAATCAATGACAAGCAAGTAGCTGTTGTTAATACATTACTGAATCGCTGGCCTTCAGGATTACCAGCCATAATCCGCTCATAGCCTTCTTGTAAACGTTCATTTAATGATCCATCAGTTATGTTTCTGCTCACATAACCTCGACGTATCATTATCGATATTTTTTCTTCCAAGAGGACATGCTGAGAGAGGGGTTGAAAGAAATCATCGAGCAAAGAGGCAACCATATGTGCTCTTTTGCGTGGTTTAGCCCTTAAATTATCCAAAGAAAAATTAACCTTCCCCTCTAACCCCTCTTTGAGTTGCTTAATCTCCATAATCGGAGTTAAAGCTTCAATGAAAGGGTTTCCATCATATGATGGGTTGCCAGTGCTTCGATAAGAAGCTCTAACGTACTCTTGTGGTAAAGTCATTCATCATCCTCATTGTAGTGGCATAGTGAATTTGGCCACCTAATTAGAGGTGTTAAGATGCACCTCGTACACAACAGGTGGAACTATGACAAAACGTACGAGAAGAACTTTCAGTCCAGAATTCAAACTTGAAGCAGCTCAACTGGTTGTTGAACAAGGCTACTCCGTTGATGAAGCTGCCAAAGCTATGAATGTGAGCAAGTCAGCTATGGATAAGTGGGTAAGGCAACTCAAACAAGAACGGAAAGGCATTACCCCAAAGGCCTCACCGTTAACGCCAGAACAGATTGAAATTCGAGAGTTAAAGAAACGGATCGCTGAGCTTGAAGAGCACAATGAAATCATAAAAAAGGCTACAGCTCTGTTGATGTCGGACTCACTGAAAAATTCTCGATAATCGATCGACTCAAACAGAGCTACAGCATCACAACGCTTTGCAATGTCTTCGGCATCCATCGAAGTAGTTATAAGTATTGGAAGCGACGACCAAGAGCGATTCCTGTATTAGAAGTTCAAACTCGAGCGCTTGTACAAGAGGCTCATAGTGCTAGCAATGGCTTTGCTGGGGCTCGAACGATTGCTGGTATCGTAACTAATGCTGGCGTTAATTTGAGTCGCTATCGAGCAACTAAAATCATGAAAAAGCTTGTGATAGTGAGTCGACAGCTACCGAAGCACCGATATAAGAAACAGTCTCCCGAGCATGTGGAGATCCCGAATCACCTTGAGCGCCAGTTCGCTGTTACGGCTCCAAATCAGGTGTGGGTTGGTGATGTGACTTATGTCTGGACAGGAAACCGCTGGGCTTATCTAGCCGTTGTACTGGACTTGTTTGCTCGTAAACCAATTGGTTGGGCGATGTCTTTTTCGCCCGATAGTCAGTTGACGGCCAAAGCCTTAAAAATGGCTTATGAAAGCCGTGGCAAGCCGAAAGGAGTTATGTTCCATAGCGATCAGGGAACACATTACACGAGCCGTAAGTTCCGTCAGATTTTATGGCGTTATCAGATTAAACAAAGCTTATCGCGTAGAGGAAACTGTTGGGATAACAGCCCGATGGAACGCTTCTTCAGAAGCCTAAAAACAGAATGGGTGCCAGCTTGTGGCTATCGAAGCTTAACGGAAGCCTGGAACAGCATTGTTGGCTACATCATCAGATATTACAGCCAAGTCAGGCCGCATCAATACAATGGTGGTCTCACACCAAATGAGTCGGAAAGACTTTACTGGGAAACTTACAAAACTGTGGCCAATTTTAGTTGACCACTACACTCGGTTATAACTCTAATGATTGAAATTTTGAACTTTAGTAGGGCTAGATATAATTGCTTGATATCAATAGGCATTTCTTGGTTCATATCACATTGTTGCATAATGTAATTGTTGTTTATTTGTTTCTTATGTAAGATTTACTCCAAGTTTTGTTGCATATGTATCTAGCGTGCAATTGATGTATGTCAAATGAGAAAATATCCAAAAGTTATAGCTAACGAAGATACTACTTTTGGGGAGTATAGAGGCAAGGAATGTCGTTCAAAAAAATAGATTCATTCGCTTTATCGCATGATGATGAGAAGATTTACGCAGGGAATTTTGCTGGTGAGTTGCTGATAATTGATGCATCATCTTTTTCAATAGAGAAAAGGATTCAACTGCATATGGGCTCAATTCATGTTGTATCGATTCATGAATCACTGCCGTATGTTGCGACGTTGGGCAAAGACGGAACTATTTGCATATTGAAGGTGACAGATGGCAAGGTGTCACTTACCCATAAGATTGTTTCACGGAATATACGCCCTGAAGGTGATCAATTCGAAATGTCCGTGACTTCGACACAAGCATTAACTTTTCATCCTAATAAGCCCCAATTGGCAAGTGCAGGCGGTACTTCAGGTTTGTTTGAGGTGACTTTTTCTGATGAGACATATGAGGTTCTCCATTGCACTCGATTCCATGGAGGTTTCGACTTTATTACGGCACGCTATTGTGGGAGTGGTGACGAACTATTAACGTGTACTAACAGAGGGCATGTATATAAAACCGATGGCGATACATTAGTTGCCTGCTGGAACGTTGGACGTGAGCTTTCTAATCAAGCCCATCATTGGTTTGAGCATATCGAAAACAATGAGTTCTTTATTGCCAGTGATGGACGATGTGTTATTCGATTTGATTCAGTGACCGGAGCCTATACAGTTGGTGAGTTGTTTGCAATAGATCATATGGAGCATGTGACCAAGTGTAAAACCACGGGTAAAATATACGCTTCGGGGTTTTGTAAGCGGATATTTGAAATCAACCCTGAAGACTTATCGGTTGTTCGAGTGGTATTTAAAGCACCATTTAAATTTCGCTGGATTAAAGTGTTGAACGACAGCCCAGATATCATGATTGCACAGAGCAGAAATGGGATTTTATATAAGCTATCCGTTTCTACTGGTGAGGTTATTGACTTAATTAAGGAAACCCCATTTGCACTTTGGTCTGCAGATGCGATGAATAAAAGTATCTATATAGGTGGTGAAGGGGCAAAACTATTTCGATTAGACCCTGAATCGCTGAATGCCTTCGATAATAAGATAAATTTTTCCGTAACTAGTACAGAATTACCTATCAATCCAGACGACTACATTAAGCGACTGAGTTGTTGTGAAGCCACAAATGAAATAGCGCTTGGACTCTCAACAGGTCAACTCCTGATCATAGAAAACGATGAAATAAAGTTTAACGTGGACCTAGGCTCAAATATAAGAGATTTGGATTTTAGTTATGACGGAAAGCTCTACATTTGTTGTGAAGATGGCTCTATCTACCGGTTTGTTCAAGGCGATCTAAGTTTGCTACTCAAAAGAGATATGCCGGCTTGGGCACTGTCTATTTCCCCAAATGGACAATACCTTGCTGTTGCAGATCGAATTAAAAATGTGTTTATTTTCAACACGCTCAGTGATGAAGTTTTCCTTGTAACTGACTCCCATCGGTTTACTCAAAGAATAAATTGGGTCGATGATGAAACGTTTCTCGCATCAAATAGCAGTAAAGTGATTCGATACAAATTAGAAAATGGACTAAACCAAATAACCCATACTCTTATTTCCGACAATTGGACGAATACAGTAGAAGACTTCGCGTGGGATAAAAACAAAAATTACTTATTCACTATAAATTATACTAAACAAAGTGAAATATACGATTTAACAACATCAGAAAACGTAGCATCTTCATCGGCTAGTTTTGATTATCTAAAAGGTGTTTATTACTTAGAACCTGAACGATTTGGTATTGCGTATACAGGCGATTTCCTAACTTTCGGACGGGATGGAGTAATTAGTTACAATCGTATTCATGATGAAACGATTGTAGTGATAGATAGGCTCAATCTATTGAATACAGATCCAAGGATCAACTCTTCTAGGGTTGAGAGAACATAAACGACAACAAAGGAGACTTAACATGAAAGTACGCGGCGATATTTAATCACTAATTTTTGGCGACACTCGTTGTCGCCAAATTAGGAGGTATGATGATTGATACATATAAAAAAGCAATAAAGATCATTCCAATAAATACAATCAAACTTTTCTTTGGCCTCACCATTGTATTTCTGGGCTTAGCATTCAAGAATTTCTACAGTTTAATACTACTGGGATTGTTTGAATTAGACATTTCTACGATCGGTTATTTCCTGTCGATTATAGGATTTGGATCCTTGGTAGGTACAATGATTTCAGGCTATATCCTAAAATTCAGCGAGCCAATCAGAGCAATACAAATTGCTGTAGTATTGTGTATTGCGTCGACTAGCTTGGTGCTCAGTAGCTCTCATTATTACGCTGCTGTATTTGGTATGTTTGTTTTCAGTACTTTTGCTTCTGGGCTTCGCCCTGCGTTACAGACTTACCTGTCAGATCTGCAGAACGAGGAAATTAAGAAGACTGCATACAGTTTATATCGAGTTTTCATTAGTATAGGTAGTGCATTGGGATTAGTCATTTGTGGTGCTCTGGCTGATTTCAGTTACACATTAACCCTGTGGTTTGTCGTGGTGTGCTTCGGTTTATCCTTATTTTATTTCGTGACTCAAGATTTTTCATTTGAAAAGACCTCAAAGCCGAAAAAAGAAAAAGTGGAAACCAAATCAACATCACCTTTGAATCTAGAAATCTTAACGACAATTGTGTGCACCTTCTTGTTCTCGTTTTCTATGTTCCAGATTTACAGCTTCTTACCAATATATTTAGTGGAACACTTGGGATTATCGAAGTCGTTTTTTGGATCCCTTTCAATACTAAATTTATTTATTGTATTGTTTTTGCAGATGAAAATTACTGAGCTATTAGCCAATAGAAGCAATGAGTTTGGAATGATGTTGGGTGGTCTAGTGATGTTTTCATCTTTTGGTATTTTGTCTTTAGGCTTTTCTTCACAAATGAGCATCATTCTACAATACTCATTGTGGTCGATCAGCATTTGTATGTTCTATCCATCAGTGCTCACCAAGCTGTCTTCATTGGCCACTCAACACAATAAACCTTCATCAAGCTTAATGATTAAGCATCAGTTTACCATCGATATAACACTGATCGTAGGGCCTGTTATCAGTGGGTTTGTAATTTCTCAATTTAGTATGATTGGTCTTTGGTACGTATGCGGCCTCGCTTGTGTTATCTCTATTTTGCTGTGTTACAGCATACTAAAAGGAGTGGAGCAAAAAAAATCAGCAAAAGAAGCTGCTTAGTTTTTAGACTTAAATGGATTTATTTAATGGTTTATGAAAATTTTCTAATCAAAACAGATTACAACGAATTCGATTCTGACTTTAAAGAAATGGAACGCAAAGTCTTGGCATTATTTCCACTTCTCGAGCGTTTTAAGTATGAGTCAGTACGTACACCTGTTCGTCAAGTAGTTAGCGGATCTAGTGGACCCGCAATATATGCAAAAATGGAAAACGAGAGCGTTAGTGGCTCAGTAAAGGGAAGAACGGCATACTGCCTAATTATCAAAGCGATTGCCTTTAGCAATTATACAAAGGACTTCCATTTATTGGAGTATAGTGGTGGAAATCTGGCCATCGCTTTGTCAAAAATTTGCAAAGCTTTGAATATTAATAATACGTTGGTGGTCAGTTCTGCATTGCCTAAGAGTGAATTCACAAAGCTACAATTAAACGGCAGTGATGTTGTATTGGTGCAGTCGGAACGTGGTTTTTGGGGAGTAATGGAAGAAGCCTTTAGGATTCATGAAGAACACCCTGAGTATTTATTTACATACCAGCATCAGGAGCGCCTCAACACTGCATTTCATCAGGCAACAACGGCACAGGAAGTAATAGATGATCTTTCATTGGATCACAGCACTCCGATTAAGTTTGTTGCTTCAGCGGGTACAGGAGGCACTTTTGCAGGGTTCTATAACGCATTGTCTTCCAGCAATGTCCCCTGTGAGTATTGGCTCAATATGCCAGAGGAGCTGAAGTACAAAGATCCCCGTCCACCTAACAGTAGCCCTAAGTTTGGCGGCTCTGGCGGGCTTGGTTGTGGAAGAGGTCAACCTCTATTAGTCGATATTCCTATCACCGGTCAATACACTGCTTCCTATTCAGAAGCCATGGCAGCGAAGCGAGCATACTTTGAGTTGACTGGGGATCTCATAGGTTCATCTGCGGCAGCGAATTGGCTGACCTCCCTTAAAATCGCTTCTGATTGTGAGCCTGATGATACTGCGAGCAAGATACTCACGGTTTTCCCATGTGGAGGAACTCGAGAGGAAAACGAGAGCGCTTTAGGTAAAGAATATGATTTGGCTTACCAAGATATATTGAACAAATTTGAAATTAAGGTGTTGGAGAGTAACTACTAATGAAATTGTGTATTGTGAGTGGAAGCCATCGAGACGGCTCTCAAAGTGCCAAGTTGGCGGCTGAAATTGAGCGCAGTAGATATGTGGCAGATAAGTTTAAGAGTGTAGAAGTACTCGATCTTTATCAACTTAGTTTACCTTTATGGAATGAAGGTGTTTGGAGTAAAACGCCAGAGTGGGAAAAGTGGGAGGTCGTTGCTTCAACAGTAAGTCAAGCTGACGCGTTTATCTTCATCACACCCGAATGGGGTGGCATGGTACCACCAGGACTGAAAAATTTTCTATTGCTTTGTGGGCTTGAAGAAGTTGGACATAAACCGGCACTCATAGTGAGCATTTCTGCTAGTAAAGGGGGGACAAACCCCGTACATGAGTTGAGGGCGACGGCATATAAGAACAACCACATTTGCTTTATTCCAGACCATGTCATTTTAAGACACATCGACAGGGAGGCCAAAACGCTCATTGATGATACAAATGACGATATTTTTGACTATCACATTTCACTCCTCTCACATTACTCAAAGGCACTTCAAGGAGTGCGAGCCAGTGGCGTTGTGTGTAGTGAAAGATTTCGATACGGCATGTCTTAAGCAAAACAAATGGTCTTGATGTAAAAGAAGGACGATATAGAGCACTTCGGGGCGGGAGGTGAACGTAAACATGGCTAACTTTGCACTGCTTTTCTTCCCCCCAATAAATCATAGAGAGTTAAAGCATGAAAATTAGACAAAGTGTAGTCATACCGATCACAAACCAAAAAATACCAGCAACTTTTTATTCTTTTGATGCCTTTGACGCTTCAAATGAGCATCTATTAATTGTGGTTAAACCGAAAAACGGTAAGGGTACCGAAGAGCCTATCCTTCGAATTCACTCAGAGTGCCTGACTGGAGATGTCTTCCAATCGAGCCGTTGTGATTGTGGTCCACAACTATATGAAGCATTAGATCTCATTGCTAGAGAGGGCGGAATAATTGCGTATCTCAGACAAGAGGGCAGAGGCATTGGTCTCTACAACAAGCTTGAGGCTTATAAACTCCAAGATCAAGGTCATGACACTTACGATGCGAATAGACTATTGGGCTTTGGAAAGGACTTAAGGTCTTTCGACATGGTTGCAGGGATGTTAAAGGCGATTAACGTCAAAAAAGTCAGGCTCTTATCTAATAACCCTAAGAAACTTAAAGCGCTATCGTCCAACGGGATAGAGGTGACAAATCGCATTTCAACATCGGTTTTCATTACGTCTGAAAACAAAGAGTATCTTCAGGCTAAAGAACTAAAAGACAACCATATTTTTTCATCTCCTATCCCTCTAAATTAAAAAGGTTTTATATGTATCATACATCACCTCTTAGCGGTATCAGTGTTTCAAAAAATGGGTATTTGGCCAGTGCCGGATATGATAATCGAGTTATCCTGTGGGATGAAAATACTCATATACCGGTGGATGTTGGATTTCATGATCATTTGGCCAACCAAGTATGCTTTTCGAATAACAGCAAGTTATTGGCATCTTCGAGTAGTGACTACTCCGCCCGTATTTGGGATATACCGTCGATGAACTTACTCGCTGTATTACATCATGACGACGATGTTGAAGGAATCAGCTTTAGTCCAAATAATCAGCAGATCGCTACAGCCTCAAGAGACAAAAAAGTGCGAGTTTTCTCAGTTCAAGGAGCACTGATTCATGAGCTTTCTGGGCATGAAGAGGATGTCCTCACGGTCGAATGGTTATCAGATACCATTGTTGTCTCGTGTGGTGATGACAGTACTTTACGCTATTGGGATATAGAGAAAGGTACACTGCTTGATACTATATCACTTGGTGGGATGGAAACGGATACTTTATGTGTGACTTCTCAAGGTCAAATCGTCTCGGGAAATGATGATGGTGAATTGGTCTACTTTGAAAAAGATGGTAGCGAGATATCGCGCATCAAAGGCCATAAATCTGGGATCAAACGTTTAGTGTTGAATCAAAAAAGAATCATAAGTTTGAGTTACGATCGAACCTTCAAGATCTGGGAAATCTCCGAGGGTAAGATTCTACATCTGACGGAAGGCCAGATCCCTAATATTGTTTGGCCCCGCTCGTGTGCGTTTATCAATAATGATCAAGTAGCCTTCGTAACATTTGGTGACCGTTACGCCATCTACTCAATAGAGCATAAGAAGTGGGACACAGCGGCTATCAAGCCGACACATGGTATCAATGGCTTATACCCAACAAGTGATGGTTGCTACACGGTAGGAGACTCAGGGATCGTAAAGCTTGGTGATAGAGTGATCAATCAAGTCCCTTCACTGTGTAATTTCATTGTTTCTAAATATGGTATGGTAATTTGTGGTGGGCAAGATGGAGCAATCTACAATGCATTGACTTCGGAGGTCATTTATCAACATCATTCACCGCTGAATTGTTGCCAACTATTTGAATTTAAAGAAGATCGATATGCAGTCGTTGGGGCATATACCGGAGAATTGATTTTCTTAAAACTCAATGAACGCAATCAATTGGTCTATTGGTGTAGTTCGACCAATCACAGTAATGCGATCAAAGATGTCATTTTTGACAATGGAAAAATTTTTACAGTCTGTGCTGATACAACTGTCTTAGTTATGGAATGTGGAAAAGACCTAAAGTTATCACCAGTTTTGGAAGGTAGACATGAAAAAATCGTTAATGGTGCTACCGCTATTTCGGGTCAGTTCGTATCAATCAGCAGGGATTTGACCATGCGTTTTTGGGGGAGTTCACCTCAAGTTATCAAAACCCCCCATAAGAATTCAATTAAGTGTATTGCCTCAGATGGAGAGTCTTGGTTAGTCACTGGCGACTATCGAGGAACAGTTTGTTGTTATAGAGTAGTGGACCAATCATGGCATAAGCAGAAAATCAGTTCTTCGGGTATATCATCAGTGGCCTATGATGAATATCAATCCGTTTTCCTTGCGGCTTCTTACGATGGTAAAGTGCACACAATCAATCCTAACAATTTAGCGAAGGTGGGATAATGGATTTCAGATCAACAGGGCTGCTCATCAATGAGATGAATTCTCGGGAAGCTATGGGGCTCCCAGATTCCTTTGTGGACACAGAGCTCGACTGTTTAAGACAAGAATACGACGTATTGAAATCACTGACGCAAGACGAGCTACTGCTCATCATTGAAGGTCCTATGTCTCCGCCTGCAGTTCGCTATGCTGCAGGACTTATCTTAGCGTTAAAGGGGGATCCGAGAATTAACAGCTTGTGTCCACAAATGATCACTGTGGAGGGTGCCACCGTGAAGCTAGGATTGCCTTACGATAAGGTTGAACGTGTTGTTGAGAAATATCAACAATATGGTGTAATTAGGGATTGGATAGAAAAGGAATGTCCGGAACATGAAGTAGAGTTGACTACTTTTGGGATTGGAAAATACTGTGTAACGAATCAGGAATATTTAGAGTATCTCAAAGATACTGGGAATAAGTTACTTCCAACCTCTTGGGCATTTGGTGTATATCCCATGCATTTGTCTAATCACCCAGTCCACACAATATCAGCCGAGCAGGCTGATGCATATTGCGTTTGGTTGAGTGAAAAAACAGGTAGAGCTTTTCGCTTGCCAACCGAAGCTGAATGGGAGTATGCGGCAGGGGGACCTGATGGATTAGAGTATCCCTGGGGAGATCAATACTTGACAGGCAAAGCCAACACTGTCGAAGAAGGTTTGCTGCGCACTACACCAATTGGCATGTATGCTAGTGGAGCTTCACCGTTTGGAGTTATGGACATGTCGGGTAATGTGGAAGAATACACGTCATCTGAATATGTACCGTATCCAAATGGGGTGATGATTGAAGATGATTTATTGATTTCAGAAGGTCAATATCGTGTTGCCAGAGGTGGTAGTTTTACTCGATTTAAGGACTTAGCAAGAACACGACGTCGGCATGGATGGTACAAGAAAGATATTTATGTTATGGGATTTCGATTGGCTGAGAGTCTTTAGGGATGGAAGGCCTCGGATATTTAAGTGATAGAGTTTCAATTTCTTCCATTGGAGTTCAAATTGAAAAGGGTTGTCAAATTCTAGCTGTCGGTAAATTCGATGGCTTTCAGAATCCGGTGTTCTCTTGTAGTGGTCAACAAAAATTGACCACAGCTTTAGAAGTTTCCCAATATAATAGCTCTGATTCATTGAGCATTAAACCACCACTGGATTGATACTTACTTCGCCTGTTGGCATATCGATAATGGTACTCCTTTAGGAAATTATTCTGAATGTTGAGTATATAGGTAACAGGGCAGATCTTGTCTTTTGACAATCATTACTTATCGTAAGGAAAACCTGTAATAACAACGTGTTAATTAACAATGTCGCTAACTTAAAATGGGGCAAAAATTCGCTAGAGAAAACAGCAAAAAGGCAGCGAGATCGAATCTTCGCTGCCTTTTGAGTATGATACTTTATTCCTTAGTATGATACTTTAATACTCAGTATGAAACTTTATTACTCTTGTACAAAACGAGCAAGCACCCGTCACCAATTACTCCACTGTTACCGCTTTAGCAAGGTTACGTGGCTGGTCAACATCCGTACCTTTAATCAGTGCTACGTAGTAAGAAAGTAGCTGCATTGGGATGGTGTAGTAGATAGCGGCTGTGATTTCGCTTACATGTGGCAGAGTGATGATCTTCATGGTCTCATCGGCTTCAAAGCCTGCGTCTGCATCGGCGAATACGTAAAGTAGGCCGCCACGTGCACGTACTTCTTCAACGTTTGATTTCAGCTTCTCTAGTAGGTCGTTGCTTGGTGCTACTACTACCACTGGCATGTCTGCATCGATAAGCGCTAGTGGGCCATGTTTAAGCTCACCTGCTGCGTATGCTTCAGCGTGGATGTAAGAGATCTCTTTTAGTTTTAGAGACGCTTCCATTGCGATTGGGTAGAACTCGCCACGGCCTAAGAATAGGGTGTGGTGTTTGTCAGCGAAATCTGGTGCTAGGGCTTCGATTTCTTTTTCGAAAGATAGTGCAGATTCGATCTGCTTAGGTAGAGCGTGCAGTGCTTCTACGATCTCTTTTTCTTTCTCTTTACTGATGCGATCTTGCTCTTTACCCATTGCTGTTACCAGCATCAGTAGCGCAGAAAGCTGAGTGGTGAATGCTTTCGTTGAAGCAACGCCAATCTCTACACCTGCGCGAGTCATGAAGGCAAAATCAGACTCACGAACCAGCGAAGAACCAGCCACGTTACAGATGGTCATTGCCGCCATGTAGCCTTTCTCTTTCGCTAGACGAAGTGCTGCTAGCGTATCCGCAGTTTCACCTGACTGAGATAGAGTGATCAGTAGGCTGTTTGGACGAGTCACAAACTTGCGGTAGCGGAACTCTGATGCGATTTCTACGTCACAGCTTACGCCTGCGATGTCTTCAAACCAGTAGCGTGCTGTCATACCTGCGTTGTATGAAGTACCACACGCAACGATTTGAACATGCTCAACTTTACCTAGGATTTCAGCAGCGTTAACACCGATAGCATCTGTGATCACAGAGTCTGCTGTGATGCGGCCTTCCATAGTGTTGATAAGCGCCGTTGGTTGCTCGTAGATCTCTTTTTGCATGAAGTGGCGGTATTGGCCTTTGTCACCCGCATCGTGTTCAGCGTTTGATTCGGTGATTTCACGCTCAACACGCTCGCCAGTTTCATCAAATACTGTCACTTCACGACGAGTGATTTCTGCTACGTCGCCTTCTTCTAGGTACATAAAGCGGCGAGTAACGTTTAGCAGGGCGAGTTGGTCAGAAGCAAGGAAGTTCTCACCCACACCGAAACCAATACAGATTGGGCTTCCAGAGCGAGCTACCACGATACGAGAGGGATCTTTACGGTCAAGCGCAACCGTACCGTAAGCACCTTCTAGCTGTTTCGCTGTTTTTTGAACTGCTTCTAGTAGCGTTTCTGAAGTGCGAAGTTCCCACTCAACCATGTGAGCGATAACTTCAGTATCTGTTTGTGAGGTGAATACGTAGCCACGAGATTGAAGCAGCTCACGCAGCTCTTCGTGGTTTTCGATGATGCCGTTGTGAACTACTGCAATATCACCAGACATGTGTGGGTGGGCGTTCGCTTCTGATGGTTCACCGTGAGTTGCCCAACGTGTGTGTGCGATACCTGTGCCACCTACAACGTTTGCTTCGTCTACTGCGTCTGCCAGCTCTTGAACTTTGCCAAGGCGACGAACACGAGTCAGGTTGGTTTCGCTATCCACCACTGCTACACCCGCTGAGTCGTATCCGCGGTATTCTAAGCGGCGAAGGCCTTCAACCAAAATTTCAGCAACGTCTCGTTGTGCTACAGCACCTACGATTCCACACATGGGTATACTCCTTAATTGTTTTGTTCTTCCCTAGCCATCTTTTCATTTAAGGCAGCAAGCAAAGGCCTTATCGGATGGGAAGTAAATATGAAACTGTCTTAGTATTCTATATTAGGCGCAAATCACGCTTACGCCATGTTGTTCAATTTGGGCTTTATGCTCAGGGTCAAGTTGTTGGTCGGTGACCAATACATCGATTTGTTCCCAAGCCAGCTCTAGATTTGGGATCTTGCGACCAACTTTGTCTGACTCGATCATGACGATCACTTCACGCGACACTTCTGCCATGACTTTGCTTAGGCCAAGTAACTCATTAAAAGAGGTGGTACCCCGCATGAGATCTACGCCATCAGCACCGATAAATAGTTGGTCAAAGTCGTAGGCGCGCAACACAGATTCGGCCACTTTGCCTTGGAAAGACTCAGAATGGGTATCCCAAGTTCCGCCCGTCATGAGCAGGGTTGGTTCACTTTCCAGTTCATTAAGTGCATTAGCGACATTGAGCGAGTTGGTCATGACTACCAAACCACGTTTGTCGTTAAGCTGCTGGATAAGCGCCGCTGTGGTGCTGCCACTGTCGATGACGATGCGGTTGTGGTCACGAATAAGCGCTGCTGCTGCTTTCGCAAGATTAACCTTTCGGTTTGAAACTTTTCCGCCAATATCTTCGTTAAAGACTTCGGTCGGGATGGCCACCGCACCACCGTAACGACGCAGCAATTGGCCGTTGTTTTCAAGCGATGCGAGATCTTTGCGAATGGTCACTTCTGAGGTTTCAAACTTTTGTGCTAGCTCGTCGACGCTCACTTCGCCTAGTTCGTTGACTAGGTTAGAAATCGCCAATCTTCTCAGTTGTGTGTTTCGTTTTGCCATCAGTGCTTCTGTTTAAGTTTCGATTTG
Organism: Vibrio sp. SCSIO 43136; assembly: GCF_023716565.1. Lineage (NCBI taxonomy): Bacteria > Pseudomonadati > Pseudomonadota > Gammaproteobacteria > Vibrionales > Vibrionaceae > Vibrio > Vibrio sp. SCSIO 43136. The sequence goes on along the minus strand of NZ_CP071849.1, from coordinate 1,640,927 downwards.
AAAGTGATTATGGGTTAGTCGAAACATTATGTCCAATTTTTTCTTGAAGTAATTGAAGGTAAATTGAAGGAAAGTTTCGTTTTGAAAGGAAGCGGTAAGAGTTGTTCGCTTTAGCTGCCATGCGCTAGGCTTACCGATATTGTTTTTGTGTTTGGAATAGCGGATTGATCCCTACTGATAAGAGCCTACTTATGAAAAGAACAGTAAGATTTCTCATAGCCCCTTTAATTGCTACCGCCAGTTTGGTGGGGTGCAATACTAGTCAATCCGATAGCAAGGAGCGTGAGGTATCTGATAGTACCCAGTTGTCTGCGGAGACGCTGGCTTTAGGGATTACTTCGGTGCCGCCCCAGCTCACTCATACTTATAGTAAAGCGTTGAAGTTCGATCGTTACACCAAGGTCACTGCACCCAACGGAGAAGCAATTCACATTGTTTCGCAAGATGGGTTGTCAGATAACCAAATCGTGCGTGCTCGCTCGATATTGCAGCATTACTTGAAAGACTATCCGGGCTCTATGTATGGAGCCGATAAGTCTGAGGTGGCCAACAAGATGGCAGATAACGGAGCGATACTCTTACTGCTTAACGGTAAAGACGATGGCTCCAACCCTGCGGCGGAGTTAAATGGACAGCCTCTCTACCACGATGAAATTCAGGTGGAAGGCGGTGATTGGTACATCCAACAAAACTATGAACATAGAGATGCCTCTTTTGAAGAGATTTTGCATTTGGTGCACGACACTGGCATTGGTATAGATCAAGGTGGAACCGCAGGTGCTTTGCCAGCTTATCAAGCCCAAATCAGACGGGCTCAAGTCGTCGCACTGTCTAATAATCTTTGGGGGATCGGTGAAGAGAATCAAGCTTGGATAGCAGAGCTTAGCGAGGAGAACAGCCTAACTCAGGAATATCTGGCCTCGGTTATCGACGCCTATTACGGTCTGTGGGGCGCATGGAGTGAAAGCAATACCCATAGTATGTGGGGCATTTATGTGGCGAAAACTCGGGCAGAGATTTCGTCAGAGGATCGACTCGGCGCTGAGCTAATGGACCATAAGTTCTTCCATCCTTACCTCACCTATAACGCTCGCATTGATGCGAGTTTTAACGGTGACTTTAGCCTCAAGTACGACTCAGACAAGCCTTACACCCACCATTCCCAATACTTGAAAGACGTAACCCTTACTGGTGCAAACAATTCGAATGTGATCGTGAATCAGTATGACAACCACATTACGGGAAACAGCGGGGTGAATAAGGTGTTCTTCTCAGGAAAAGCCTCAGAATATTCCATCACTACAAGCGACGATGGTCAAACCACGGTGGTAGATGGAGTCGATAAGCGTGATGGGAGGAATGTGTTGGTGGGTGTTGAGCAATTAGGGTTTATTGATTCGGTTGTTTCTTTGTAGAGATGAGGAAGGAAGAACGTATCTTGTTTTTTTGAGGAAGTAGATTACTCGTAGAATTGTCAAAGCTAATCCATTGGATTACAGTTTTACTCATGCACACAATCGTCGAATTGCCGGAATATAAAAAGCGAGTAGAGAAGCTTCTTTCTGATGAGGAGAATAAGCAGATCATTACTTATCTAGCAGAACACCCCAAATCAGGGGGGTATTGATGCAAGGTACAGGAGGCGTTCGAAAGCTGAGATGGGCAAAGGATGGTAGTGGCAAAAGTGGTGGTGTTAGAATCATTTATTATTAACACAGTGATGATATTCCTTTGTTCATGCTTTCTCTTTTCGGTAAAAATGAAAAGGCGAATTTGACTAAAGCGGAATGTAATATTTTGAGTAAGTTGACAACAATGCTTGTTGATCACTGTAGGGGGCAATCATGACTAGTGCATTCGAAAGTATTCAACAGGGGCTATTAGAAGCTATTGAGTTTGCAGAAGGTGAAACTAAAGGTGCAACAGTTCATAAGTTTGCACCTGTAGATGTAAAGGCTGTCCGCAAGAACGTGGCAATGACACAAGCAGAATTTGCTTCAACTTTTGGTATAAGTTTAGGTACGCTTCGTCACTGGGAGCGTGGTGATAGAACGCCGCGAGGCCCAGCTCTAGTCTTACTTAATGTCCTAGCTAAAGATCCTCAAGCGGTAATTAAGGCGCTTTCCTAACCTGCATTCCTCTCACGAATATACTCAACAATATGTCGGATCTGGCTTATTGAGTGTCGTCTTCCCATATAATACGCAAACATGGTGCGAGTGACGGGCTGGTGGTTCGGGACTGTTAGCATTGCGACTTCTGGGTCTTTTATGAGCTCGGTGGGCAGCATGCCAATAAACTTGCCGCTTTTAACGGCGTGATATGCCAGTTCCAAATCATCGACGACCAAACTTGGCTGCGGCTCAAAGGTGATGTCTTTGTTTTGCTCGTCTTGGTATAGCCATTGGCTAGCAGGCAACGAGACCACGGCTGGCAGTGTGGAGAGCTTTTCGAAACTTAGGTTTAATGAGTTAAGTTGATGAGCATCGATAAACGCTTGGGTTGCGCACAGCGCATAGGGTATATCCCACAAACGTAGCGCAATGGCGGAGGAGTCGACCAGTGGGCCGACACGAAAGGCGAGATCAACATTTTCTTGGACTAAGTTAAGCTTGACGTTGGATAGAGAGAGTTCAAGTTGTAGCTCCTCATGCTGAGAAGCAAAATCAATTAACCAGTGACCAAGAAAATCGAGGCCTGCACGCACCGGCATTGAGACGGAAAGTGTGCCTTTAAATCGCACTTCCTCATCGATAGCGGCGTCAACTGAATCACTCAGCGAGCCTAACAGCGGAGCACAGTCTTTATATAATTGCATGCCACGGTGAGTGACTTTGACTTCACGGGTGGTGCGATGCAGCAGATGCAATTACAGAGTTTGCTCCAACGCATCAAGACGTCTGCTGACGGTACTGTGAGGGATGCCTAGATGCAATGAAGCTTGCTTGAGACTACCTTTCTCGACAACGGCGCAAAACACGCTCAGATCATCAAATACTCTTTTCATCCCTGATATCCAAAGTTGTTTCGGTGAGTGCAAGCTTAAATGATAACTGAGTGGACTTAATTCTGGTAATCCCTTGGCTGATTTAGAGTCTATCTAGCCAATCGATCACGTCTTTTAACGAGTCACAGACTGTCGTTTTGTGTCCTATTTCTGGTAGTGGCGGAAGTAAATCGGGCACCATGATGACATGGCAACCAGCGGCGTGACCCGCTTTAACACCGTTGTTCGAATCTTCAAGCACTAGACAGTGGTCTGCAGGAAGTCCGAGATGCTTGCAAGCCAGTAAGTATCCATCGGGTGCGGGTTTACCATGCTCTACATCTTCAGCGGTGATCAATAGGTCAAATTGGCTTAAGTAGGGCGTATTGGCAAAGTTGTGTTCTACATCGTCTCGCTTAGATGAGGTGATGATGGCGGTTGCTAAACCTTTGGCTTTAATTGCATTGAGTAACTGGGTAAACCCCGGTTTTAAGGCAATGCCTTGTTGACGTTGTTGGTGGAAATGGCGGTCTCGTTCAGCGGTGAATTTTGCCATGTCGATGTTGGGATGAAAGTGCTGTGCAAGCATTTGTTCGCACTCCGCATCTTTCACGCCAATAAACTGCTGATAAAAAGTATCGGTTAAGTTGAGGTTTTGCTCGGCGGCGGCGTGTTGCCAACTGAGCTTATAGATGGACTCGGTATCAAAGATCAGGCCATCCATATCGAAAAGTACGGCTTTCAACATAGGTTACAGGCTCTTGTTGGTGCCCAATCCATGGGCGTGTGGGAATTAGAATGGGCTCTCTTTGCCCAGCTCGTTGCAAATCTCAACGATGGCGAGAGATAACCCTGATTTGATGATCTGCTGCTGACGTTGCAGTTGCAGTTGGTAGAACTCTAAATCGATGTCGTCATCAGGCTCGGCGACCTCTAGCTGCACCATGCCCATCTTCTTGACTAAATTCAGTTTTTTGATTGGAGTGAGCACGTTTGGATCGGTGAATGCGTACTCTTCTACGTCACTATTTAAGTGGTGTTTGAGTTTGATGATGTCTTCGATATCGTGATAGATATCATCGGGCAAAACGCCTAATCCATACAGCAACTTCAAACGTACTGATAAATCTCCCAGTGGCCCTGAGTCATGCAAAAGCGGGCCTACAACGGATTGCACGGCGAAATCATCTTTACGGAAGATCCTTTGCACCAATCCATCGATTGCGTCGTTAAACACGTCGACAGATGCGATGAAAAAACCACGTACTGATGGTGCGCTGTTTAATCTCTCAATTATCTGGGTTTCGTTAATGTTATCTGCCATAAACTGAACACGTATTAATAATTATAAGAGGGGAGCTAAGCTCCCCTAGGTCTATCAAAGTAGGTAATAAAGTGTCTCAATCTGAGCCACTTCTACACTATCTTCAGCCAGCCCTGTATAGGTGGCTAGGGTCTTCTTCACGCCAACATCGGCAAGCGATTTTTGCAGTTCGACTGCTTGTGGGTCACTATCGCTGGTGTATTTCAATGCGGCGGCAATGCCTTTCAAAAGTGTTTTGTTTTCAGTGCCATATTCGATTGTACCGAGTAATGGCTTCACTAATCTATCGTTTGCGCCCAATTTGCGAAGTGGCTGACGGCCAACACGGTCAACTTCATCCACTAGGAATGGGTTAGCAAATCGGCCTAGGATTTTCTCGATGTATGCGTTGTGCATGTCTCGGTCGAATCCGTAGCGTCGGATCAATACTTCTCCGCTCTCCATCATTGCCTGTTTTACTTCGGCTTGGATGGCTGGGTCTTCTATCGCTTCACGAATAGTGCGGTGGCCTTTCAAGCAACCCAAGTAAGCGGTGATGCAGTGACCCGTATTCAGGGTGAACAACTTGCGCTCTACAAACGCCATTAGGTTGTTGGTTTTCTCCATCCCTTCAATTTCAGGGATCTCGCCTTTGAATTGCTGTTCATCAACAATCCACTCGCTAAAGCTTTCAACGGTGACTTCTAGTGGGTCATCGTTCGCCGCTTCTGCTGGTGGCACGATGCGGTCTACTGCTGAATCAACAAAACCTACTAGCTCGTCAGTCTTTTGGTGTAAAGACTCATCAAGATGTTTGTATACCTCACCTTTTAGGTGAGTTGTGCCTCGAACCATGTTTTCACAGGCAATGATATTCAGTGGCGCATTATTGCCCGCTTCAAAGCGCTTGGTGATGCCAGTTGCAATGGTTTTAGCAATGATATCAAGTACGTTTGGCCCAACAGCTGTAGTGACCATGTCGGTTTTTACGATACGGTCGATAACGTCTTCGCTGGCCGAGTTCACAGCCGTAACGTGGTTAACGGTATCGATATGGCATTCAGTGCCAACTACTTTAACTTTGTACTCTTGTTTATGGCTTAGCTGGTCGACGAGCGGTGCATCAACATCTGCGAATGTGACCTCAACGTCGGCATCTGCCAACAGTTTACCGATGAAGCCGCGACCAATATTGCCAGCGCCAAAATGAACTGCGTTTTTCATAACTATTACCTACCAATGTCTAAAAATGATGACTAAATGAATCTAGAATGAGGTCAACTGTATCGGGGGTGACAGCTGACCTCTATTTGCTCAGGAGCAAATTTGATGGCGTGATTAAGCCGCTTGTTGGTTGCCCAAGATGTTTAGAATGGTCTCGACATCATTGGTGCTGGTTAGCGTTTCAATCGCCTCTGGATCATCCAGTGCATTGGTAATGGTGGTGATAACTTGAATGTGTTCATCGTTTTTCGCTGCAATGCCAATCACCAATTTTGCTACGTCGTCTTCGTCTTCAGTAAACTGAATACCAGACGGGTATTGGCAGATGACAATGCCGGTTTTCTTGACGCGGTCTTTCGCTTCTACCGTGCCATGTGGTACTGCAATTGACTCACCAAGGTAGGTTGGAACTAGCTCTTCACGAGCAAACATTGCATCTACATACTCAGGTTCTGCGTAACCAAGCTCGACCAGTTTGTTGCCTGCAAAACGAATTGCTTCTTGTTTGTCCGTAGCCTTTAGGCCAAGGTGAATATTTTCTCGTTGGATTTTGAATACTGGAGCTTGCTGCTGCTCAAAACTATCGTCGTTTGCAGCCACTACAGATACTTTTACCTGTGGAGTGAGTTGGTCTTCGTTCGCTGCGGTTTGGTTTTGCGCCGCAAGCAGTTTAGTGACTAGGGTGTTGTACATTTCACTGTCTAGGAAGTTCGTCAGTGAGATGTGGTGTGCATTTGGAGCGTGTGTACGTGCACGGTCAGTCAAATCTTTATGCGTAATCACGATGTCAGCGTTCTCTGGTAGGCTGTTGATAGCAAGGTTAGTGACGTTGATTTTAAGACCTGCGTCCTGCACTTTCTTGCGCAGCATGCTAGCGCCCATTGCACTAGAGCCCATACCTGCATCACAAGCTACGATAATGCTGCCAACAGTGGCTAGGTTAACGTCGCCTTTGTTCTGGCTAGCAACAACAGCATCGTTTTTACCGCCTGATTTCATGTCTTTCATTTGTGATGTGGCTTTTTCAAGCGCTGAGCCATCACCATCTTCTTCAGTTGAGTTCTGAGTTTTCATCAGTAGAGAAGCCACTGCGAAAGAAACGGTCGCTGACGCTGCAATCGATGCTAGAACACCTACGATAGACGCTTTTTGAGTCATCAGTAGTACGGCAAAGATAGAACCAGGAGACGCTGGAGAAACAAGACCTGCATCAAATACGGTTAGTACAAACACACCTGTCATACCACCTGCGATAGCTGCAAGGATAAGACGAGGGTTCATTAGGATGTATGGGAAGTAAATCTCGTGAATACCACCGAAGAAGTGGATGATAGTCGCACCACCGGCAGTCTGACGAGCAGTACCTTTACCAAACACCATGTAAGCTAGCAAGATACCTAGACCCGGACCTGGGTTCGCTTCGATTAGGAAGAAAATCGATTGACCAAGCTCTGTTGATTGCTGAATACCTAGTGGTGAGAAGATACCGTGGTTGATCGCATTGTTTAGGAATAGGATCTTCGCAGGCTCGACAAAAATAGAAGTCAGAGGAAGAAGGTGTGCATCGACCAAGAAGTTAACGCCCGCCGCAAGACCGCCAGAAAGTACTTTAACAAATGGACCGATCAGGAAGAACGCTAGAATTGCACACACCATGCCGATGATGCCTGCTGAGAAGTTGTTAACCAACATCTCGAAGCCGCTTTTGACTTTACCATCAACGTAGTTGTCGAATTTTTTGATTGCCCAACCGCCCATAGGACCAACAATCATGGCACCCATAAACATTGGGATGTCTGTACCGACAATAACACCCATGGTAGTGATAGCACCCACGACCGCACCACGGTCACCACCGACCAATTTACCACCGGTGTAACCGATAAGTAGCGGAAGTAAGTAGGTGATCATAGGACCAACCATAGAGGCTAGTGTTTCGTTAGGTAGCCACCCGGTTGGAATGAAAAGCGCAGTGATGAAACCCCACGCAATGAAGGCGCCGATATTCGGCATAACCATATTGGATAGGAAGCGACCAAAATTTTGTATCTTGATCTTAGCATCTGGTGATATCATGTTAGTACCCCGTTTGATGTTCTGTTGAATAGTGTAGTAGTAACGGTTCGCCAAAACCGTCTGGTTGCTTAAGACACAATCAATTTACCACAGCTTTTCAATTGCGAACTGATAACGGGTTTTTCGTGACCTCAGTCCTGTTATTTGGGGCGTACAAGCACTTTTTAAGTGACCCTTCTATCATTTTGACACTGTAATTAAATTACGGAACGCCAATCCGGAATTTGTCAAATCTATTCTTGTTGATCTGCATCTGCTTTTTACAAAACTATTTTAAAAATTAATTGTGACTCAAATCACTCTTGGTTTCTTTTTGAAGTCGAAATAAATGCTCGGACAGATCAATATCACGTTTTGTGCGAGTGTCGACTTCGTGTCTAACGTGATCTTTGTCACTTGTGTATTTTTGTAACGATTTATAAATTAGTATGTAAAGGCAAATGTGTGGCTGTGTTGACCGATTTTTGAACTATTTTCGGTGTCGTTTACAGCATAAGCACTCGACCCAATTCGCACTTTTCAATGAGTTAGCTCTTTTTTCTCGTGCCACACGTATACTCTAGTAACACCTTGTTGCTGGCGAAAGGCGCTTACCTATGGATACACCACTGGTTCAATTAATTCAGGCGAATAAACTCTTTGTTGATGGTAAAGAGTCTCATACTGTTTTGAATAACCTAGACTTTTCTATCAATAGTGGCGAGACCATTGCTCTAACTGGTGCGAGTGGCAGTGGCAAAAGTACCTTACTCAACCTAGTTGCAGGATTTGAGCCTTTAACCTCTGGGTCGCTCTCCCTGCTAGGCCGTAACACTGATCACTGGCGGGACGAAGAGTGGTCTTCCTTCCGCTTTGGGCAGCTAGGAGTTGTCTTTCAACAGTTTAATCTGCTCACTCCTTTGAATGTTCGCCAAAATATTGAATTTCCGCTCAATCTTAATCGATGCCATTGGGACACTTGGTGCGATCATTTGGTGGATGCTCTAGGCATTGGTGCATTACTTGAACGCCACGTGGCCTCTTTGTCTGGCGGTCAGCAGCAAAGAGTGGCAATTGCTCGAGCCCTTGCTCACCAACCCAAGCTTTTGCTCGCCGATGAACCGACAGGAAACCTCGATGAGCAGGCAGGGCTAGAGGTCATGCAGCTACTGACAGAAATCGCGCAGCAAGGCAATACGTCGGTGCTTCTGGTGACGCATAGCCCTGATTGCGCTGCGTTTATGCAAGCACATTACCAACTGGTCGGTGGGAAGTTGCATGCGACAGACTAGTCATTTCCTTCATCATATCTGGCTGAGCTTAAAGCTGTTTGCTTGCCACTATCGTCAAGCACCGCTTCAGGCGGCTTCGATCCTTATTGGTATTGTTTTAGCCGTGACTTTGTTTGTTGCTGTGCAAGCGATAAACCTCAACGCCAAACGTAGCTATAGTGAATCGGCCGAACAGCTCAGTGCTCAAGCGGCAGCTTTGGTGATCCCTTCATCCGGTCAGCGTCATTTACCAGAGTCAGTCTATTTTGCGCTTCGACAGGCTGGAGTGAGTGGAGTGCTTGCGGTGTTGGAAGGGCGGGTACGAGATCAGACAGGACAAACTTGGTCTGTACAAGGCAGTGATTTGGTGGCTGCCGTGACGTCTCAGATCAAGTACCGCCAGAGTAACCCAAACGCTGGAAACCAAGAATCTTCTCCAGCTTTGTTTAGTGCTGAGCTACCATTGGCAAAGCTGCTTTCGGGCGATGCACTGGTGTTAATGAGCCGCTCACAATATGAATCACTCCAGCATCGGCAGGGCTTTGAATTAGATGGCATGCCAGTGGAGATCGTTGCTGTGCCCGATGCTTGGCAACTTGGCAGCCGAGTACTGATGGATATCGGCTTTGCTCAGCAACTACTGAATAAGCCTGGTCAATTGAGTTACATCGCGGTGTTTGATGCCAAGTCCCAAGCTCAGATTGAAGATTTGCTCGATGGTCGTGCTCAGTGGAGTGTCAATACTCAAAGCAGCGATCTTGGCTCTCTTACGGATAGTTTTCACCTTAACCTAACCGCAATGAGCCTATTGGCATTTTTGGTTGGGTTATTTATTGCCTATAACGGGGTCAAATACAGTTTGCTCAAGCGAAATCGTCTTTTGGTCCAAGTACAACAAGTGGGTGTCGGCGCTAAATGGTTAATGAGTGCACTGCTGATCGAGTTGGCGATATTGGTCCTGATTGGCGTCTCATTGGGGTTTGTCTTGGGTATGCAATTAAGCCATTGGTTGCACCCAACCGTGGCATTGACTCTAGAGCAGCTCTATGGCGCTACATTGTTACCTGGCAGTTGGGAGTGGCAGTGGTGGTTTCAAGCCTTGGTGTTAACGCTGCTTTCGACGTTATTGGCTTGTTGGCAGTTCTTCAAATCTCAAATCAATCAGCCGCTTTCATCTCATGGTGGTTTCTATGCTAGGCCGCAGGTGCTTAATCAAAATCGACTGTTTGTTTTAGGTTGCCTGTTCGCTGTGGTGGCTGCCATCGGGCTTATCAGCAGTGCGCATTTTCGCATTACTATGGTTTGGCTTGGGGTTTTAGTATGCGCAGTACCGCTGTTTTTGCCTAAGGTGCTGACAGTGCTTGCACTTTGGTGTGAGAGGCGGAGCCGAGCAGGTCTTATCCAATATCTTTTTGCTGAGTTAAGAGAGCTCATCGCACCGCTTAGCCTTGCCATGATGGCGCTGCTGCTAGCAGTGACAGCCAATATCGGCATGAACACTTTAGTGGGCAGTTTTGAACATACATTGAAGCAATGGCTGGAGCAGCGTCTCCATGCTGATATCTACATCAGCCCAGCTCAAGGGCAGATGATGGAAGTGATGCAAGCACTGACAAATTTTGATGGCGTAGAAGAGGTCTATACCCAATATTACTTACAAGAAAAAGTACAAGGGTTGCCAACCTTGCTTGGTACCAAAGACCCTATCACACTCGAACAGACCATGGTGTTTAAGCACCAGCTAGATAACTTTTGGCCTCGCTTTTATCAAGGAGAGCTAGCCGCAATTAGTGAGCCAATGGCAATCAAGTTAGGCTTGAACTTATCGGACTCACTTCAGACCGATGCTCTTAAAGGACATTCAATCAAGATAGGAGCGATATTCTACGATTATGGCTCGCCGAATGGTGAAATGTTAATCGCCCCTAGCTTATGGCAAAGCTTAGGTTTTACTGATGTACCGTCCAGTCTAGGGATGAAAGTGAATGCCGACCAAACGCAGGTGTATCAGCAGCTTCAAACCCATTTTGAACTCCACTCAAGTCAGCTTTATGACCAAGCAAAAATCAAAACCATTGCCTTAGAGATTTTTTCGCAAACTTTTGCTGTGACGAGTGCGCTTAATGGGGTCACCTTGATGGTGGCCGTGATTGGATTGTTTTGTGCTTGTTATATGTTGCTGGATGCGCGTAAAGCATCCGTCGGGCGTTTGTACGCTTTGGGCGTGAGTCGCAACAAGCTAATGGCACTGGTGTGTGGACAAATCACTATGCTGTTGGCGTTTACTTTGGTGATTGCGTTGCCGCTGGGTGCGGTGATCGGCTATGTGTTGACGGACATGATCACCTTGCGAGCGTTTGGCTGGAGTCTGGACTATTTGTGGAGTTGGTTAGACGCATTCACGATAGCGATGGCAACCATATTCGCCGCTGTGCTCGCCACGATTTTACCTCTGTGGAAGTTGGTTAGAAGCCCGGTAGTCTCAAGCTTACAAAGCGAGGTGTTGTGATGATTAAGCGTTTAATGGCAACAGCGATGCTGATGGCGCTTGTAGGTTGTGAGCCAGAGCCAAGCACCGGTTTTGGCTCATGGATGGGGGAGAGTGACTCCCTTTTTACCCCTGTCACTGCGGATAGGGGCTTAATCTTTCCTCAAGACCACCAAGCCCATCAAGATTTTCGCCATGAATGGTGGTATCTGACCGCCAACCTGATTGATCAAGATGGCATGCCATTGGGCATTCAGTGGACTCAGTTTCGAGTCGCCATTGCTAAGCCAACTTCGGCAAAAACTGAATGGGCTGGACAACAGATATACATGGCGCACAGCGCAATAACGACAGTAGATAAACACTACGCCGATGAAAAATGGTCCCGCCAACACCCTGAGCTGGCGGGTGTGTCCTCTTCTCCGTTCAAAGTATTTCTAGATGATTGGCAGTGGCAATCTCAATCTGAAGAGATGTTTCCCGCTACGCTTAAAGTGCAATCAGACAGCTTTGGTTATTCCCTGTCGCTCACCACTCAGTCACCGTATCAAAAACAGGGTGAGCAAGGATTTAGCTCAAAAAGTGCCAATGGAGAAGTGGCTTCTTATTACTACAGCCAGCCATTTATCCACGTGGAAGGTGAGGTGACGATTGATGGTTTAATCAAACAGGTGACAGGTGTTGGATGGATTGATCGAGAGTGGAGCTCGCAGTTTTTACTCGACTCACAACAAGGTTGGGACTGGTTTGCACTCAAACTTAATGAAGAGACTCGGCTGGTGGTGTTTCAACTTCGTGATATGACAAATTCAGCGCCTAATTACTATTACGCCAATTTGATGTTTGCCGACGGCAGCGCAAGACGCATGAGTAGTCACCAGATTGAGCTGACACCTATTGCCTTTACCGAGATAGATGGTCGAGATCATCCTACCCACTGGACATTGAACATTCCAAGCGAGGATATTGCACTAACCATCGATGCGCTCAACCCAATGGCCAAAATGCCACTTACGGTGCCTTACTGGGAGGGCCCTGTGAAGATAGAAGGGTCACATCAAGGTGTGGGGTATATGGAGTTGACGGGGTATTGAGGCGATTGAATTCCTCCCCACCTGCAATACAGGGTGGGGAGGGTTAAAGTATTTTATTTATTATCGTACGACTTAATCAGTACTGAGGTATCCATGCGCCCAAGTCCTTGTTCTTGTAGGGACTGGTATTCGCTATCTACCTGCTTGGTGAGTGGGAGGTCTAAGCCAAATTTTTGCGCTTCGTCCAGGCAAATCCCAAGATCTTTACGCATCCAATCGATGGCAAAACCAAAATCAAACTTGTCCGCTGCCATTGTCGAGGCGCGGTTTTCCATCTGCCATGAACCCGCCGCACCATGCTTAAGCACATCGACCACGTCATTAATGTCTAGCCCAGCTTTTTGCGACAGCAAGATGGCTTCGCTCAACCCTTTTAACACCCCAGCGATGCAGATTTGATTGACCATTTTGCAGCGCTGCCCTTGGCCGTGACCACCAAGCAAAGAAATTTGTCGAGCGTAGCTATCAATCACAGGAGAGGCGGCTTCAAATGCCTGCTGCTCGCCACCACACATGACGGTGAGTGCGCCATTTTCTGCGCCTGCTTGACCACCAGAGACTGGAGCATCAATAAAGTGAATGCCGAGTTCCTGACAGGCAGTAGCGAGTTCTTCTGCAAGTTCGGCTGAGGTGGTGGTATGGTCGATCAAAGTCGCTTCTTTTGCCATTCCTGCAAGTACGCCATCTTCGCCAAATACCACGCTGCGAACGTCGTTGTCATTGCCGACACAAAGACAAACAACTTGGCAATCTTGAGCCGCTTGTTTTGGTGTCTCAAAGTATTCGCCCTGAAATTCTTCACTCCATTGCTTTGCTTTTGCTACGGTGCGGTTGTATACGTGAGTTTCATAGCCTGCCTTGGATAAGTGCCCAGCCATTGGGTATCCCATGACGCCGAGGCCGATAAACGCTACCTTTTTATTCGCTTCCATGCCTATCTCCTTAATTCTTATTAATAATTGTTCGAAGCTGACTGTAACTGGCTAAAGTGCCCAATGTCAAAGCGCTATTGGGCCATACTTTTGAGGTGATCTGACCTACGATGACCGCACGGATTGGGTTGGTTGCTTTTTGAACGTTTCTCATGAAATTTGTTCATACTGATAGTGAGCAGCTTTCAATGTAAAATGATACCGATGTGTTCCACACTGCTTAGAATAAATAGACGTATGGATGTCCAAATGAAAAAGTTGGTGATTTTAGATGGTGGGATGGGAAGAGAGCTCAAGCGCATGGGCGCTCCCTTTTCGCAGCCTCTGTGGAGTGCTCAGGCATTGATTGAGTCGCCACAGCATGTATTAAAAGCGCACCACAACTTTATTCAGGCAGGTGCTGAGATCATCATCGCCAACAGTTACGCATGTGTGCCTTTTCATTTGGGTGAGCAGGGCTTTGAGCAGCAAGGTGCGACACTCGCGACACTCGCAGGTCAATTGGCTCGCCAGTCCGTAGAAGAGAGTAGCACTGCGGTAAAGGTGGCAGGTTGCATCCCTCCGGCGTTTGGTTCTTATCGACCTGATCTGTTTGATCCACAAACAGGTGAGGCGATCTTTGACACCTTATATCAAGCGCAGAAACCCTTCGTCGATCTTTGGCTTGCTGAAACGATTTCAAGTGTGGCGGAAGCTCGAAGCATTGCGAATGTGCTCAAGACGTCAGACAAGCCTTGTCACTATGCGTTTACCTTACTGGATGAACAAGAGCATGATGCTAAGTTGCGTTCTGGCGAGTCGATTAAACAAGCGTTGATGACCCTGTTAGAGACCAATGCACAAGGCATCTTCTTTAACTGCTCCGTACCAGAGGTAATGGAATCCGCCATCAGACAGACAAGATCCTTGCTCGACGAGTTGGGGCAAGACATGGATATTGGAGTTTATGCCAATAGCTTTACTCCTATTCGGTCTGACCATAAAGCGAATGAAGCGATTCAAGCATTGCGCTATTTCTCACCGCAAGAGTACTTGGATTTCGCCAAAGCATGGCATCTAGCTGGTGCAAACATCATTGGTGGATGCTGCGGAATTTCTCCCGAGCATATTGAGCGGCTTTCTCAGTGGCAACAAAGCTTAAAAGGCGATTGATTGGCATTTTGCTACCGATCTAAGTAAGAAACTTTATACGCCCCACCCTCGGATGGGGCGTTTTTTATGCTCTCAAATCGCCTATTAACACAGTTATTTGTATGATTTATGTGATTGATACGGCAATTCCGAAACTCTATAAAACGAGGTTATGGATGTTGTGATCGCGCTTGAACAACCCATTAAAGTCTCTTTTGTTTTTGTTAATGCTGGGCATACTGTATGACAATAACACAATAAATGGATTTGCTAACGATGAACAAAAAGCACCTACTTACTGGCTCTATCCTCCTTGCTCTTTCTACCACTGCATTTGCTGAAGTGGCAAATAACGGTGTTGATTACCCTGTACCTGCGGATAACTTTGATATGCGTAACTGGAAGATCACTATCCCTTCGGACATCAATGAAGATGGCAAGGTTGATGAGATCGAAGGTGTGGCGATGCTAAGCTACTCACATAAAGATTTCTTCCACCTAAACAAAGATGGCCACCTAGTTTTCCAAGTGCAAAACCAAGCCATTACGACCAAAAACTCTAAGAACGCTCGCTCTGAGCTGCGTCAAATGCCTCGTGGTGCTAACTTCGATAACATTTTGACCGATGGCAAGCTAAACCAGTGGGCACTATCAAGCCACCCGGATGCAAAAGAGTACAGCGCTGTCGGCGGTACGCTGGAAGCGACACTGAAAGTGGATCACGTCTCTATGAACGCTAAGTACCCAGAAAAAGGTCCTGCGCACTCGGTCGTTGTGGGTCAAATCCATGCGAAAAAGCATAACGACCAAATCAAAGCTAAAACGGGTTACGGCCACGGTAATGAACCAATCAAGATTTTCTATAAGAAATTCCCTGGCCACAAAATGGGTTCAGTATTCTGGAACTACGAGCGCAACCTAGCTAAGAAAGATCCAAACCGTATCGATATCTCGTACCCTGTATGGGGCAACACGTGGGAAAACCACGCAGAACCAGGTGATGCAGGTATCGCACTAGGTGAAGAGTTCAGCTACAAGATCGATGTTCAGGGCACTATGATGTACCTAACGTTTGAAACTGCTCGTCACGACACGGTGAAATACGAAATCGACCTCAGCAAAGGTCAAGACGAGCTTGATTTCCCAACAGGCTACGCAAAAGATGACTTCTACTTTAAAGCGGGTGCTTATGGTCAATGTAGTGTAGCTGACAGCCACCCAGTATGGGGAACAGGTTGTGCGGGTACTGGTGACTTTGCTACCGACAAAGCGAATGGCGACTACAACAGCGTGACATTCTCTGAGCTAAAGCTGAACGGTAAGTAATTGCTGAACTAGCTTTATCTAAGCTGATTGATATTGGCCCACCTATCCTAGGTGGGCTTTTTAGTCTCTGAGGTTTTGAGTGCTAGCGTTGACTGTTTGGTATTTGAGCTTTCAAGGGTGAATACACCCCCTGCCTCCCATTTCACAACAGGAAAAATTGACGCTAAAGCAGTGCAATGTAGAGTCATAGATAAGGTCAGCCAAATAAAGGAAAGTTTACTATGTCAAAGAGTACCAAGCTTCGTAATGAAGATAAGTTGGTTAAAAAAGCACTAGAAATTGGTTCCCAGATGGCAAAAATGCAAGGATTTAACTTGCCAACTTCACCACAACCGACGTTTGTGAAAGGCGTTTACCTGTTTCTCGTTGATGCCAAGCAAATCACTCCACTTCCTGCAGATAAACAAGATGGTGCAAACATTAAGCACCGCTTAGCAATGTGGATGCATGGCGTATTACCTGATAATGATCCATTAAAATAAGTTTAGGAGAGTCAATGGAGTTTCTCGCTGCAACGCCAGCGCATTATGAGCAAATTGGACAGTTAATTTCTTCACCGGAGGAGCTCTATAAAGTAAGCGCGGTGGCGAGCTTTCCTTGGGATGTCGTTCAGATAGCAGAGATTGCCCAGCAGCGCCTTCAGTTGACAGTCGCAATCGACGAGGGAAGGGTCGTGGCCTTTGGTAATCTTTATGATGTTAAACCCACCGAACAGGCCTTTATTGGTAACGTGATAGTCGCTGATAGCCACAAAGGTAAAGGCATAGGTAAAGCGATGATAGAAGTTTTGAGTGCCAAGTGCCGAGAACACTATCAAGTAGCACCGAGTTTATCGGTTTTTAACTACAACACTCCAGCACTTATGCTGTACCACAAGCTCGGCTTTGTGCCTTATGGCTGTGAACCTAGAGTTTCCCAGACCGGGGAAACCGTGATGCTGATTCACATGCGTCTTTCATCGTGACCTAATTTACTGGCATAGTCTTCACTGGGTAAGATCCTTTTTCTGGCAAAACTTTTTGCCACGTAATATAAACCGCTAAGTCAGACTTAGCGGTTTTTTTTGTCACAAAAGTGAGAAATCGCAACAATAACGCCAATGTTCTCTTGGACCATCAGATAGTTGTAAGTAATCGCTCACAAACACTCTATTACTAGCTGTTATATTTAATGGGTAAGTTGTAAATAAGGCGAGGGATATTTGCCAACATGAAAAAGAGTGGATTTACCCTAATCGAGTTAGTGGTTGTGATCGTGATTTTAGGGATACTCGCTGTGGTGGCAGCGCCTAAGTTTCTCAATTTGCAGCAGTCTGCGAGGGTATCAACCCTTCAAGGAGTTGCCGCAGCATTTGAAACTACCATTACTCAGGTGATTGCGAAAGCATACATAAAAGGGCTTTCTCCAGCGTCGACCAATCCCCCAGGAGGTCAGGATGATTACATCATTGATTTTGGGTTTGGTTCGGTGGAAGTGGATTGGGGCACCTTGTGCCCAGAAAGCGAAGGTGAGTCTGGGGATGCGTTAACCATGCTCGACTTCTTGACCATTGACACGACAGAAACTCTAACATCGGCACAAGGGAATCGTCATACGGTCGTGGGGTATCAGCATAGTTTTAGTCAAAGCGAACTTGATAGTACCAACATTACTACACTACCGAGCGGGTGTTACGTGATTTACGACTCTTTTGGAGGCCGAGGCAGCAGTACATGTCCAACAGAAGGGTGTGTCTGTACGGTGCGAGTAGAGTCGACAGACTGTTAAACACCAAAAGGCCTAGCATTTCGCTAGGCCCTTGGTAACTAAGCTTTCATTTGTATCAATTGGATGCTCGAATTAGAAGCTGTACTTGATACCAACGCGAGTCTTAAGCTGACGATCGTTTTCTGCTGAAGAACCGTAATCAGACGTCCATAGTTCCATGTATGGAGTGATGTCGTCGAATTGGTAGCCAAGTTTGATACCAGCATCCCATTCCCAGTTCTTGTCATTCGCTAGACGAACGTTGTCGTAGTTGTGGTTGTAGTTAGCTTCCCAGCTTAGCTTCAGGTTCTTAAGGTCATCTTTGAACTTGTAGCCACCCGTTAGAGTGATCTTACCTTGCTGGATAGTTTTGCCAGCACGTTCGATCTTATCGTCAGAACCCGCTGCAGAAGTTGTGCCAGCAGAAGAGTCAAAGTTTTGGAACTCATGACGGTAACGAAGTGCTGTAGTTAGGCCGAAGCTAGAAGTGTAACCTACGCGGAACTGAGGCTTAAACGTAGTTTTGTTTGAGCCAAATGTTACTGGCATACCTGGTTCAATGTACCAACCGTCACCTAGTTTGTATTGTACGGTTGCGCTGAACTCTGAGTCACCACGAGACACGCCGTTCCAGAAATCTTGAGAGCCATCGTCGTTTTGTTCACTTTGGAACTTTTGCTCAACACTTAGAGAAAGCTTCGCTGCGTCGTCGAAAATCTTGGTGCTGTCGCCGATTTTGATGCGGTGAGCGTAATCTTTATCTTCGTGCTTGTATTCTGCACGGTAATCAAGAGAGGCTGCAGAAGCGGCGCCAGCAAGTAGGGTAGAGGCAACTAGAGCTGCGATAGTGGTAACTGCTTTCATGAGTAAGTCCTAATCGTTTTATAGTTGTAGATACTGTGTATCCATACTTTTCACTAATGCTTTATTTAATATTGCATTAATGTATGACAAATATAATAGGTTGTTCTCGGGCTCAGTTCTGTGAGATTTGTCATAAAGCGCTTTAGGTCAATTTTGGTACTTATAAAACTGTTAACTAACTTGAAAAAATAAACGGAACCCGTGATAAAAAAGAGATTATGTTCACGCTATTTGCCTAAAAATCACCGGTTTGTGTGATATTGATATTGCGAAAACGCTCCTCTATCCCTTAAAAATTATGCGACTAACTCAAATGTCTTGATCGCGATCAAACCTTGCAGGGTAAGGGTTTGAGTGTCATGGGTGTGAAGTTGTAGGCGTTTGGGTTCAAGTAAATCCCAGCTATGGTTGTGCTCATATTCTATGTAGAGGGTGCTTTCAATATATACGATGTAAAAGAGGGCTTTTATCTCCGTATTTATTACAAACTGCTAGGTGGATAGAGGCAAAAACTAGGCTGGGGATTATTAAATAGCGAAGGCTATCGGTTTATCCGAATGTTGAAGAAACCACTTTTTAATTGTGTGATTATATTGCAATAAGTTTCGAGGCAGTGACGCTTTGAAGATTGCCCGACAATGGGAATGTCGGGCAGCACTTGGGTCAATATTCGATGCCTTTGCGTGCTTTGAATCCTTGCTGAAGTCCATGTTTGACGTTATCTAAGCGCGATACCGTATCTGCAAGTCCCTTGAGTTTTCGGTGTGCAGCTCGCCCAGTAAGGATTACTGATTGATGCTCAGGGCGATTCTCGATGGCTTTAACCATCTCATCTACACATAAATGTTTGCGTGCTACCGTATAGGTCACTTCATCGAGCAGCAGTACATCGATTGATGAGTCTTTCAGAAAGGACAAGGTCTGAGTCCACACTTCTTTTGCTCGGGTGCGTTCAAAGTCAGCACAATAGCCGTCTTTAAAGGAGCAGCCAGTATTCATGGTAATGATGGGGACATTGAGGCTCTCAAGTAGATTTCGCTCCCCACATTCTGCATCACCTTTGAGAAACTGAACTACAGCACAACGTTGTCCGTGCCCTAGCGCTCTAAAAATCATGCCAAAGCCAGAACTAGATTTTCCTTTTCCGTTACCTGTTAGGACGAGCACTCGGCCTGAATCTTCTGTTGCGAGGTCGGATTTAACGTGGACCTGCTTTTTAATTCGTTTATGTCTTGCGGTTTGAGCGGAGAGTTTTTGTTGTTCGTTGAGCATGGTTCGTTGTCTAAGAATTGGTTTGCACAAATAGTAACGACAAAGCGTTAGTTGCGAAAGCTAAAGCACTTAAACTTTGAATATAAAAAAAGCGGCTACCCTTCGGTAGCCGCTTATCTTTCAGGAAAAAACTTGGGGGAGCTTTAACCGTTTGGATTAGCTGTTAGATGCTGGTTCTAGCTTCTTTTCAACATCACCGTCGACTGCTTTAACAAGTAGCATACCGACACCACCAACGATTGCACCACACAGAACAAACACTAGGCGACCCCACATTGGGTTAGGTAGTAGTGCCATTAGACACACACCAACACCTGCTACTGCGATTAGTTTACCAAGCATTTGACGCTGTTTGTTGTCCAGTTTCTTCTGCTCTGCAGACTCAGATACAAGTGGAGTCTCTAGGTTGCCGAAGAACTTGTCTACGTCCGCTTGACGCTCTTTAGTTAGAGGCTTGTAGAACAGTGTCGATAGGATGAAGAAACCACCAGTTAGAGTAATGTGACCGATTAGACCAACTGCTACTTTAACATCAGACCACTCACGCTTAGTTAGCTCTTCTAGACCGAAGATAGAAGAGATAGTGTCTGCTGTGATTACGAAACCAACCACGTAAGATACGATACCACCCACAACTAGCGTACCCCAACCAGCCCAGTCTGGAGTCTTCTTGATGAAGAAGCCAAGGAATGCAGGGATAGTCATTGGGAAGCCGATTAGGGCACCAACATACATCATGGTATCGAACAGGCTCAGACCCTTAAGTGAGTTGAT
The DNA here is from genome assembly GCF_023716565.1 of Vibrio sp. SCSIO 43136. NCBI lineage: Bacteria > Pseudomonadati > Pseudomonadota > Gammaproteobacteria > Vibrionales > Vibrionaceae > Vibrio > Vibrio sp. SCSIO 43136. The sequence goes on along the minus strand of NZ_CP071849.1, from coordinate 1,620,461 downwards.
GAACTGTGCGATGAAGATGATTGCTAGACCGAATACCGTAGAAACAATCTTAGATACTGTTACTAGCTCTTTCTCAGATGCTTCGCCTTTACGAACGATTGGCTCGTAGAAGTTCTTAACGAAGATACCTGAGTTACGGTTTAGACCTGAGTCCATAGAAGACATTGTTGCTGCAAACATTGCTGCTACTAGTAGACCTACCATACCTGCTGGCATGTACTCTTGTACGAAGTATAGGTAAGCGAAGTCAGCCGCTTTTTTGCCTTGCTCTGGGTAAGCTGCTGCTAGGTCTACACCTTGACCAGCAATGTACCAAGAAGGCATGAACCAGATGAATACACCACCAAGCATTAGCACACATGCTAGAAGTGCAGCTTTCTTAGCGTTCTTCGAGTCTTTCGCTGCTAGGTAGCGGTAAGAGTTCAGCATATTGTTGGTGATAGAGAACTGCTTAACGAAGATGAAGAATGCCCAGATGCTGAAGATGCTTAGGTAGTTTAGGTTGTTACCAGACAGGAAAGAACCGCCTTCTTGTACTGGGAAGTTGTTAACGATTTCGCCAACACCGCCGCCTTGTACTACAGCTACTACAGCACAGGTTACTGTTACTGCCATGATGATAACCATCTGCATGAAGTCAGATGCGATTACCGCCCATGAACCACCTGTTACCGACATCGCTAGTACTACTAGGCCAGTTACCCAGATAGTGACGTTCATGTCGAAACCGAAGATACCAGATGCGATGATAGCTAGTGCGTTTAGCCATACACCCGCAGATACAACGCTGTTAGGCATAGAAGACCAAGTGAACACTTGTTCGTTGGTTGTACCAAAACGCATACGGATTGCTTCAATTACCGTTACAACGCGTAGCTGACGGAACTTAGGAGCGAAGTACGCATAGTTCATGAAGTAACCAAATGCGTTCGCTAGGAAGATTACCGCAACAGCAAAGCCGTCGTTGTACGCTTTACCCGCTGCACCGGTGAACGTCCATGCACTAAATTGTGTCATAAATGCGGTTGCACCAACCATCCACCAAAGCATGTTACCTCCCCCACGGAAGTAGTCACTGGTAGTATTGGTGAATGTACGGAACATCCAGCCTATCGCTATAAGGAATAGGAAGTAGACGCCAACAATAAGAGTATTGAGTTCCATCTGTAGACCTTTTGATTGTTGTTTAAATGAGTAAGTCCATATTAGCCGTTTGATGCCCTATTTGTACTACAATAACTCCATAACGTGACTGATGACCCAGTATTAGCCCTTCTATTAATCATACAAGTGATCGGGATCGAAGTTTGTATTTGTGTATAAATTTGTAAAATTTAGCTGCAAAACCTAGATGTGACGGCGATCATTTTATCAAATTTAGTCGAATGATGAATGTAAATCGTAAATTTGTGTTAAATTCAACCACAATTCAGTATTGACTATGCAAATGAGTTAGCATGATTATTTGTAATACTTAAATATTTTCTTGAGGTTGATTGCAACTCAGTTCAAAGATTTAACCCCACACTATTGCAATGCTTTGTACCATTGTGTTTGGCCAAAGTTCGGCTTACAGCCCCCTGTTTTATTGGGAAAAGATAATTAATCAAACGCAGCAAGATACTTTTTTAGTTCACTTTGCCCGGTTCTGGTTATCTATACTCAGTAGTGATATTTAAAGGGGGATGACTGAGCTGGAAGAGAAACTCAAGGCACTAAAAAACAAAGGAATACAACTTTTTAGCTATTAAGTATGACAAAAATACGCTGTTTTGTTGTTGGCATGAATCGGTTTCATGAGTGCGACTTGCAGTAATCAAGAGATCACAGATTCATGATTAGCTTTCATACAAGCTCACAATTCTTTAGCTTTATCACTGAGTGAATTACAGCCTCAACGTTACTGTAAAACACAGAATTTAGGGAAGAAGGATAAAGTGATGACTCGTATAGTTTTTGCATTGACGCTGCTATCGTTGGCAACCAGCTCTGCAGAGAGCGCTCAAGAAATGATTCAAAATGGCAGCTTCAATCAAGGCACAGATGGCTGGTGGTTCACAGGGGCGGACGTTGCGACAAAAAACGGGGAAGCTTGCGTAACAATAACGCACCCAGGGGCAAACCCTTGGAACGTTATCCTAGGTCACTCCGGCATTGGCCTGGCTCACGGAGAAGGCTATCAAGTAAGTTTTGATGCTTTTGCAAGTGCGCCTACCCAGTTTAAAGCGCTTATTCAACACCAAGGCCCTCCTTATACTCACCACTTTGTTAATGATACTCAGCTAAGTACGTCGAAACAGCGTTTTGAGTTTTCTTTCACCCAACAGGGTGACAGTGACGCAGCGGCCGAGTTTCAGTTCCAAATGGGGGCGCAAAAACCGGCAACCATTTGTGTGTCTGATGTATCTGTGAATGGCACACCTTATCGGGAGACTTTCACGACCAACGTAATCCGCCAAAACCAGTTGGGCTTTCTGCCAAAGGCTGACAAGTTTATCTACTTACAATCAGACAGCGTCGAGCCGCAACGCTGGGTATTGCAAACTGCTGACGGTATCAACATCGATATGGGGAGAAGCGTACCAATAGGTAAAAACAGAGCTTCCGGTGAAAACCTGCACCAGATAGACCTATCTACTTATACGTCGCCGATGAAAGGCTTAACCGTCAAGGTAGGTGAAGCTACTAGTTACCCTTTTGATATCAGAGATGATATTTACAGCCAACTCAAATACGATGCTTTGTCCTATTTCTATCAAAACCGCAGTGGCATTGAGATCGAGACTAAATATGTGCAAAGGGAAGATCTAGCAAGGCCTGCCGGACACTCTAAAGATGTGGCCAGTTGTTTTGACAAAACCGATGAGTGGGGAAATCGCTGGCCCGGCTGTGACTTCTCGATTGATGCAACCGGGGGCTGGTATGATGCGGGCGATCACGGCAAATATACGGTAAACAGTGGCATTAGCACTTGGACATTGCTCAATTTGTATGAGCGTGGTCATCATCTAGGGGGAAATGGTGCGCCTTTCCAAACTGGTGTTAAAATACCTGAGATGGATAGTGACGTGAATCCTCTATTGTCCGAAGCCCGTTGGAACATAGAGTTCATGCTTGCAATGCAGATCCCAGAAGGTAAGCAAGTTGCCGTACCTATTGGCGATCAGTCTGGATCAAAAAAGCTGACATTAGAAAAACACGATGTTTCTTATATGGCATTTCACAAAATTGCCGACGGTGAGTGGACTGGTATGCCGCTTCCACCGCACAAGAGTCAACAAAAGCGTTATGTTGGACACCCGACAACAGCTGCCACCCTAAATCTTGCGGCAATTGGTGCCCAGTGTGCACGCATTTGGCAAAGTATCGATGATGCATTTGCCAACCGCTGCTTAACTGCTGCCACCCGAGCTTGGGATGCTGCGCTTAAACAGCCGCAAATCTATGCCTACAATAACTTTACAGGCTCTGGCCCTTATGATGATAAGCGGTTATCTGATGAGTGGTATTGGGCTGCGACCGAGTTGTTTATTTCAACAGGCGAAGACAAATACCTAAGTGTAGTCAATCAATCTAAACACTACTTGGAGACCCCAAACGGCGACCTTGCGACTCCAGGAGATATGTATTGGCAGTATGTTGCTCCTTTAGCCACGATCAGTTTGGCGGTCGTACCAAGCAAGCTTGGCGAAGACGTTCAAACCCAAGCTCGAAGCAAAGTGATCGACACCGCCAAGTATTATCAAGCTCAAGTGGCAAAAGAGGGCTATCGTATACCCTATTCCGTGGAGCAATACCCTTGGGGTTCGAACTCTAACGTGGCTAACCGTGGAATATTCCTTGTGTATGCGTCCGATTTTACTGGAGAGCTATCTTTTATTAAGGCAGCGGCCAGTGGTATGGATTACCTTTTAGGGGCGAATCCGATGAGTATCTCTTATGTCACTGGATACGGCGAGAACTCGGCGCAAAATCCACACCATCGATTTTGGGCACATGCTGCTGACGCTCAATCACCTATGCCTGCACCGGGCGCTCTAGTGGGGGGCCCCAACTCGATAAACTATAGTGATTCAGTGGCTGCAAGGCTTAAAGGTAATTGCGTCGGTCAAACTTGCTACCGAGACGACATCTCTGCATGGACGTTAAATGAGATCACGATTAACTGGAATGCCCCTTTGGTGTGGCTTGCCAGTGCATTGGATGAAGGGCAGTTGAACTAAGCAATATTGCTTTGTTCAACTCTGTTTCGGCGATAATTCCTAACGGAACTTGCTTAATGACTCAAACGATAAAGCTGCCCGATGGTGGCTTTATTATTAGGGTTGATTCGTTTTTGTTGAGCAAGCAGTAGTTCTGCGGTAGCGACTGCATCAATCAGGGCATTGTGGTTGTTGTATTCAGGCAAACCGTAACGCTCACGAGTGGCAGACAGGGTAACGTCGGTTTCATCTTGCTGATTGATGCCTTGTGCTAAGCGCTTCTCGATGCACATAGTATCAATCCACAATAGTGGTAAGTGCTGATAACCAAAGTTGGCGTGCAGGTAGTGGTTGATGAAGTTTTCTTCCATGACACAAGCATGTGCCACCAATATTTTATTAGCGGCAGCTTCAAAAAATGCCGTCATTGCACTATTGATCGACACCCCTTCTTCGCTCAGCATTTGCGGGGTGATGTGATTGATCACTGCGGTTTCAGGGCGTACCTGTGAGTCGCTGTCAATGTAGACATGCCTGGCTGAAGCTAGGTCAATCTTGCCATCTTTTACTTCGACCCATCCCATCGACAAAATAAGGTCTTGGTTGTAATCAAAGCCAGTGGTTTCTAGGTCAAGCACAATATAATTCTGCTTGCAGCCAAAATCTGAGGCATCAGGTGTCGGCTCATGCACGAGGTGAGCAAGTACTTTTGGCAAGCGAACATTGCCCAAATACTGCTTTCTCTGGCGTTTGGCTCGTTCTAATGGGTGGAAATAGTCAAGTAGTGCTTTCACTGTTTTATCGGATCCCAAATCGTACTTTTGCGGCTTCTTGCATGTCAGCAATCATTCGGAACGCATCTTTCAAGTGTTTACGCTCAAAGCTTCCGAAGCGGTCAGGGTTGATATTGTTATTCGGTTCTTCGCCTTTCTTCAGGGCCTCTAGCTGATGGCTAAAGCGGAATGACAAGATAAACTGGTATGCCCGTAAAATATTCTTGTAAGAATCTTCACTTAACACGCCTTTCTTATATGCTGCGGTAAATCGCTCGTCAGTCGAAGAACGGTCACACTCAACCGCCAGACCATAGATTCGAGCCAAATCGATAATCAAGGTAATCGCATACTTTTTGATATTGAGAGTCTGTTTGTTCTCACCGGATTTTTCCACCACTAGCTTATTAAAGATGCCAAGAGGTGGGTTGGTATTTACGGCGTCTCGCACCAAGATCCCTAAGAACTCACGGTTATTGCGAATATTGGCGTGAAGTTCATCACGTAGGATCTCTTCGTACTCACGATTGCCATAAATGGAGCGGATTTCTAAGAACACACTAATGTTGAGTAGGCGTTCATACTCAGGATTTGCCACCCACTTTTTGTAGTAGTTTTTCCAGACAGACAGTGGTTGGCACCATTTTGGTGTTGCCGCCATATACTTACCAGGACAAAGCGGGAAGTCGCAGCGAGCCAGTCCATTAGTGACCATCATAGCTAAGTGATTGAAGTAAATACGATCATTGTCAGTTGCATCATCGGCTAGCACGATAGCGCTGTCTTGATCCGATAGCATATGGACTTCGTTACGGGCGTGTGAACCTGCGACAATCCAAGAGAATTCACACGGCGGAGGTCCGAGTTTGTCGATAGCGATCTGGATTAAACGACGGGTATAGGCATCCATGATCATCGTCATTACTTTGCCTGTCGTCTCAGGACTCACCTTGCCTTCAACCAAGGCTTCAAAGATCGCTTGGCGTTCGGGTGTAAAGGAAGACAAAGTCTTAACACTGCCTGCGTACTTGATTTTCTCAATGAGGAAAATCGCCTGCATGCGATGGTTTTGCACTAAATGGGTTGTGGTTAACAGTCCGACGACTTTATTGTCATCCACGACAGGTAAGTTTCGAATATTGAACTGCATCATCACAGATGCTGCGTGCAATACCAAATCGTCGGGTTTTATGGTCAGGGGCTGCTGTGTCATCACTTCGGAAATTGGCTGAGTGACAGGGACACCATGAGCGATGACGCGTTTGGTCATATCTCGGTCTGTGACTAGCCCAACGATTTTGTCATTGTCATACACCACAGCGCAGGGTGAGCGTTTAACTATACGCATTTCGTGGGCGACTTGTTGGATGGTCTGATCCGCCGTCACAACCGCAATACGGCCACTCGCCACCTCTTGAACTTGTTTGATAAACAAGCCTTTGTCTTTATTTGACCACACCACATCCAACGCAGATTTCAAACGCACTTGCGCCTGTGAGGCAAAGTGCTCAGCACAATCTGGATAAGTTTTGAATAGCTGTTGCAGAGCGGTATGCGGAATGATGTAAATCAGTGAGTTCTCAATTGCAATGGCCTTATAGCCTTTATCGCCATCCACATCTTCAGATAATGCGGTAAAACCAAACAGATCTTCCGCCCCCAGCTTGGCTCTTAGCACTCCATCCTTTTTGCGCTGCTCCATTGAGCCTGTACGCACGATATAGAGGGACTTTTCTTGGTCTTTAGCACATAAGTCGATCACTTCCCCTTTGCTGAGATAAGTGATCTGCACCTGCGAAGCCAGTTCACGCAAGGCGGGCTGCGGGATTTTATCGAATGGGTCGATCTGGCCAATAAACTGAAGAATATTAGGAAGCAAAGACTCTGTCATGGGGTTCCACTGCGCAATTGAGTTATTTGTATGATTATATACTCAGAAGACATGAATGCACGTTGATTTCTATAAAACTTTGGTGTTGGTTAGGTTTGAAGAGATAAATGCCGGGTAAGTTGTGTTTGCACTCACACCCCTGAGGAGACGTAGATAGATAGGTTTTTGGATAAGTGCAAATTATCGTACTTAAATACTCGGTAACAATCAGTGCATAGATAATGCTTTTCAGTTAGATCGCTATAAGCGTTACTGGCTTCGCCAGCTTGTTTTACCACTTCGCTTTCTGCAAATATAAAAAAGGGCGCATAAATGCGCCCTTCAGTATGATTGGTCTCAGAACTTCTCGGGAACATGCCACAGTCAAAAGTGGAGACCGTTTTTTTCGGAATCAACAGCTTAGTGTGCTATTGATGTAAAATCTGTATGATGTGGATGAGTATAACTGACACTGGTGGATTGAGCAAGGTATGCGCATTTTCAAGGAGATTAACCGAAATCTGGAGAAACAACAGCTGTTCTTTATTGAATGCTGGGCTAGCATGAGCAATGTCAAAAGTTTAGACAGTGATCGAGTCTCATATAATAATACGCTAAATTCGGTGTTAGAACTGCTGGACTTATACTCTTTAGGAAACAAGCACCGAGCACCAGAAAAACGAAAGCATGTTGTTGAGGAACTTACTTCATTTATAGATAAAGATACAATTCTAGGCGCTGCTTGCTTTAATGGTATTCCTAAAAAGCTAAATGACATTTTTTCTAGTCATGGTGAACCACTTGAAAACCAAAAGGAATTGGTCGTTAGCTTGCTGCAAGAGGTAAAAGACCTGCTGATTTTGCACTATAGAAATGAAGTAGTGCAAGACTTGAGACAGCGACTTGCAGACGGAGCAGATTCTGGTTCAGAAGCACTAACAACCATTAATATTAAAGCTAATGCTCTTTTGAGCCACCTCGTAACTCTCGGTATGCCGACTTCTGAATGCTACCTTTTATGCAGGAATTATTTGAAGAAGCGTAGAGATGATGTCGCTTTTATTGATGCTTTCGAAAACTTCACCAGCAAAATCACTCTCGACACTAAGGCTTATACAGTAAAGCTAAGCCTCGACAATAAATCACTGTTCGAGTTGTTAAGCCGAACTGAAGTGCAAACTTTGGAAGATTGTCAGTTTGAAGTGCCAGAGCAAGTTGCCAACAGAAATCATATTGTCAATGCTACAATAAAAGTTGCTGCCATTTCATACAGTTCTGCGCGCCAACTTGCCGAAAAGCGTATTCTTCAAGCTTTAGATTTGTTCTCGTATTTCCTAGGCAAAAATGAAATTCAAATTGGCTCGAAAGTAACTGTAGTAGACGAATCGGGAGAGTCTAAGTCATTGCCTAGATTTGACAAAGACTTAAGCAACTCTCTCGATCGCTGGGCCAGTGATGATCTATCCATATACATAGATGCGGTGAGTCACCTTAGACAAAAAGGTTCAATAAAGACAGGTAACAAAATCAGCGCAGCTTTTCGTTTCTTCCAAAATGGTGTGAATGAGAAAAGTCTTGAAAGTAGGTTTACCGCTTTTTGGTCGGCACTGGAGTCATTGACCCTAATCGATGAGGATGGTCCTCTGAGACATGATGAACATGTAATAAAAGCTGTATTACCATGTATTGCTCTTGATTACCCAGTAAAGCAGTTGTTTGCCCTGAGAGGGTGCGCAAAATCGCTGAATTGGACAGCGATTGGTAACATACTGGTTCAAGATGCTGATCTAGGGACTATTTACAATGCACTTAAACGAAAAGATTTTGCTAGTGAGGTCAATAAACGACTAAGTGAGCACCCTTATGCTCAATACCGATTCGGTAACTTTATGGAACTGTGCTCTAGTCCATTCGAACTAGCACAAAAAATTGAAGCGCATGAGCGCAAAGTGGAATTACACATCCATCGAATATATCGCGTAAGAAATGCGATTGTTCACAACGCATCTCCACATGAGCGACTTGAACTTTTGATCGTAAACTTGGAACATTATCTTCGCAGCACATTAAATGCACTTGTTTACATGGTACATAAGTCCAAGAGCATTAAGTCTCCAGAGGAAGCATTCATCCGTTATCAGTTTGAGGCAAAAAGGATTTTTGGCGAAATGGACCCTTCGAGAGGGCTTTCTGGTAAAAAGCGTAATGGGCATATTACGTCTATAAAAGCCGGGAATGTGGTTATCAAAGATGAACAGCTAGTGAGCTGGTTAAGTATGCATCGCTAAAACCGTGTTATAGATAACTTTAGGTTTTCTATTTAAGTAAATTGTCTTGTGACTCTAGCTTAATTCCCTCTAGTTTTTGTTCTAACCTCTGTCCTGCATGGCAAGATCTCCTATTACCAAAGCCCTGACCTGAAAACAGGGCAGGGCCCTCCTACTAATCGCACTTGAGCTACAAAAAATTAGGATTCTTAATTTCCAAATTTATCGGGGTGAGTGTGTAATTAAGCTACGTCTCATCATAGGGTGTTTGCTGACGGTGAAAAACAGCAAAAGCAGAAGTGAGATACCGATATAAATCCCAGCCACATGGTGCAAATAACGACTTGCTTGTGTTTGAGACTGTGCCTGTTTGATGGTTTTTGCCACGTTAAGGTGGAGCTCAATACCCAAGTCATTAAGTAAGGTACGTACTTGGTTTCCAAATTGGTAGGGAAGTCGGTGCATGGCTTGGCTCTGCGATGCCGTATCTAGTTGCGTTAGAAGGTCGAGGTTGGTCTCTACGTCTTTTAGCGCTGCGGTTAGGTTTTGCACTGTATGAGACTGCGGCAAGTTAGTGTTGATATCGGCCAGGTGGGTATGTGCCTTTGCTAGTTGCGCTATTACTGAAGGCAGTTTGCTAGCGTCTTGGTCGGACAGCATGACGATGTAGCGGTGAGCCGACGTTATATCATGGCTTAACTCATTATAAGAGACTTGGGCCTGTTGCAGTTGGTCTAGTTGATAGGTGTAGTAAAACTCTCCTGCCCATTTACTCATTAGGTAAAGTAGTGCCATCACACAAATGGCGCTGTTGACTAAAGTGAACCACTTAAATGCTCTATCCATCATTCTCTCTTCCTTGAATAGGTATAGATAGCAATACGGCTCCCACGGTGAGTGAGTCGCCTGTCTTGAGCAGTGTATGAGTCGAATATGACGATTTGATTGACGTGTGCTCAAGATCATTCGCTAAATTATGTTCGAGTAGAGAGCGTAATTAGGCATTGCAGAGCAATTATGAAGAAATTGAGGAGTTGAGGTAAAAAGTGCCCGCCGTTTGCAAAGGGGGCGCTGAGGGACAGGGTGCAAGAGCACTGTTCGGAATCTGGTAATACCTCTTATACGTTTCTATGCTTGTATATGGAACAGCGCAATGGTTTCGGGGCTTTGCTGTGTGGATGACAGACATGCGCAGGGTTTTTAACTATCCACCTAACGGCGGACAGGAGCAAAACACCGTTGCCTTTCAGAATATAAACAGTTAGTTTTATAAATGATTATGAAAATAGTGAACTGATGATGCGTAAGATTATTTTGTTTTTCATATTTATATTTAGTGGCCTAGTGAGTGCACAGGAGCCGCTGACCTTTTATGTCGTTCACTATCCTCCCTATATGATCGTAAATAGTGACAACGAGATATCTGGTATGGATGTTGAAGTGGTTGCGGCTGCATTTCAAGAAAGTGGTCAGGAAGTGAAATTTGATGTTCTTCCTTGGAAACGTGTAATGAAATTAATGCAAGTCGGAGAAGTCGCTGGGGGGTTATCATGCAGTAAGAGAAAAGGGCGGGAAAAATATATGCTATTTAGCGAGTATATTAGTACCACTCGGCAAACTGCTATTACCCGAAAAGAAACGCAAACGGAACCGATTAATAACCTGAATGACCTTGCAGGTTATAGCGTTACCACTATTGCGGGTTGGGGGGCAACAAACAAGTTGGAGGCGCACGGTATTGAATACCTGCCTTCAAAGGATATGCGTTCAGCACTGGTTAGTGTGCTACATCGCGGTGTGGATGTCTTTTACGGGCCCGAAATTCCAACAATGCATATAGCGAAAAAAATGCAGTCTCAAGAAAACCTCAAGGTTACATATATCGAGGATGTGGCATCCATTTCGCTACATTTATGTGTGAGCAAACCTTATCCGAATAGCGAGCAAATAGTTACATCTTTTAATCGCGGCCTACAAGCAATAAAGCAAAATGGAACATACGAAACGATACAAAGAAAATATTTTTAGTATGCCTATAGAAGAGTTGTTCCTCCAATGAAGTTAAGTCTCTCTATTAAGCAAACCATATACGTTTTTATCGCATCTATGTTATGCGGGGGGCTTTCGGCTGCTGTCCATGTTTACTTAAATCTTGAGAAAGATAGAGTTGTTCAGGCAGAGATTATTGCCCGTTCGGTTGATTTGCACCGGGATACATTGAGTAGTGCCGTTTATACCCTCGACGAAGAGCAAACCGAAGAGATATTAATGTCTCTTATTCGCCAACCCTTAATTAAAAGAGCAGCCTTTTATGATGATTTTGGTGACGCATTAGGGGATAAACAACGTGCGGAGACCTATGCCATGTCTCCGTATATTCAAGCTGCATCATATTTGGTAAACATGCCACCAGAGCAATCCTTTCAAATCAGTGTCAGCTCACGCAAGCAGAATGCGACGCTAACAATCTATGTTGACGAATCAGTGTTAGCTAATGAATTAGTCAAGGAGGTCCAGATCAACCTTGGCATCGCATTGATTTTTACCTTGCTGCTAGCAGCAATTCTTGTGCTTCTTAATTATGTGTACATATCTAAGCCGGTGATGAAAATTGGGTTGTGGGTAACCAACCTAAGCTCTGGGAAGAGCATGGAGCCATTGCCTTATATCAGGGACGATGAACTTGGTTTGCTGGTGGAACGTTTTAGTAACGAGTGGCAAGCCAATCAGGCGGCTTCGGTAAAATTGACCGAAATGGTGGACAGTCTCGCAACAAGTGAACGCTTTTCTCGCTTGCTGATGGAGAACTCCAGTGAGGCTATGTTTCTTTGCCATCCCAATACACAGGTGCAGTTTGTAAATAAACTGGCAGAAGAGTTACTGGGGCTGAGTTTTGACACGCTTAATGGACGCAGCTTGGCCGAGTTTAGTCAGCTCTTCTCTGTCGCAGAGATGGAAGTTCTGTTCAAGAAAATAGCAGCACATAGTGTACATAGTTACGATGATGAGTTTGTCAGCATGGTTGGCGGGAATGATGAAAAGGTGCATCTGGAGTGCCGTGCGACCTATTTTGATGTTGATGGCAACGCATTTGTGATGGTCAATGCACGGGACGTCACTGAAAGAGTGATTGCTCAGAAAAAGATTCATGAGCTTGCCTATTATGACTCATTGACTCAGTTAGCCAATCGCAGCCTTTTCTCTCAGCAGATTGAAGAGTTGATCCAACAGCATCATGAGGAGAGCAAGTATGGTGCGCTTCTCTACTTTGATTTAGATCAGTTCAAAAAAATCAATGACTCCTTGGGACATGGTGTCGGTGACCAAGTGTTGATCGAAGTTGCATCTCGTACTCGTTCCATTTTTAAAGCTAAAGCGATATGTGGTCGTTTAGGGGGAGATGAGTTTGTCGTTGCCCTATCTGATCTGGCGGACAGTCCAGAATATGCTGCCGAGAAAGCCATGGTGCTGGCACGTGAGCTAGCAAATAGTCTATCGAAGCCACTAATTCTTGATGATGCGACTCTGCATACTACTGCCAGTATTGGTATCGCTTTTTTTCCGGACGAGAACGTTGATGCCAGTGAGCTAATTCGCCGGGCAGATACAGCTATGTACAAAGCAAAATCTCTAGGGCGCAATGGGGTGCAGTTTTTTGAACGAGAAATGCAATACGCTGCCCAGCATCTGCTTGAGCTGGAAGAGGGGATCCATATTGCTTTGGAGAAAAACCAGTTTGAGATTTGGGTACAGCCTCAGGTTAGTATAGGTAAAAGCCGTTTAAGAGGAGAAGTGCTGGTAAGGTGGAACAGTCCAAAGCATGGGCTAGTCATGCCTGGATTTTTTATCCCCCATGCTGAGGAGAGCGGGCTCATAATTGACATCGATAAATGGGTTCTAGAAGAGAGCATGTCACATTTGGCGACTTGGCGACAGATTGGCAAACTAGACCAGATTGAACGTCTGTCTGTGAACGTCAGCCCTTCTTTTTTCCTCCAGGTAGATTTTGTCACATACATCACCAATCTTCTTGATAAGTACGAGATACCAGGCAATCTGATTGTTCTGGAAATAACGGAAAACCTGTTGTTGAACAACTTTGAAGTCGCCAAAAACAAAATGCTTCAGCTCAAAACAAAGGGAATCGCATTTTCTATTGATGATTTTGGAACGGGTTATTCGTCGTTACGTTACCTTAAAGAACTTCCCCTAGATGAGCTGAAAATTGATCGCTCCTTTGTTAACGGGCTGACTGATGGGACAGATACCTCACCACTGATTGATGTCATTTTGACCATGGCAAAACGCCTGGATTTAGAGGTGATTGCTGAAGGTGTAGAGACTCAGACTCAGCTCGATTTGTTAGTCAGCCAGGGGTGTGTGAACTTTCAGGGGTATTATTTCGGACATCCGGTGGTCAGCGACAAGTTTGTCGGAAATAGTGTGCCGTTGCCTATTCAGGTTCGTAGTTAAGTTGTGCTAGAAAGCTAGCACAACTCTAATTAGAAACGCATTTAGTAGATTCAATACACGGCCGTTATAACAGCTTAAAACTCGATAGAATAACAAGCCCTAAGGTGCAAGTGATGGTAGAGATCGCTGTACTCATGGCGATGACATTCGCCGTTAACGTTGCGTTTCCTCCCATAGAACGAGCCATCACATAAGCTGCGGCAGCCACTGGTGCGGCGTTCATTAAGTACAAAATACCCAACTCGACACCTCTAAACCCAAGTAAGTATGCACTTACTGTGATGACTAGCGGTGCTACCACTAGCTTATAGCTGGTAGCAAACCAAGCTGGCCCTGTGTCCTTCTTCATTGAGCCTAGGTTAAGAGAGCCACCAGTACATAGTAGTGCTAAAGGCAATGTCATGCGTGATAAATAGTTACCAGCATCTTCAACCATCTGTGGGATAGGGAGAGAGAGCAGGAAGAACGCAGTACCCGCTAAGATCCCGATGATCAGTGGGTTCTTAGTTAAGGTTGTCATCATCAGCTTAGCTGCTTGTGAAAATGTCGTTTCCCCTTTCGGTGATAAGCAAATCACCGCTTCTACGTTGTAAATAAAGGTTGTTGTCGCTACGTACAGTGCTGCTAAGGCAACGCCATCTTCACCATAAGCACTTGCAACATAAGCGATGCCGATAATGGCAGTATTGGCGCGAAAACCGCATTGGGTGATCACCCCTTGATCTGGAGACCCTCGGAAAAAGAGCTTAGTCGAGAGGGTGGTAAAGATAAAAAAGAGGATACTCGCCACTGCGCCAAACTGAACGAAGTCACTGGCCGCACTGAAGTCGTGATCTGAACTGGCGATGCTCAGAAACAGCATGACTGGAAGGGTTACTTTAAACACCAGCTTTGAAGCGACATCAATGAAGTTTTCGTTTATCCAACCGATACGCTTAAACACTACCCCAAGGACTAGCATTAGGCAGATAGGACCGGTAATTGAAAACGAAAAATAGAGCTGCTGAAGCAGGGTTTCCATGGAGTGTCCTTAACAATAGCAAAGAGCAAATAGTATTATGATATGCCCATTAGGGTAATCTATTTCTATCGTAAAGCAAAAACCTCTCACCTAGTAAGTGAACTACGATGAGAGGTTCTATTGTTAAGCGAAATCTTAGTTAATTACAAATCAATTGTTTACCAGTGCCACAGTGTCCCATCTTCCAAACGGCTTACAGGCAGGTAAGAACGTTTGTACGGGTATTTCGCTGCGGCTTCTTCATCAAAGTCGATTCCTAGACCCGGTTTATCGCTGATCATTAGCATGCCGTTTTCTAGCGTTGTCTCGTCGCCAGGGAACACTTCTTTGGTTTTTTCGTTGCCAAAGCCAACAAATTCTTGAAGGCCGAAATTCGGTGTTGAGATGTTTAGGTGCATATGCGCAGCAAAACAAATTGGCGAAAGATCAGGTGCGCCGTGTGGCGCAGTACGTGCGTTATATACTGCCGCAAAATCAGCAATACGCTTCATCGCTGTAATACCACCTGCATGGGTCGCTGCGGTGCGGATGTAATCGATCAGTTGATTTTCTAAAAGCTCTTTGCAATCCCAAATAGTGTTGTAGGTTTCACCTAGCGCCAATGGGATGGTGGTGTGGTTTCGGATGATCTTGTAGTTGTCTTGATTTTCCGCAATCGACGAGTCTTCGAGGAACGTCAGATTGTATGGCTCTAGCAGTTTGCCCAGACGTGCAGATTCAATAGGTGTAAGACGGCTATGAACATCGTGTGTTAGCAAAATATCATCACCCAAGCGCTCACG
The DNA here is from genome assembly GCF_023716565.1 of Vibrio sp. SCSIO 43136. Taxonomy (NCBI): domain Bacteria; kingdom Pseudomonadati; phylum Pseudomonadota; class Gammaproteobacteria; order Vibrionales; family Vibrionaceae; genus Vibrio; species Vibrio sp. SCSIO 43136. The sequence goes on along the minus strand of NZ_CP071849.1, from coordinate 1,605,073 downwards.
AGCTTGCTTACATAGCTCTGGTACTATCTTCATGTATTTTGGAGTTGACCATTCTTGCTCAGGTGGAAGTGGGCGATTGCCTTGCAACTCGAAGTAGTCTTTCTTATCGCCTAGCACACCATAGGTTTCTTTCATACCTGGAACGGCGCATTGAAGACGGATAGCTTTGAAGCCTTGTTCTTTCAACGCCTCCGCTTTATCTAACGTATCTTCGATAGTTTCACCGTTTGCATGAGCATAAACAGTAACACCTGTACGGCTCTTACCACCGAGCAGTTGGTACACCGGAAGACCAGCAACTTTACCTTTGATATCCCAAAGTGCCATATCGATGGCAGCAATCGCTGCCATGGTAACAGGACCACGGCGCCAATAAACACCTTTGTATAGGTACTGCCAGATATCTTCGATCATGTGAGGATCACGTCCAACCAAACAAGGCGCAACATGCTCTTCAAGGTAGGTCGCTACTGCCATCTCACGGCCGTTGAGTGTCGCATCACCAATACCATAAACGCCTTCATCCGTTTCAATCTTTACGGTAACGAAGTTACGGCCGGGAGCACATACAAAAACTTTCACTTGTTCGATTTTCATTTGTTGATCCTTCTCATGTTTATCGGTTTACAAAACCGATTTACCAAATCGATTTACTCGATAATTTATGGATCATTGGTTAGTATGTCAATCAGCCAAACATGACTTAGATAACAAAAAAAGAATTTGTATGACAAAAGTTAGAATTATCGATGTTGCTGAGAAAGCAGGCGTGTCGAAAAGCACCGTCTCACAATATCTAAATGGCCGTTTTGGCCATATGTCAGAAGCGACGAAAGAGCGTATTAAGTTAGCCGTTGCCGAACTTAACTATGTACCCAACCCTATAGCGAGAAGCTTAAAAACGGATTCGACCAAAACGATAGGCGTTATCGTGCGCGATATTACAGGCTTTAACACCAGTCGAGTGTTGCGAGGTATCGATGACTTTTGCAAAGGCAGTCAGTTCAATGTGTTCATCTACAATACTGACTTCGACCCAGATATAGAGCGCCGAGCATTAACCAATTTAAAAGAGATGCGTGCGGATGGCATCATCATTACTTCTTCGGGCAAAAATAATGACCTGATCCGAGAATATGTTGAGCAAGGTATACCTTTAGTACAATTCCAGTTGGAATACGATGATGCTCCGAGTGATATGGTCTTGTCTGACTACCGACAGGCAGCGTTTGAAGCAACTGAGCATTTGATCAAGCTTGGTCATCGCCGTATTAGCTTTTTGACTCAAGATTTTTCTCTCAGTAATTCCCGCAAGGCACGTTATCAAGGTTACGTCGATGCCCTCGAAAAGCATGACATTAAGTTGGATACCGATTTAATTCATTACTGGGACAGACAGCACGGCTTTGATCAAGCACCGACAAAAATCCTATCCCAAGCCAATCCGCCCACCGCTTTTTTTAGCCAACACTTGGCATTAACAACCGATGTGCTTAAAGACTTAGATGGCTCATCATTTAAAATTCCACAAGACGTATCACTGATTGGCTTTGATGACATTCCTATGGTGGAGCTATTTAAAGTCCCAGTGACTGTAGTGAAACAGGATGCTTACAAAACGGGAGAATTAAGTGCCAAGTTATTGCTTAGTAAAGTAAAATCGAAAAGCAAAACGCTAGAAAAAATTGTCATCCCATGCGAGTTGGTAGAACGGGATTCTTGTTCTCCGATCGCTCAATAAAGAGTATACGTCAGTGAATTTAGATCATTTTGAACCTCAATTTGTTCAGTTTATGCAGCAGTGCATGACGCAAGATGCCGGCCATGACATCGGACACGTGATGCGCGTGGTTAAGACAGCCAAACAGCTATGTTTGGCAGAGGATGCTCAAATGGCGGTGGTGCTGCCAGCGGCCTATCTACATGACTGTTTCACTTACCCTAAAAACCACGCTCTTCGTGCCCAAAGTTCGCAAAAGGCGGCGGAAGTTGCAATTGACTTTCTAGCATCGATTGATTACCCGAGTGAGCACTTTGACGCAATCGCTCACGCCATTATTACTCACAGTTTCAGTGCCAACATCAAACCTGAAACCCTTGAAGCCCAAATTGTCCAAGATGCAGACCGACTGGATGCGCTTGGTGCGATTGGTATTGCTCGCTGCTTGCAAGTGAGTACTAGCTTTGGCGCTAAGCTGTATAACCCAGTGGACCCGTTCTGTCATGAGCGAGCGCCAGATGATAAGAATTACACAGTCGATCATTTTTATATCAAGCTTTTGAAACTGGTGGACACCATGAACACCGAGGCCGCAACGCAAGAAGCCCGTCAACGTACTGAGTACATGCAGGGCTTTTTGCACCAGCTGGAGCGAGAAGTTTAACTTGTCCCCTAAATGGAAGGAGTAATGATCGCTTAGCACTTGATGGTCGTAAGCAATTAAATGCGATACGGCCCCAAGGAGAGAGCATGGTCAATCAAACAGCGCTGTACTGGTTTACTAATGACTTACGCCTTCAAGATAACGCCCTTTTATCAAAAGCTGCTCGGGATTCGGACAGACTAGTGTGTCTGTTTTGCAGGCCACATCTGAATGATTACTTGCGGCGATATGCTCAGGTTGGACAATTTGGTCACGCCAAGCATTGCTTTCTTGAGCAGTCACTTACATCGCTTGATGATGGATTGAAAGCGCTTGGACAGCGTTTGTTTGTTTCAGGCTTGCCCCCTTTGGTTGCTATGATCCGTACGATTGAACATCTAGGTATTACCCATCTCTATTGCAATCACTCTGCGGGCAGTGATGAGCAAAAAGTAGTCTCGGCTCTAAGTGATCACTTCGAATTCTTGACCATTGTTCAGCAGCCCGTTGGTACTTTGTACGAGATAGCTCAATTACCCTTTGATCTTTCTGAGCTACCTAAGACTTTTACTCAATTTCGCAAAAGAGTCGAAACATTACCGATAGAGTTGCAGGTCAGCAAAATAGATACACTTCCTCCTAGCCCGAGCCATATTGGTGTGGGAGGAGATGCCATTACACCTTGGATGACCAGTGGCGATTTTGTAGGTGGAGAGTTTGTCGGTGGCGAGGGAGAAGCGCTTGTCCATTGCCAGCGATACTTTGCCCGCAATTTAGCCAGTCACTATAAGCAGACTCGTAATGGCCTAGATGGTAAGGATTACTCAACCAAGTTTTCTCCTTGGTTGGCACATGGTTGCATCGCTCCGAAACACATTTTGCGCTCACTGGTCAACTATGAACAGAGTTTTGGTCGCAATGACTCTACTTACTGGATCTTCTTCGAGCTTTTATGGCGTGAGTATTTCTACTGGTATGCACGTCAGCATCGGGAAAAACTGTTTAGTTTTTCAGGCATTCATGGCAAGTCACCACTTACCAGTTTTTATCCTAGTCGCTTTAAAGCGTGGCAGGAGGGCAAAACACCTTACCCTCTTGTTAATGCGTGCATGAACCAACTTAGTAGCACTGGATATATGTCAAATCGAGGTCGGCAGTTAGTTGCAAGCTGTCTGGTACACGAGCTAGAAGTTGATTGGCGGTATGGTGCGGCTTACTTTGAATCTCAGTTAATTGATTATGACGTAGCGTCAAATTGGGCCAATTGGCAGTACATTGCAGGTGTTGGGGCCGACCCGCAAGGCAGCCGTCGTTTTAACCTTGAAAAACAGACCGAAATTTATGACCCCAACCGAGAATTCATTAACCAGTGGACGAATACAGAGGACAGACAAGGTATCGATGTTGTTGATATGGTGGATTGGCCAATTATGGTCGACTCTAGCAATAGATAGTGAGGATCGATAATGACGATACAAACGGTGCGGCTCATTCTAGGCGATCAATTAAACCTACAGCACTCTTGGTTCGATAGGGTCGACGACAGTGTCATTTATATTGTGGCTGAGCTTAAACAAGAAGGTGTATACGTTTCTCACCATATTCAGAAGATATGTGCATTTTTTGTTGCCATGCAGCAGTTTGCCAAGGAGCTGCAAAGTGATGGTCATCGGGTCATGCACCTTACCTTAGATGACACTCATGAGTTTGATTCACTCGATGGTCTACTTACTCACTACCTGCATGAATTTGGTGCTCAGCGCTTTGAGTACCAAAGACCTGATGAATATCGCTTGCTTGAACAAATGCAGTCTTTCTGCGCTGAAGGTGTTGAGGTTTCTTGTGTCGATAGTGAGCACTTCTTACTCGAGTTTGACGAGCTAGAGAGTCAATTTCCCCGTGGTAAACATGTGATGATGGAGCACTTTTACCGCCGCATGCGTAAGCGTTTTGACGTGTTGATGGAGGCTGGTAAGCCAGAAGGAGGAAAATGGAATTATGACGCCAATAACCGCAATAAACTCAAGCCTTCGGATATTGAATCGCTACCGCAACCACTGGTGTTTTCGCAAAATGTTGAAGCTGTGGTGCAACGTCTCGAACGTCATGACATAAAGACCATTGGGCGACTCGATGGCCCTCTCCTTTGGCCGACTAATCGTGCTCAAAGCCTGACATTACTGGCGCACTTTTGCACGGTGTGCTTACCTCTTTTTGGGCGCTTTCAAGACGCAATGACTCATAAGCACCCTGCTCATTGGAGCTTGTACCACAGCCGTTTGTCTTTTTCGATCAATACCAAACTGCTCAACCCAAAAGAGGTCATCGACACGGCAGTTGATACTTATCGACGCAACCCAGATATTGAACTGTCGCAGATTGAGGGGTTTGTCAGGCAGATCTTAGGCTGGCGCGAGTATGTGCGAGGGATTTACTGGGCGAATATGCCGCACTACGCAACTCTAAACGCATTAGAAGCCGATAGGGCGCTTCCCGGTTATTTCTGGACAGGACAGACCAAGATGAATTGCATGAAACATGCTATTGATCAGTCTCTTGACTATGCCTATGCCCATCATATTCAACGTTTAATGGTGACAGGCAATTTTTGTATGCTGACCGAGATTGATCCCTCTCAAGTCGACGCTTGGTATTTGGGTATCTATATCGATGCCATTGAATGGGTAGAAATGCCTAATACACGAGGTATGGCCCTATTTGCGGATGACGGTATTATTGCGACCAAGCCTTACGCAGCAAGTGGTGCTTACATCAATCGTATGAGTGACTATTGCCAAGGTTGCCAGTACGACATAAAAGTCAAAAGTGGCCCTCGCTCATGCCCCTTCAATAGCCTCTATTGGCGCTTTATGGATAAACATCAAAAACGACTCGCCGTGAACCCAAGGATCGGCATGATTTATCGCTCGTGGGACAATATGAGCGAAGAGCAGCGCCAAGCGGTGTTAGATACAGCAAACCACTATTTAGACAATTTGGAGTCTCTTTAAATGGATATCTTAGTCATCGGTGGTAATGGTGGTATAGGGCTTGCGATGGTAAAGGCGCTGGCCCAGCGTTTTCCCCAAGCAAATGTACACGCAACTTACCGTCGACACCAACCGCAATGGACGTCAGAGTGGGTTATCTGGCATCGGCTCGATGTCACTGATGAACATCACATTGCACAACTTTCGAGGGCGCTCAACCAACTGGATTGGTTGATAAATTGTGTTGGCATGCTTCACACCAGTGAGTGCGGGCCTGAGAAAAATATCGCTGCTATTGATGAAGACTTCTTCCTGCAAAATATTGCGACGAACACCTTGCCATCCATGCTGCTCGCCAAGCACTTTAGCCCTTTGCTCAAAGCGAGTTCTATGGCTAAGTTCGTGACCATTTCTGCAAAGGTGGGCAGTATTGAAGACAATCGTTTGGGTGGCTGGTATAGCTATCGCATGTCTAAAGCGGCGCTCAATATGTTTTTAAAAACCTTGGCGATAGAGTGGCAGCGTACGATTAAACAAGGGGCGGTGCTTGCACTTCACCCAGGCACAACCAATACCGCGCTGTCCAAGCCTTTTCAATCTAACGTACCGACAGGAAGTCTATTTCATCCAGACAAGGTAGCGGATGATTTGATTGGTTTAATTGAAGGTGCGACACCTGCTGATAGTGGTGCGTTTTGGGCTTACGACGGGCAGCGTCTACCTTGGTAGTTTGTGCTCAGATTTGGTGTTTTTTTGTCGTCGACAGCGCTCTGAGCAATAAACCACCTCATTCCAATTAAGAGCCCATTTTTTACGCCAAGAAAAGGTGCGCTGGCATACAGGGCAGATTTTGGTGGGTAGCTGTTGTTTAAATCCTTTCATTCGGTTCATACCGCCAAGAGATCAAAGGCCGTACTTGTCCCTCAATTCTTGGTATTCCTTGGTTTGCTTGAATAGCTTCATTTGAGCGGTGAACTTTTCAGCAATCGTTTGGGTGTGCTCGTGCTTGGAAAAGCCAATGTAGACCGAGGTGGTATAAAGGGGAGGCAGAATAAACTCTATTTGGTCTATGTACTCGGAACGATTGGCTTCACCTAAATCTTCTTCGCTGATCACGCCAAGATCATAGCGCTGGCTTGCGATGAGTTTCAGTATCTGCTTAGTAGACTTCACTGCAGTCTTGTTAATGTCGGTGGCATTATCGAATGCATCACCAAAAGTATACTGTGAAAGATGCACGACGGTATGTGGGGTGAGTTGATTTAAATTACCATTGAAGTGAATGTCTTTGCGAGACTTGTGTTTGAGCAAATAGTGGGCAGTGCCCGAGAGTGTATTGGCGTGGAAGTAATGAATAAACTTAGTGCGTTCTTCATTTTTGGCAACGTAGGTAACGGCATCGGCTTTGCCTCGTTGTACCATTTTGATGGCTCTTGGCCACGGCAAATTTTTGAACTCAACATCAATATCAGCTTGATAGGCGACGACTTTGACAAGTTCGATATGAAAACCCGTGAGCTCACCGTCTTCAACCATCTCAAATGGCGGCCAGTTACCATCTCCACGAGTGACGATCATCTTATCGACTGCAAAGGCCATGGGTGATGCAAGACTTAAAAGCGTCATTAGCAGGCAAATATGGCTTAGTGCTCGAAAATCAAAGCGTTTATTCAACATTGACCAAGCTTCCTTGAGGAGCAATATTGGCGAATAGTGATTGTAAATATAGACCTCAGCGGCTTGATTTATCTAGTTTTCACAACGGGTAATTGTTCAACGATTGTCTGTTAGACTCTCACAGTTGCACCAATAAGCACACTGTTATTTGCTTCGCAAAGCAGAATCAAAATGCAAACTATGAGTGCTAATAGTGAATACAATCTACAGCACTAGGTTGGAGGTGGAGATGAACTTAAAGCAACAATCTGAGTGGAAAGAGATACGTAAAGTTGGCCGTAGGCGCTATCTTCTAAACAAAATGACATCAATGCTAATGACTGTTGTCTGTGGGTCACTATTTGGCTACTGGTTGCAATCAGACCGATTGGATTTAGGCCAATTTATCACTCAATATGGTTTGTCGATGTTTATCGTGCTCTTTTTTGGTGGCTTTGCGATAGATAGATATTGGCACGTAAGGGAACGTCGTTATAACTATCGGGAGGCAGGCGACGATTAGACTTCTTCAGATCGTTAATCATCCATTCGGCTATAGAGAAATATAGTGATGAATATTGATAAAGTGATTCTACAATTCGCTATCCTGATAGCCAGTTTACATGCCCTAATGTATCAATAAAATCAATGATGCTGTTAAGAGCGGCTGCTGTTAGTCAAGCAGCCACTTGATGATTGTTTAATCTAGAGCCTTGAAGACATCTTTGATGATATTGTCTGTAGCTGTGATTCCGCCAGCCGTTAGATACCAAGCATTGGGATCGATAAATACGATTTTGTCATTCTTGCTTGCAGGCGTAGATTTGATTAGTGCATTGTTGAACTGCTGTTTTGCCTTATCTTCACTTAGGCCAATAGCTTGTTCACGGTCGAGGATAAAAATAACCTCTGGCTGTGCATCTTTAATGTATTCAAACGAGATCAGATTTCCATGCGGTCGGTTTACTGTCGGCTTAAATGTGGTCGAAGAGTCTGTGAAACCAAACTCATCGAATACTAGTGAGAAGCGACTACCTTGATTGTACATGGAGATATTACCTCCGCTATTCATCAGCATAAGTGCTTTTAACTGCTGTTCTTTTGCCTGACTTGAAGCTTTAGATATGAGCTTAGAGGTTGCACTGATCTTGGCTTCTATATCGTCTTCTCTACCCAATACCTTGCCAAGCATACGCCAGTTCTTTTGCGTGTTTTTCCAATACTCTCCGTCCTCTACGTAGAACATCACGGCAGGTGCAATTTTGCTGATCTCTTCATATAAGTGGACCATACGATTTTCCACGATGATCAAATCAGGTTTTAACGTATATAGGGCTTCAAAGTCTGGTTCATGGAATGACCCGGTATTCACGGTTGTGGATTCATATTTTTTCAAATAGCTCGGCAGTAGCGAATGAAGTGCCCCAACAGGTTGAATTTCCAAGTAATTGAGTAGATCTAGGCTACCGTGACCTAATACGGCAATACGTTGAGGTACTTTATTGATGGTCGTTTTGCCTGCGATGTGTTCTACCGTAACCGCATTAGCGGCAGTGACAAAACCCAAGGCAAGAATACAGACCAAGCTTATTTGCCTGAAAAACCTTTGAAGAAGATACATTTTTATTCCCTATTTATGCATGAATTAGTCGAACAGGATTGGCAGTATAAAATTATGTTAATGATAATCAATATCATTTATTGGCGAAGTGTTCAGTGGTGCAACAGTAACTAATTGAATAGTTGTGATTTTTGTCAGTTACCGCAGATTGGAGTTTTTCACGAAGTGTAACCATGATCACAAAACGTGCGAGTTGATTAGTCTTTTTGGTGTTTTTCTATGTGGAATTGTTATAAAACACTGCTCGCAATGATAATGAGATCCATTATCATTGCGAGCAGTGGTAGTCGCCCATAAGCGATTAAATAACACAATTAAATAGAGCTCGACTCATGGAAAATAAAATATGACAACCAAAGTTTCTTTGATTGCCCTTGCAATCAGTAGTGCGATTTCAGCACCCACTCTCATGGCACACGAACACGATTCAACTTCAGATACACAGGAGCAAAACAAGCCTGAAGATGTCATTGTTGTTGTAGGCGAAATGACTAACTTCGCCGTAACGGATAGTGAACTTGAAAGCTATCAAGCCCAAGACTTAGAAGATATTTTTCGTACAGAACCTTCAGTTACTGTTGGTGGCTCATTGGGAGTTGCGCAGAAAGTGTATGTTCGTGGATTGGAAGATACTTTCTTAAATGTCACGGTTGATGGTGCACCACAAACCAGTACGCTGTTCCACCATATTGGGCGTTTATCCATTGACCCTTACTTACTGAAAAGTGTAGAGGTTCAAGCAGGTGCCGGTGAGGCAACCAGTGGTGCAGGTGCTATTGGTGGTGCTATTCGCTTTAAGACCAAGAATGTCGATGACTTATTGGCTCCAGGTGATAGTTTTGGCGGCTCTGTAAGTGGCAGCTACTTTAGCAATAGTGGTCGTAAAGCCAGCGCTAGCTTGTATGGTGCGATTAGTGATGACTGGGGCTTGATGGGGACTTTCGTCGATGTAAAAAACAACGACATGAAAGATGGCGATGGTAATGAGATCCCTGGGACAGCATCAGATAGAAAGCTTGGTTTCTTAAAGGTCAATGGCAATATTGCAGATAACCAAACGCTGACGTTAAGTTACGAAAACCGAAACGAGCAAGGCGATTACAACCAAAGACCTAACTGGCCTGCAAGTATTAGTTCAACTTTGTACCCAATGGAGTTGCAACGTCATACCGTCACGGCTAACCACACATTGACATTGAACCAATTAGTCCATTTAGAAACAACGCTTTATCACACACAGGCAGATGTCACCCAAGATGTGACTGACCGTTGGGGCAAATACAATGGTGAAGTGCGCACCGCTGGTTTGGATATTCGTAACACCAGCAAAGTAGATCTCCACTCGGTGACATATGGTGCTGAGTATCGCAATGACAAGGCAAAAGCGAAATCTCTAGAGCCTAATGCCGCCGATGGTCATGAAGAAGTGGGTGACGTGTTTGGTCTCTACGTTCAAGACCACTGGCAGCTTACCAATCAGTTCCTATTAAGTTATGGCTTGCGTTACGACAAGTATCAAATGGAGCAAAAGACCACGGACACCAAGGTAAACAGCGATGGTTTTAGTCCTAATGTAGGTTTCAACTACCAAATCACCGATAACTGGAAGCTGAATGCTGGTTATGCTCAAGCTATGCGAGGCAAGCAAGTAGGCGATACATTTACCCTAGAGTCAAAAAGTGTTGACCCTGACTTGAAAGCTGAAAAAGTGGATAACACAGAAGTTGGTATAGAGTATCAGGCGAGCAATTGGCTAGCGTCAGCCACTGTGTTCCAGAGCGCAATCAATGATGTAATCAGTGCTCAAATTGGTAGCAGTCAGTATAAGAATATTGGAAAGTTGGAAACTAAAGGGTACGAGCTGAAAGCGCATTACTGGTATGAAGATTTATCCTTGGTCGCCAGTTTCACAAGCTTTGATTCCAAATTGAACGGCAACACAGTGGAAGGCTACGAACATATTGGTCTTGCTAACTCCCGTGGCGACACTTTTGGTTTAAATCTGACTTATGATGTTAATCCAGACATTGAGCTTGGGTGGAACTACACCTATGTTGCTGACTTAAACAACATCGAAGTTCTTCAACGTGCTGTGGAAATTGGTTGGATTGGAGAGACATACAAAATCGATAAGCCGGGCTATCAGGTTCATGATATTTATGCGCAGTGGTACCCAATGAGCAGCGAAGATCTTCGAGTAAACTTCACGGTCACCAACCTGTTTGACCAGTTGTATCGCGACCATTCAAGCGTAGGAGATTACAGCAGTGTACCGGGGTGGGGCTCTGTCTCAGGTTTGTATGCCGCAGGTCGAGATGTTCGTGTATCGGTAAATTACGCTTTCTAAACTTGTCCTATCTCAACCAAGCCGCTAGATATGATCTGGCGGCTTGTTTGCATTTACTAAGCGTTTGATTCTACCAGCTCCATCACTTTTACTGCCTTCTCAAAGTGGTCAAGTTCGTGAGTTTGAATCCACCAAGTGGCAGCTTCCATCAACAGTTCAGGGTCGTCATTTTTGTTGGCGAAGAATGCATAGAATGAGACGCCAACATTGTCGCCTTTTTGCGCAATCTTCTTTTGGCAGACTTGGATGATTTTTTCTCTCAGTGATTGACGCATTTAAGCTTCCTTACTGATTGGAACTCGGTAAAGAGGGTTGATGGGTTGACTGACGAAATAGCGCCAAACGTGTTCATAGACTCGGTGCTGGTTGGGAAATGGTGCTAGGGCTATCGCTTCTTCAAGGTTGCACCAACGGTATTCACTGTGTTCATTGTTGAGGGTGATGTCCTGGTTTGGCGGACACTGAACCACAAACACAGGGATGAGCTCGATGACATTCACACCCGCTTCATAAAACTGTTCCAAAAACTGAGCGTTATAGAGCTCGGTGACCTCTATCTGTGTCTCTTCTGAAAACTCCCGAATGATCGTCTGCCAACCCGTTTCTTCTCCTTCAATGCCTCCGGCGACGTGGCACCAAAAGTTGCCTTTGGTGCGTTTCATTAACAGCATTTTGGTTTCGCCATCGATAACCGATAGTGCAACGCCAGCCACGATAGAAGTATTGAGTGGGATCATTTTGAACCTTTAAGAGTAAATGGAGATGGACGAGGCGCAAAGGGTAGCATTAGGTGGGCTTGCATGGGTGTGTAGTGAGTCGCAAATTCCATTTGTTGCATAAAAAGTAAGGACAAGCCTTGGCTTGTCCTTATCGGTGGGGTTATGCAGGTTCTTCGACCGTATTGAGTTTTTTCTTTTTCATCTTCATGGTGGAGTAGACCGAGAAGATGGCAAGTAATACGAATGCGAGAGCAATTGGCCTTTCGTACAAGAAGGACCAACTGTTGTCGTACATCAGCAGCGCTTTACGCAAATTGGTCTCCGCCATCGGCCCAAGGATGATAGCCAATAAAATCGGTGAGGAAGGAATCTCTAGTTTGCCTAAAACAAAACCGAGCAGGCCAAAGCAAAGCGCGATACCCACATCAAACATTGAGTTGTTAATGGCGTATGCCCCGACGACTGAAAGGAAGATAATCACAGGGATCATCAGTATCTTTGGCACTTCAATGATGCGACAGAAGAATCGAATGCCCACTAGGCCAACAATCAGCATCACAATGTTAGCAACCAACATAGAACTGAATACGCCGTATACCACTTCAGGGCTTTGGCTAAACAGCAGTGGCCCAGGGGTTAGACCTTGCACTATCAATGCGCCAAGCAACACTGCGGCCACAGCATCACCAGGAACCCCTAGTGTTAAAAGTGGTACTAATGAACCACCCGTTACGCCGTTATTACCGGCTTCCGCAGCAGCAAGGCCACGTACAGACCCTTTACCAAATTCATCAGGATTCCTGGACACACGTTTGGCTTCGTTGTAACACACAAAGGCAGAAATATCGGCGCCCGCACCCGGCACAGAGCCAATTGAGGTGCCTAAAATGCCACTTTTCACTGCGGTTGGCATCATGTCTTTAAGGTCTTGTTTGCTCAAGAGCTTGCGATCAAATTTAGGCACTTCAGTTTTCTTGTCTTTGATGAACTTCTCAAGCTGATTCAGCGCTTCCGACAGGGCAAAAAGACCAATGAGGACTGGAATAACGTTAACACCGCTGTAGAGATCCATGACGCCAAAAGTAAACCTTGGCACACTGCTGATAGGGTCAAGACCGATGGTGGATACCAGAAGACCAATTGTGCCAGCCAGCAAACCTTTGAGGATGTTTTGCGACGAGACACTGGCGATAATGGTCAAGCCAAACAGTGCCAGGGCAAAGTACTCAGGCGCATTGAAACGCAGTGCGAAGTTTGCCAAGAGCGGAGCAATAGCAATAAGCACTATGGTACTGATTAGGCCGCCAACAAAGGATGCGACTGCAGAGATACTTAGCGCTCTCGCCGCTTGCCCTCTGGCTGCAAGGGTATGTCCATCAAGCACGGTAGCTGCGGATGCAGGAGTGCCGGGCGTTTTAAGTAAGATGGCAGCGATCGAGCCGCCGTAAATGCCACCTATGTATACGCCAATCAGCATCACCAGCGCCGCCGTTGGCATCATGCCAAAAGTGAAAGGTAGCAAGATGGCAACACCCATGGTGGCAGTCAAACCGGGTAGGGCACCTAAAATGATCCCGCCTAACACACCAAATATCAGTACTGGCAAAATCTCAGGGCTCATCGCCGTAAGAAGACCACTTAATAGATAATCAAACATAGTGTCTCCTTAGTAGAACAGTAGACCTTCAGGAAGTGCAATCACAAACACTTCACCAAAGAGGTAGTAAACGCCTAATACGAAAGTCCACGCAACAGCGTAGTAGAGTGGTTTCTTCACTTTGAAGAAAACCAAGTAGGCGGTAAATGCAGCAAGGCTTGCAATTAGGTAGCCGAAAACATGGATCAGTAGGGCGTAGCCAAATAGGAAACCTAAACCAAATAAAGACATCTTGGAGAATATCGGGGCTAACTCAGCGTCTGGATTTTTCTTAATCCAGTGTTGGATCATCAGCACGATACAAATAATGATTTGTGCAATTGCAATAACGGTTGGGAAAAATTTCGCATCGACACTGGCGTCTTGAAACCTCGGTTCAGCAAACTGACCAATGGCCACCAGAATGAAAGCGCTCAGGGCGATGATTAGTGAGGGGAATACTATGTTTCGATTAATCATAATGCGTACCCATAACGAAGCGTTGAAAATAAAAAGGAGCGGCAAAGGGCCGCTCCTAAAAGGGCATTACTTAGTTGATTAGTGTGCCTAGTGCTTTAGTGTCGTCTTTTACAAACTGAGTGAACTCTTCAGCGTTCATGTTGTGGATAGTCATCGCACCTTTTTCCATAAACTCTTTGAAGTCAGGAGAAGCCATTGCTTGGTCAAATGCTTTGCCTAGAACTTCGATGACTTCATCTGGAGTATTCTTAGGTGCGCCAATACCACGCCAAGTACCTGTCACCACGTCGACACCTTGCTCTTTTAGCGTTGGAACATCAGGGATGTAAGAAATACGCTCGTGAGACATCACGCCTAGAGCTTTAAGTTGGCCTGAACGAAGCTGCGCAATAGCTTCGCCTGGAGTCACCATAGTCACGTCAGTGTGGCCACCAAGAACGGCTGGAATAGCTTCAGAAGCACCGTTGTAAGGGATTGCATTTAGCTTGATGTTTTGGTCTTTCTCTAGCGCCATTAGGTAGAAGTTTGGCGCTGCCGTGGAAGCAAACTTAACAATGCCGTCGCCTTTTTTCGCTTCGGTGATAAGGTCATTAATCGTGTTGTAAGGCGAGTCTTTTGACACTAGAACGACTGCAGGGTCTAGGTTGACCAAACGGATCAATTTGAAATCATCCGCATCGTGTTGCATCAGGCCCATTTGAGGCAGAGATGCAATTTCGCGAGTTACCACCGTCAGTGTGTAACCATCAGGTCGAGCCTGAGCGCCAAAGCTCATGCCTACGGCACCTGCGCCGCCAGTGCGGTTCATCACCGCAATGTTTTTACCTAGGATATCTTTTGATGCATTGGCTAGCGTTCGGCCAACTGCATCGGTACCGCCACCTGCGCCAAATGGCACTACGAGACGAATGTTCTTAGCTGGGTAATCAGCGGCCGTTGATGCACCCGAGAAGATGATACCGGCAGCCATAAGCAGGGAAGTAAGAAGTTTGCTGATTTTCATACCTATTGTTCCTTCAATCTTATTATTTACGTAGGGTTTGAGTCGGATTGTCGACTTTGTTGTTCTGATATTCCGCCATGCAAAGCTGCTCAATTGCTAACGCAATCCAACTGCTAATTAACATGTCGTACCATTGCTCAACACCACTGCAAGCCACGACAACATCGCCATAGACAAATGAGCCGTAGAACAGCAAGTCATCTTGTCGTAGGGAAGCGGTGTGCGTCGTTTGTTGGGTGATATTAGGCGCTGAATTTCGCCAAGCTTGCTGGGCTTTTTTACGCGCAAACTCGTCAAATGGGATGGTCCATTGCTCAGGTGAGCCTAATGAGGCCTCACACAAGATGGCTTCTTCAAATGAGCTTTCCCAAGGCTTGACTCTTGGATCCATCACAACGATGTGCAGCTCTTTACGGTTAGTGCGTTCGAACAAACGTTCGATTGCTGGGGTCACTAGTTCAATGGCGTCTTTTGCAATGTCTGCATGACTCTTGATCATCACTGTCGTCCTGATAGTTGTTCTCATTAACCATCTTGACTATATGATAATACAAATGTTTTGGGTGAGCTCATGCAAACAACTGATATCTGCATCACTCTACGAGGGTTGGAAGTTTGAGAATGATCTTACTATTGAAGGGTTTTGTGAAACCAAACAGTGATCTATTTCACGTAAGATGTTTGACGTCAGATTTTTGCCGATTAAGCGACGGGTTGTGTTCTTATATTAGTTATAACCAAACGGGGTTTCAGGAAAAAAAAGTATAAAAAAACCTGCTTAGTCGCAGTCAGATTTTTACTAACTGGGCTAAACAGGTCAATTTGTTGGTGGTTATTTAATCAACCCACTTCGGTTAGGCGGTGCTTCGACTCTTGAAGGTGGTTTGCCGACGCAATACGCGCTTTATCCGAGTTGCCTGCCATGATTGCTTCATAGATTTGGCGGTGCTCTTCGATACAGGTGCTGCCTTCTTCAGAAGAGTGAGCAATAAAGTTCACAAACATGGTGGTTAGGATATTACCAAACGGTAGGTAAAAATCGTTGCCCGTGGCATTGAAGATGAGGCTATGGAAACGAGTATCGACTGATAGCCAAGCTTGTTGATCAAAAACTTCAGCGTCAGAGACTTCAACCATTTCTTGGAAAGTTTCAGAAAGCTCAATGCGCTGTTCAGCGGTGGCATGAATAGCTGCCAGTGCACATGCTTCAGGCTCGATAGCACGGCGCAGACCTAGGAACTGGCCACAGAACTGGTCAGTATCAGCAAGACCGTCCATCCATTCGATCAGCTGTGGATCAAGGAAGTTCCAGTAAGCACGGTCAATCACTCGCGTACCCACTTTAGGGCGTGACTCCAAAAGGCCTTTCGAGGTAAGTAGTTTTACCGCTTCACGCAGTGCTGTACGGCTGATGCCGAATTGTTCACACAGCACCATTTCGCCAGGGAGGATTGAACCTTGAGCGAGTTCCCCAGATAAGATTCCACGCGCGATTTCACGTGCGACTTGCACGTGCAGGCTGCGCTTGGAGCCTGAGATTGATCTGAATTCACCGTTCATTGCTATTAGCTTCCGACATAATATGTATTATTTAAGTGCGACTATAGCACTAACCCCTGATCGCACCAACTCTGGAGGCTGTAAAGGTGATGTAGCACCACATCTATTTTGTTCTATAAAACGGCACGTTTTAAACGTATTACTTATTAGCCAAATTGCATTTTGATCTGGCGGAGAAAATTCATACAAGAGCCTGTTCGATATTAAATGAAATTCTTGATGGTGTTCACAGTTATCGGGTGAATGTTCGGTAAATAGTGTAAAAATTTGAGCTATGTCGCTGTGGAACATAAACCATATTGTATTATTAAATAAGAATTGAAAAATACTCATAGGATTTTCAACATGTTTAATGATTTGAAAGGCAAGCGTGTTCTGATCACAGGCTCAACTGCGGGTATGGGTCTGGCGACAGCACGTGTTTTTGCCAAGTACGGGGCGAAAGTGGGCATCAATAGCCATCAATCCGGCCCTGACGCAGAAGCTGCAGTGGCAGAGCTAAACGCTCTGGGCGGTGAGGCGGCATTTTTCCAAGCCAACTTGATGGAAACTGCCGACTGCGAAAAGCTCGTCACCCAATTTGTTGAACGTTTCGGTGGCATGGATGTGCTGATCAATAACGCTGGTGGTTTGGGTGGTCGTGAAGGGCTTGAAAACATTGACGATGAATTTTATGACCGTGTCATGAATCTCAACGCACGTTCGGCGCTAATGACGACTAAGTTCTCTATCCCACATCTTCGAGCGTCTGCTGCGCAATCGGGCGAGACTTCCTGCGTGATCAGCACCGGCTCAATTGCTGGACGTGAAGGTGGCGGTGTTGGTGCGGGTATTTACGCAGCATCAAAAGCTTGGCTACACGACATTCACCGTAACTGGGTGAAAGAGTTTACCCAAGACAATATTCGCTTCAACATTGTCTCTCCAGGCACTATCGATACGGCATTCCACGACGGTAAGTCTGATGAACTAAAAACGGCAATTGCTAATAGCATCCCAATGGGCCGCTTTGGTCGTATCGAAGAAGTAGCACCAACATTTGCATTTTTTGCATCGCATGCATGTGCTGGTTACATCACAGGTCAGATCCTGGATGTTAACGGCGGCCAAATGGCACCCTAATAAAATAATAATTAATGATCATTGGGGCGTTATGCGACTGCCTGCTTAGCGTCCCAGCACTTTCTCTCATTTAGGGAGAAAACTAAAATACACAGGAGCACCCCATGGCAATTTTTTCTCTGGTTGCTGACTCAAGCCGGAAAATCCATGTACAGGTTGCTCGGCAAATGGCGAGAAAGATCCTCTCTGGTGAGATCAAACAAGGTGAAAAGCTACCGAGTGAAGTTGAGCTTTGCGAATTGTTTGGTGTTAGCCGCACGGCTTTGAGAGAATCAACTAAGCTGCTTAACGCTAAAGGCCTTATTGAATCCAAACCTAAAGTAGGTACACGGGTTCGTCCTCGCTCTGCGTGGCATTTTCTTGACCCGCAGTTACTTGAATGGATTCAGGACTTAGAAGATAACCAGATTTTTTTAACCCAGTTTTTGGGACTTAGAAAAGCAATCGAACCAGAAGCATGTGCGCTAGCCGCAAAACATGCCACCGCCGAGCAACGTAAAGAGCTATCCGTTCTTTTTCAGAAAATGACGATGGCTGCGAATAGCTTTGATTATCACGAATGGACCGTGAATGATCAGTTGTTCCACCAAACCATTTTCCTAGCCACAGGCAACCGTTTTTACATACCGTTCAGTAATATACTGTCGACCATTTTGAAACAGTTTATCGATATGTCCGCTGAAGGGGGCCGATTCTGTCTCGAAGAGCACAAAATGATTTACGACGCCATCATGAGTGGCGACGGGGATAAAGCAAGAAACGCCTCTTTACTCCTCCTCAACGACGACAATCAGAAACTGGCCAAGGTCGCCAACGGTTAACAAACCCCACAGCAGCAAAACTAAGTTTTGCTGCTTTTTCACTATCTAAAGCAAGCAAAAAATGGCATCCGAATCTTACGTAAGAAAAAACATATCCATTGCATGGCCAATGGCATTAAACGCCCTGTTGATGCAGTCCATGTTGATGATAGATACCTTTTTGGTCTCCCCACTGGGCGAAATATCATTGGCTGCGATGGGTATTGCGACAACCATCATCGCCTTCATCCTAGGCATCCAAATGGCGTTGGCTCAAGGCTCGCAATTGGTTCTTAGTCGTGCGGCAGGCTCGGGTAGTCAAGTTTCTTTAGCGAAAGGTTTTTGGTCGGGGGCGATGATCAACTTCTCGGTTGCATCACTGTTCTGGTTGCTGCTTACCTTGTTTGAGTCTCCGCTAATTGCTTTGCTGACAGATCATCAAGCGCTACACGCTGAGATATCAGACTATCTTGCTATCGGTAAACACATCGTGTTGGTGAATGCGATCACACAAGTCATGATCGCACTGTTCAACGGGCTTGGGCGCACTACGGTGCCATTTAAGGGCTATTTACTAGAGATGCCTGTGAATGCCATATCTTCTTACTTCATGATCTATGGGTTTGGTCAGTGGCAAGGGATGGGCGTGGAAGGTGCTGCGCTGGGCAGCTTAATTGCGATTGGTTTACGTTTGGCCTACTTAGCACTTTGCATGCGTATTGACGATGCTGTGCATGTGCCTTTGAGTGCTCTAGATGCCTCAATGAAAAGCAATAGCTGGGCGCATTTTAAAGAGATATTTCCCGTGGCGGCCAACATGACCATTTTGTCGGTTGGAGCTACCATCTATCAATTGATCTACTCGCAGCTCGATATCAACTCCTATGTAGCGATTACCCTTATCTTCCCTTGGGTTCGAGCGGGTACGCAGTTTATCACCGCTTGGGCGATGTCGTCGGCGATATCTATCAGCCAAGCGATCGGCTCTAAAAATTTGGATGATTTAGACAAGAATATAGATGCGAGCATCAACGTAGCGGTTGGTTTGTCATTTATCTCTTGTTTGTTCTTTCTTGGCTTGAGCTTTGTGATGGATGACTTTTACCCCGACCTTGACCCAGCAACCTATGAAGCGTTGGCGATTATTGCCCCTTTATATATCTTGTTGCCATTGGTGAGAGGCTACAACACTGTGCATGGGCATGTGATGCGTTCTCTAGGAAAAACCACCGAGGTGTTTAAGATCAACTTCACTGGTCAGTGGCTTGTATCCATCCCCCTATGTGCATTGGCGATCCTTTATTTTGAACTGTCGGTGTTTTGGGCGTTTGCGTTTATGCCATTCGAGGAGTTAGTGAAATTGCTGCCATTTCGCCATCTCGCTCGTAAAGCGGTACGAGAATTCGATGACGACAAAGCTAAGCAGTTGATGTACGACTAAATGGTGAGTAACACCTGCGATATGCTAGCTCATTTATACAGGATGGCATATAAACTGGATGCATATCACAATATAGAGTGCCATTGGCATTGACTGTGAGTGAGCACTAATCATTTTTGTTACAGTTGAGTGATTCCAAGCTCTGATAAAAGAGCAAGCTAGGCTAGAAAACTCAGGCATATATAATGTTAATTCGTCACGTGCGTATCAGTGTTGCAGTGGCCCTATTGGCGATCGTTTTCGTCACGGCTTTTATTGCATTTCAGCTTCAAACCATACGCAATAATTCTGCATATATAGAAAATGTCGCTCAAGTGCGAGAGTCTAAAGGGATAGCACTTAGAGAGAGTCTACTTGAGATCCAACGCATTCTGGCGGTCGCCAGTGCCACTCGTGGCGAATATGTGCACGCAGGCGAAGCGACCGAGCATTACCACCAAGCAAATCAATTGCTTGAGGACTTGAAGGCCTTACCAACGGAAGATCTTCTTCTCTATCAAAAGCTCGCTAAAGAATTAGACATTTATTATCGCACCGCAGTGAAACTCTCCCGAATCTATATCGAGCAGGGCAATGCCGAGGGCAATAAAGTTGCGCCTGCATTCGAGTCGGTGCACCATCAAATCTTCTCAACCCTAAACAAAGTTATTGTGCAGGCCTCGCAAGATGTAGAGAATCGCATGGCGCAGGTACGAGCGCATTCTGCCCGCATAGAGTGGACGTTATACGGCCTTGTAAGTTTTGTACTCATTGGTCTGTGCGTCCTGTTCATATTACTGTGCAATAATCGACTGCATTTCGCTAAAGCTTAACTTTGTTTTAGTGCTAACATTTCGACGCTAGTACGCATTTTATCGATTAAGTCGAGCGTCTTTTGATCTTCTAGCTGGCGCTTATGGTATATCCCAACATTGCCGACTCGTTCATGATTGACGGACAGTAGCTCGATGCCATTTTTCTTCATCCACGCTTGCATGCAATCGCTATAGGGCATAATGGCATCCGTGGCTTTAAGTAGATCAAGGCTCGCCAATAGTGAGTCAACTTGATAAACCACTGAGGTATCGGATACCCCTTTTTGGATTTCGCTAGTGAAGTCGATGACACTGTTTAACACCGAATGGTGACGTTGATGAGCGGGCGTGATCCGAATGACTGGAAAGTCTGCAATATTCTTTTCACACTGAGTAAGTAGGGGATGGCCTTCCCGTACAAAGATGGCTTCTCTGTCATTGAGCAGCGGACGAAATGTCACGGGTATGGATTCTTTAAGCCCCGTCACTTCATGACCAATCAGCAAGTCAATGTCTCCTTGGATGAGGTGATACATCAACGCAAGGTTATTGCCAAACTCAAGGTAAAGCGAGCTGTTAGGGTTTTGCTGCTGATACTGGGTAATACTGTGACGAGCAAACAATTCCCACCAGACTTCGCCTACACCAACTTTAAGCTTTCCCTGCTCTCGCTGATACATGTCTTGGATGCTATGCATCATGGTTAGATGTTTGTCTTGCTCTTCTTCCACGTACCGCAAAAACACCTCACCATATTCCGTCAGGTCAACGCCTTTAGAGCGGCGGATTAACAGTGGTACGCCCATATCTGCTTCGAGTTTTTTAATTGCTGAGGTAAGGGCGGGTTGGGTGACGTAAAGTTGCTCAGCGGCCTTTTTAATATTGCCGGTACGAGCTACCATCAAAAAATATCGGTGTACGCGGTTCATGCTATATCCAGTGATATCAAGATAATTAATATCATGGCAAAAAAGTTCAATTTCTAAAGTGGTGAGTATCACACTATAGTCGTTACTATGTTCAATAGTTTTTTAGGCAGTTAACTTATGAAATTTCAGTGGTGGCATGATGCCGTTGTTTACCAGATCTATCCTCGCAGCTTTTGTGACTCCAATGGAGACGGCATCGGTGATTTACCCGGTGTTATAAGTAAACTTGATTACCTAAAGATGTTGGGCATTGATGTTATCTGGTTATCTCCTGTGTACCAATCGCCGATGGATGATAACGGTTATGACATTTCTGATTACCAAGCCATCGCACAAGAATTTGGGTCTATGGAAGATATGGAGCGACTGTTTGCTGAGGCAAAACAGCGCGGCATTAAAATTGTGATGGATCTGGTCGTGAACCACACCTCGGATGAACACCCTTGGTTTGTGTCGGCTCGCAGTTCTAAATCGAGCCCATATCGTGATTTTTATATTTGGCGAGATGCAGACGAGCATGGCAACCCACCCAATGACTTAGACTCCATTTTTGGTGGCAGTGCGTGGCAATGGGATGAGACCACCCAACAGTTCTATTTGCACCTGTTTTCTAAACGCCAGCCAGATCTAAATTGGGAAAACCCAAAAGTGGCCGAAGAGGTCTACAAGATGATGAACTGGTGGATCGAGAAAGGCATTGGTGGCTTCCGTCTCGATGTCATTGACTTGATTGGCAAAGAAATTGATAAGGGCATCACCAATAATGGTGAGCGTCTTCACCCGATGATCCAGCAAATGAACCGAGAAACGTTTGGTGGTAAAGACCTGATTACTGTAGGCGAAACATGGGGGGCGACACCGGAAATTGCCAAGCTCTATAGCCAACCTGAACGCAACGAGTTTTCAATGGTGTTCCAGTTTGAGCACATTACTCAGCGCTGGAATAATGGCGACAAATGGGACCCAAAACCTTTGGATTTGCGCTCATTTAAGCGGGTGTTGACTAAGTGGCAACAAGAGCTAGCAGATGACGGCTGGAACTCACTGTTTTGGAATAACCACGACCTGCCACGTGCGGTATCTAACTTTGGTGATGACGGTCAATATCGTATTGAGTCTGCCAAGATGCTCGCCACGGCACTTCACTTTCTGAAGGGCACGCCTTACATCTATCAAGGCGAAGAGATTGGCATGACGAACGTCGCCTTTGACACCTTGGAAGACTACCAAGACATTGAGACCCGCAACTTCTACCAAGTAAAAACGGCGGCAGGTGTCAGTCATGAACAGATGATGGCCGCTATTCATGAAAATGGTCGGGATAACGCCCGTACACCGATGCATTGGAGCAGCGCCCAAAACGCTGGCTTTACCGATGGTCAGCCGTGGATCAAGCTCAACCCAAATTACCCTGAGATTAATGTTGATGCCGCACTTAATGATCCCAACTCGGTGTTCTACCACTACCAAAAGCTGATCGAGCTGCGCAAAGCGCACCCAGCTATTGTGTATGGAAACTTTACCCCACTGTGGGATGCCAGTGAGCAGGTGTTTGCTTATCTAAGAGAGTATCAAAACGAGCGCTTGCTAGTGGTTAATAACTTTAGTGGTGAGAGAGTAAGTTTATCTGTACCAGAGCAATATCAGCAATTTAAAGTCACGGGCTTGATTGGTAATTACGAGATACCGACCAAGCTTGGCGCTGAGCTTAATTTATCGCCCTATGAAGCGTTTGCGGTGAAGTTGTAATTGATTTAGGGAGACTAGTAATCTCTAATTGTTTGTCGCCGATTTGAGCATCTAGTGGTAGGTTAAGCCAAGCTGTATGATTTTGATCGCCAAGGAGGGGGACATGAATATCAGAGAAGCGAATCTCTCGGACTCGGCAGCCATCGCCGATATCTACAATTACTATGTAGAATCTACTTTTATCTCATTTGAAGAAGAAATAGTGGCTTCAAGTGAGATGGCAAAAAGAGTGGAGCAAGTTGTGGCTGCAGGATATCCGTGGCTTGTGATGGAGATAGATGGAGAGGTGGTCGGCTATGCCTACGCTAGCACTTGGAAAGCTCGCTCGGCGTACCGCTTTACCGTTGAACCTTCAGTTTATGTATCGCACCGACACACTGGCAAAGGACTTGGCATCGCACTCTACACCGCACTTTTTGAGCGACTAAAACAAGATAACTTTACCAATGTTATCGGTGTTATTGCCCTACCAAATCCTGCCAGTATCCGACTTCACGAGCGCCTTGGTTTCAAGAAAGTTGGCGAGTTTGCCAATATCGGAGTGAAGTTTGGTGAAAAGCGCTCGGTGGGGTATTGGCAGTTGGAGTTAGCGGAATAAAGCTCCGATTGACGGATATTGTTTATAGTATTTGTATTAGTGAGCCGACGTGGTGCTTCTTGTATAGCCAATGCTATAATCCAAGCAATATCGAGTGTAGAAATGGTCACAGACTCCTAGATAGGAGTCTATGGTCAAGATTCTGCGATTCATCAATTATGTATTAATCTAGCTTCGCCACAATCTTCCCTACGGTTCGCTGATTACGCATGTCTTTCAATGCATCTCCAACTTGTTCGAGAGTGATGATTTGAAGGTTAGGTACGGTAAGTACGCCTTGCTCTAGTAATGCCGAAACTTGTTTCCCAGCATTGACCAGAGATTGTAAGCCTTTCTCGCCATTGCGATGTCCAGAGCCAAGGCTGAGCTGGTGAAAAGTGAGTCCTCGTAGGAAGGCATTATGGTAGCTCGCAGGCTCGACGGTTTTTACTAGTTCAACCATTTCACCTTCAAAGCTGAGTACCGCAGCGCATAGCTTGTCGTTGTCACCACCCACGCAATCTAGGGCGACATCAACACCAATCCCATTGGTGATTTGCATCACCTCTTGTTCGATATCTTGTGATTGATAATTAAGGATATGGGTGGCGCCGAGTTGTTTAACGAACTCATGGTTGCGCTCAGAGCAGCTGGTGATAATGGTTTCTACCCCAAAGTGCTTAGCCATTTGAATCGCAAAGCTTCCCACACCGCCAGAGCCCCCTGCGATGAAGATGGAATTTCTCTGCTCGATAGCAAGCTTATCGACTAGTGCTCGGTATGCAGTCCATGCAGCACAAGGCGTTGCAGCCGCAACCTCTGGGGAGACATTTGGGTGAGCAACTAAGGTTCGAGCGTCCTGAACTGCAAACTCGGCAAAGCCGCCTTGAGTGCGTGTCATATTACCGTGATAAAGTACCTTATCTCCAATGCTCCAGCCTTCTACGGCTGAACCCAGGGCGATGATTTCACCAGAGACATCCAACCCACCAACAAAAGAGTCATCAAAGCCATCAACCATACTGTTCCACAAATGCACTTTGGCATCGACTGGGTTAAGTCCAACGGCGTCCACCTTAACCAATACATCATATGGCTTGTGAATGCTTGGAGTATCTAGTTGCGTGACGGTAAAGGTATCTTGAGATTTTTGGTAAGTGATGGCTTTCATGACTTTCTCTATGTCTTCAATAAGTGATAATTCATGTTAGCTCAGATAGTGATAATTCATGATTATCAATAGTTATTGCTAGGATAATTTTGGTTAATGATTTAGCTCAAATTACCGCAAATGTGTCAGTGGGTAAGAACCTGCGTTTGTGCTTTTTATAGGGTATGGCATCCTGCAATAGGTCTAATCTCAGTTCACTATCTAATTGATTAGTAAGGTCAATGTTTCCTGTGTTGCTCATTCATAAAATTAAGTGATTACGATCGCTTTTATATAAAATATCAATGATATCAACTTAATTAATATCCTATGATTGCATATCCGGTTCGGGCAGGGCAGATGTCGGACCAGATAAGTCTATTTATAAGTAATTAAGGATAATGTTGGATGAACACACGTTGGTTGTATAACAACAAAACCATGGTAGCTGCGGCAGTAACAGCAGCATTAGTGACGGGCTGTGGGGGAGGGTCGGATTCATCTACTGACTCTGGCAACCCTACACCAGTAACAGGCTTTACAGTCACGGCTTTAGATGGCTACTTGCATAAAGCAAGCGTTAAGGTAGATAACGATAACAATGGCGTTTGTGAAACCGATCTTGGTGTGACGGATGAAAAAGGCCAATTGAAAGTTGATGGTCAATATAAAGATAAACCATTGTGTGTGACAGCAACGCCTGGCACAACGGTGGATATGACCCGTGGTGTTGTTGAAAGTGCCTTCACATTGAAAGCACCAGCGGGTGCAGTTGTTGTTAACCCTCTGACAAACTTAGTGGTAGAAAAGCTAGAAAACGACTCAACGTTAGACTTAGCTGCGGCGCAAAAAAGCGTTGTTGATGCCTTAGTTGAGAGCGGCATCCCTGTTGATAATGATGATGCTTTTGGTGATTACCTTTCTGCCACCA
Organism: Vibrio sp. SCSIO 43136; assembly: GCF_023716565.1. Classification (NCBI taxonomy): domain Bacteria; kingdom Pseudomonadati; phylum Pseudomonadota; class Gammaproteobacteria; order Vibrionales; family Vibrionaceae; genus Vibrio; species Vibrio sp. SCSIO 43136. Next base: position 1,579,205 of record NZ_CP071849.1, on the reverse strand, counting down.
ACTCACCGCAAGATGCATTGAAGAGTAAGCAGCTTGAAGTGATTGGTGAAGTGCTGGTCGATAACCACGATAAAGCCAACATCAGCCCAGAGTCTAAACTGACGATTGTTAAGCAAGTGGCGACGGAAGTTAAGGACAAAACCAGTGCTGACGAGCTTGAAGGTTTTAATCCGGTTGTCGGCGACATCAAAGAAGATGGTAGTGTTGATCCAATCACTGTTAACCACCGACCTAAGAGTATTGGTGCGAAAGATCTCACCTTTAAGTCTGAAATTTCTGTCGGTGGCACCACCAGTATTAACCTCGCTTCACAGTACGGTTTGGCGTTTGAGGATGTTGATAGCGGTGATTCATTCACCCTTAAAGTATCTACTGACTCTGAGTATCAAAATGGCGTGAGTCTCAGTAATGAAGGTGTGCTCTTCAATATCAAACATGATAAAGCCGGGGTTTACACTTTCTATATCTTTGCTATCGATTCTCACGGTGCTCGCTCCAACCCTGTGGAGCTGAAAGTTACCTTTACTTCTCCAGATCTTGCGCCAAGTGTCGACGAAGAGACTAAAGCGACATTTGTTGAGACCATTAAAGCGATCGAGTTTACCAAAGGGGTTGAATTCCCAGAGCAGACCTTCAGCTTAGACGGCTTGTTCATTGACGAAGATGTTGCGGCGTTAACCATCAATGCGGATACAGATGCCCCGGGTATGAGTGCAACCATCAGTAGTGGTCAGTTGGTAATTAAAGGTACTCCAACAGTTGATGGTGAGTTTAACTTGGTAGTGTGGGCACAAGATGCAGTTAACCAAGATCAAGCCAGTGTTAATATCTTCTATACCATCAAACCATCAGATGTTGCGGTAACTCACCCTCTGGAAAACAAGGTATTTTACTCTATTGAAAACAGCGCTGTAGCAGAGCATCCGATGCTTGGGTGTTACTCACTTAAGTTTGAAAACAACGTCCTTTATTTCTCTGATATTAGTACCGACTACACTTGTTCTGAGCCTAACCTACAAGTGGGCACTTACAGTGTTGAAGGAGATATCATCAAAACGGTAGTTAATGATGGCACTTCAGACGAAGTGGATCATATCTCTATTGTTAAAGCGTATGACTTCAGTCAGGGTTACTTGATCAAAGCAACCTCGCAAACTAGTCAAACCAACGGCGCAGCTACGGTATGGCTAGGGGATATTTTTACTACCAGTAAACATGTGGAAAGCACCTTGAACATGCGTGCATCAGGCACCATTTACCGCTCCTTCTTGTGGCATAACAATGGTTATATAGACCCAGCAACAAGCGTGATGCTTAATGGTCTTAATGCGTTGAATAACCAGCCATTTGCCAGCGTCTCTTTTGCATCAGCATTAACGTGTGATGATGTGATGAGCATCTATCCGACCTTCTATCTGTCTAATGAAAATCGTGCAACAGCGATATCGACAGTGTGTGCGGTTAATAGTGAGACTAATCAGCCTACGGTTCAATTCAACAGCCTTTCTGGTACAGGTGAAGAAAACTTGGTTAATGGTAAGTTCTACACCATTAGCGCTGATCTCGCTCCGGCATTCGCAGACAAAATGGCACCACTTGCGGCACGTATAGAGCATCAAGGTGTTCAGTCTTGTACAACAGGGGATGACTCAAGGGATTCTAACGACAATCCGATTTCTCTATCGAGCATTGAACAATACCAAGCAGCGATTACTGATTGTAAAGCAGCCAGCAATACTGTCATGAACATTGAATCAGCAGTTACCACTTTGCTATTAAACGAGCCAGTGAAACACTTCACGCTGAAAAACTTGAACCAAAGCTACGTCTTCTATGATCAGCCAAACGGACAGCGCAGCGTTAACGTGAAAGAAGGTTCACAAAGTGTTGGCATCGGTACGTGGGATTATGTAGACGGCGATATCGTTATTTCCAATGCAAAAGATGCGAATAACACGCCTGTAAACCTCAAAGAGACCATCGCAATGACCTCTTGGAGATACGATAATCTAGGTATTGCGGTTAAGAGTTTGCTGCAAGAGCAAAGCAACGACTCACTTGGCCTAGGGGATTGGACAACGCATGGCAGTGTTTCGTCTGATGTTTATGTGATCGTTGTTGGCGCTGAGCATTAATTTGCAGGAGCGCTAGAATCACACAATTAAGTGACATAAATCCGAGTGCTGGCGAAGCACTCGGTTTTTTTATTTAGAGGACAGACACCAAAAGCTGACTCTATTATGAGGACACACACCGAAAGTATGAATTTTGACTGAATTCTCCTTTAAGCGGATAGCACACGCATTTTCTCGGGAGCTCAATTGCTAAATTATTGGCAAACTCATTGCTACTTACATTCATGACTACTGCTAGAAGTAAGCTCGTGTCCGTTGAGGCCACTTCCTATTACCACTGTGTTTCTCGTTGCGTGAGACGCAGCTTTTTGTGTGGTGTAGATAAGCTGACTAACACTAGTTACGAGCATCGACGATCTTGGGTCGAAGAAAAAATTCAATCACTTACTTATACATACTGTATTGATGTATGTGCATATGCTGTGATGAGCAATCACTTTCATTTAGTTCTGCACGTCAACCGAAATAAGGCCCAAGCCTTAACACCAGATGAAGTGATTAAACGTTGGGGACTAGCGCACAAACTTCCTGTGATTATTAAGAGGTGGCAACAAAATCAACTATCTAGTGAAGCAGAAAAACTAAAGTGCTTGGAGATAATAGAAGTTTGGCGTGAACGTTTGTGGTCGTTGAGCTGGTTTATGAAAGAACTCAATTATGACATTGCCTGTCGAGCCAATCGAGAAGACAAGTGTACTGGCCATTTTTGGGAAAGCCGTTTCAAAAGCCAAGCATTGCTTGATGAAAAAGCACTCGCAGCAGCGATGGCCTATGTTGACTTAAACCCTGTACGGGCAGGTGAAGCTAAAACCCCTGAGAATTCAGCATTTACATCAATAAGAACTCGTATTTCTGCTTTGCGCAATAACCTCGAAACCGCACCGTGTCTATATCCGTTTGTTGGTACTGTCGAGGATAAAGTACAAGATGGATTGCCATTTAAGCTTATCGACTACATTGAATTGGTCGATTGGACCGCTCGTCAATTAAGGCCAGATAAGTGCACAATGGACAGAACGTTACCCCCGATACTTATTAGGCTTAACATCGCTCATGTGAGTTGGTTAAAGGTCTGTACTCAATTGGAAAAGCAAAAAATAACAGCGATTGGTAATGCTAGTCTAATAGGGCAGGCAAAATTGGCTTTGGGGAAATCCAAACTTCACCTCTATCATCTCGAATAAGCACACCTTAAAACCTTAAATCACCCCACGCCAGCTAATGCTGGTCAATTGTGTTGGACTAACTTAGACATATTTGTTTACAAGTTACTGAACGACGGAGTTCTTGACTTTGTGTGTTAACTCTCGTGAGCGAGTGGTTTAGGCGCCTGTCCTCCATCAAGGAACAGCTAATAATGAAATGGGCGAGTAGGCTAGTTTTTGATTCGGTGTGTGTCCTCAAATTGAGGAGACCATTTTCAAGCGAGAAAACGAGCCAGAAATAGCTCGTTTTTTATGTGGTAGGTTGGTCACTAAGCAACTCTTAGTGACCAACCTACTATCTTATTTCGTTAGCGCTTCTACGATCGCAGGAACGAACTGATGGAACTGCATCACAGCGAAACGTGGAGTTTCAGCCATAGAGCATCGGTGTCTGTCCTTGTTTCATTATCTCGTAAACGAAGCGGCTGGTCCTATTGATAGCTATTGATTTAGGTGTCTGTCCCCAATAGGAAGGTACATTCTCATTGAGCCACAAATCACATATCTGTTTAATCAAAACTTATAACAATTTTGTTAGTTCAGGTGAGTGGGCCTGTTGAATCAAGGGCTCTGGAGTAGCGGTTAAGCCTAGTCTTAGGTTGGTATAGATTTTGACTATATCATGGCTAATTTAATTTATTTTCTATCTCATTGGGACGTTCATAAGATGAGAGGGCTTAGCACATCTTATCCACTGGTTCGGACCAGATTTGAAGGAATAAATATAATGAAAGCCCTACTTAATACCCTCTCAATTTGTACACTTTCTGTTTTGCTTGCTCCGTCTGTCAGTGCGATGGAGGAAGGCGAAATCATCATTTGGATCAACGGGGATAAATCCTACGAAGGACTTGCTCAAATCGGCAAACAGTTTGAGCAAGACACTGGAGTTGCCGTGATTGTTCAACACCCTGATTCGTTGGAAGAGAAATTCCAACAGCACGCTGCAACAGGTGGCGGTCCAGATGTGATTTTTTGGGCTCACGACCGCTTTGGTGGTTACGCTGAATCGGGGTTACTTTATGAGTTAAATCCTAGCCAAGAGTTTAAGGATAAATTGGTGGATTTTAGCTGGGATGCGGTGTCGGTGAATGGCAAGATTTATGGCTACCCCCTAGCGATTGAAACACCATCGCTGATTTACAACAAAGATCTATTGCCAGAGCCTCCAAAGAGTTGGGAGGAGCTTGCGCAAATTGATAAGCAGATGAAAGCGCAAGGTAAGCAAGCCATCATGTGGGATGTGAAAAATGCTTACTTTACATGGCCCATGATCTCTGCTGGTGGCGCATACGCTTTTGAGAAAGTAGAAGGTGGCTATAATGCGGCTCATACTGGGGTGAACAATGATGCAGGGATTGCAGGGCTGCAATTTCTTGTCGATATGGTGAACCAAGGCGTGGTGAATCCGGATATGGACTATTCCGTATCGGAATCTGAGTTCAGTAAAGGGCAAGTGGCTATGACGATAAACGGTCCTTGGTCTTGGGGCAACTTGGATAAACGTGGGGTTAACTATGGGGTAGCAGTGTTACCGACCTTAAATGGTGGTAAAGGCAACCCGTTTGTCGGCGTGCTTAGTGGTGGTATTAACGCATCCAGTCCGAACAAAGATTTGGTGATAGAGTTTTTTGAAAACTATCTATACAAAGACAGCGCACTAAAAATCATGAACGATGATAAACCACTAGGCGCTGTGGCGTTGAAGTCGTTCCAGAAGATCATTGAAAGTGACGAGAGAATTCGCTCAACCATGATCAACGCGGCGAATGGTGAAATCATGCCAAATATCCCGCAAATGACAGGATACTGGTTTGCCGAAGGGGCGGCGATTGAAAGTGCTATCTTAGGCAAGCAAGGGGTCAAAGAGGCGCTAGATACCGCCGCTAAACAGATCCTAAAATAGGGTAGAACACGTATAAAGGGAAGGCCTAGCGGTGTGCTGGGTCTTTCGTGTATTAACAAGCAAGGGTTTCTCGCATGATCAAAATGTTAGTATGTGATTTCGATGGCACCATTCATGGTGGTGGCGACGCAGATGTGTCACACCTTTATCAGGCGATGCAGGTAGCACCTGATATTCGTTTTGTGGTTTCGACTGGTCGCACGTTTTCATCGATTCAGCGAGGCTTGTCAGAGCATGACTACCCCACAGCGAGCAGTATCATCAGCGATGTGGGCACCCAAGTCTTTCACTGTGGCTCGCACTCGGTTGACCTTGATTGGCAAAACAGATTGCGAATGTGGGATCGTGAACAAACCCTTGATGTGCTAGCAACATTGGGCTTTTTGGGTAAGCAGGTTGCCCAGCACCAGAGTGATTACAAGGTGACTTACGAAGGGCAGCTAACGTTAGAGCAAGTCAGCAAGCTTCAAGCTCTGATTGAAGAACAAAGTCTTGCTGTGGATATGACTTATTCACATGACTGGTTTCTAGATATCACCCCAGCAGGCATAAACAAAGCTAGTGCTCTGGAACACCTAATGGCTTTGTATGAACTGGCTCCTAATCAAGTCGTGGTGGCTGGTGATTCCGCCAACGATACGGCAATGTTAACGATGCAAGGCATTAATGCCGTGCTGGTCGCCAATCACTTCCCAGAAGTTAAGCACCTAGTAGAAAATGAGAATGTGTACCTTGCCAAAGCCAGCCACGCTCAAGGAGTTGTGGAGGGGTTGAGGTATTGGCAAAAACGTTACCCTGATTAATCAAACCTAATTTTATTTTTGACTTCTCCCACCTGCTCAATAGATACCGAAATAACATCGTTATCTTTGAGCGACTGTGTGCGTCCCGGTGTGCCCATAAAGATCAGGTCTCCAGGTTTGAGCGTAAAATATTGGCTTAAATAGCTCACTACTTTGGCGGGGCTGTGGATCATATTCTTGGTGCTCTCTTGCTGCACGATTTTGCCGTTTAAACGTGTGGTGAGTTCTACATTTTCATAATCAACGCCAGTGACAATCGTCGCACCGATTGGGCCAAATCCGTCTGCGGCTTTTGCTCGCATCCATTGCAAGTCTGAACCTTGCCAATTGCGTTCGGTCAAGTCATTTCCTACGGTTACCCCCCAAATTGCTTGTTTGGCTTGCAGCTGCGAAACATTGCGAACTTGTTTACCAATCACCAATACCAATTCTCCTTCAAAGTGCACATTGCGAGCGTCTTTGGGGGCTTGAATGGTGTCTCCTGTGAGGATCAAAGATGAAGGCAGTTTAAGAAACAGGGGCGGCGCTTGGTTGGAAGGAGATGCGAGATGACTAGCGAAATTCATTCCGACAGCAAATACCTTTTCAGGTGTTGTGGGTAAGAGCACCTCAATGTCGTTTAAGTCGAGCGGTGTGTTCGTGACTTTGTGCTCTCCAAACAGGTCACCTTCAATAGGATAGACGGTCGCACCATCGAGCTTTCCATGCTGAATATTGCCTTGATGTTCAAAGCGAACGTAATGTTCGGTTTCAGCCACCGCAGTTAAAGAACCAAAAATCAATACTATTGGAAGGGCAGACAGCTTCATCGTCGATTCCTAATTTTTTAATGTCTATTGATAAAGTTTAGAATAGAAAAAATCCGGTGCGAATAACACCGGATTTACATTGTAAATTGATTATTGTTTAAGCAGCATTAACTTGCTGATGGATTTGTGAAAATACTTTTTGAAAGGCAGCCAGAAGCGTTTCACATTCGTTCAAACCAAACACGAGTGGCGGACGGATCTTGATACTACAACCTTCTGTACCAGTCAGACCTACTAGTACGCCGAGCTCTTTCATCGCATCCGGGATCAAGCTGGCGAGCTGATGATCTGGTTCTCCGTCACTCTGGATATCAAAGCTGAAGTACAGACCTCTGCCACGAATGTTGGTGATGAAGCTAAACCGATTGGCAAGGTTATGCAGGCCAATCGATAATAGATGCTCCATTTTGGCTGCATTGGTTACCAAATCTTGCTGCTCGATTTGTTCAAGTACCGCACTAGCAGCAGCGCAAGATACGGCGTTGCCACCAAAGGTATTGAAGTAAACAGTGGACTGCATGAATTTTGCGGCGATCTCTTGGGTAGTTACTACAGCGCCCACTGGGTAGCCGTTCCCCATAGGTTTACCTAGTGTCACCATATCGGGCACGACGTGATATTGCTCAAAGCCCCACATTTTCCCAGTACGGCCAAACCCTGATTGAACTTCATCGGCAATGCAGTAACCGCCATTATCCCTTACTTTGGTGTAAGTTTTAGCAAAGAAGTTTTCTGGGGCGATATGCCCACCGTATGAGTCAAAAATGGAGTCACACATGAAGGCTGCGATTGGGTGCTGCTTATCCTCTAACTCGTTTATTGCATCAGTAAGCTGCTGATCGATTGCGGTTTCATCTTTTGGCAAAGGGAGGGTTGCGACAAACTCGGCAAGTGGTCTGTAGTTGAGTTTATGTGTCGCTGGCGATAAACAATCGATCAACTGAGTATTGCCGTGATATGCCGCATCCATAACCAGAGCACCAGAACGCCCGCTGATAGTGGTGGCAATTCGCATCGCAAGGTCGTTGGCTTCACTGCCTGAGTTGGTAAAAAATACTACGTCCAGTCCTTCGGGCATAGTAGATGTAAGTTGCCTAGCATAGTGTGAAAGCGTTGGGTTTAAGTAACGGGAATGAGTATTAACCTGATTGAGTTGCTCAAAGATTGCATTGGCGACCGCACTGTTTGCGTGGCCAACACTTTGCACATTGTTGTAGCAGTCTAAATACGCATTGTCTTGATGATCAAACAAGTAGCAACCTTCGCCTCGCTGTGCAACTAGCGGCTGTTTATAGAATAGAAAGCTTCCTCCAACACTCGCACGACGTTGTTCTACCAGTGTTGTAAGTGACTGATCTTCCAAATCATAGTCATTAAGGTCTGTGGTGGCGCTGCCTAGCATAGAGCCTTGTGGCTGAAGAGAAAGGTATTGCTCAGCGAGCGCAGTCGCAGCTTCTATCACCATGCCTGTCATCTCTTTTGCGGTAGAAGAGTCACGACGAGTATGCATCCAGCCGAGATAAGTTACTGAGCGGATAAATAGGAAGAGAGGAAGTTTGTCTAGGTGATTGTCATCCATCGGGCGGACTTCCATGTAGCCCACGAGAATGGCATCAAGCACCTGTTCAAAGTGATCTTCCCCTAGGTACGGGAATACTGCCGTTGCGATATCAAACAGCAACCAACCAAATCCCGCATCGTCAAAATCGATTAGGCAGATGCCTTTGTCTGATTTAAGTAAGTTCTCTGGCAGGAAATCCGCATGGATCAAGCTATAGCGATCAGAATCTTTACCGTATTGTTGTAGATCTTTGCGGGCGAGGCGACAAGCTTTGTCGATGAGCTGAGTTTGTTCGTCACTAAGTTGGGTTAAATCTTGGTAGTTGCCCCAAAGTGAGTTTGGCCCAAAGATACCTTGCTCGTCCCAACTATGACGTTCAAAATCTGCTGGCGGTGTCCATTCTTCAGCATGATTGTGTGTCATTGCCATTAAGCGGCCTACTTGGTGGTAGGTTGATTCGAGTAGTTCTATGTCATCGCACCCATCTTCAATAGTGGCAATAGGCGCACCATCTGCCCATTCTAATAAATCGATCTGTAGCGGTTGCATGCCAACTTCCAAGGCAAGGTTAAGGAACAGCTCACCATTGAGCGTTGGTAACACATCAGCGGTGAACAGCTCACCATTTGGGATTGCATGTATCCAGTGCAGTTCTGAAAGCAGTTCTTGATCCGTATGGTAGCCAAATCGGTGAATACGCATTGCGTAAGTACCTTGTCGGCTAAAGATTTTAAATACTGCGTTTTCACGATGTTTGATCAGCCTTATTTCAGTAGAAGGCTCTAGCCCCCAATGGCCAATGGCTTTATGAGCTAGAAGTAAAAGTTCTTGAGTGGTGTAGTCTACAGTGGTGATTGAGTTCGACATAAATATTCCATCCATGGCTGTCTTGAGCGATGAATTGGTCTGAGCATAACGCATGCCAAAACTCGAATTTTTTCGAGTTTAAAATTAATGCTTTTATTATTCAGTGGCTTACATTCGCTTCCAATACTGAAAAAAGGAGGTTGGAGAAATCTTGTCGGTTGTAAAATGCACATTATAAGTGCATAGAATTTCATCCAAGCCCAATTATTGGTCAACGATTTTCACTCTGTATCATTTAATAGCACTTCTACTTTTACTTGTTAGCTTTAAGCGACTCCATACGTTCTTTTTAGAGGAGTGGAGATTGATTCTTCATGGAATCATTAAGTTTAATTCGCTAGGCAGGATGCAAATATGTGAGACACATCAAAAACATTGTTTTAATGTGAAATATTGACACTTTCTAAGTATTGATTCAGTTTATTGAACCCCTTTATGTATTAAAGATCTGCGATTTTTAAACTATTTCACTTAAATATTGGTTGTTTTATGGTTACATTATCTATCTTGTTGCTGCAATGTAAGATTTCATTTCTGATGGGTAGTCAAAATCTCTCCTGAAAATAAGTTTTATGTCAAATTATTTTGAACGAAGATTGAACGGATATAGATGGTGTCTTTACAAGGTTTTTACATAGGTGTGATATAATACCTATTGTTGACAAGGAACTTAATTGCTAGCTTGTAATCAACCCACAGCGGATATGTGGGGCATTACAAAACATGACAGACAGGAAAGTTTCATGAAAAAAACACTTCTAGCAGCGGTAATCCCATCTCTTTTAGTTTCTTCTTTTGCTGCACAGGCTGTAAATATTCACCAGTCAGAAGCAGGTAGCGTTGACTTTTATGGTCAGCTTCGCGCTCAGTTCCTTGATTCGGATCATCCTGAATCTGCACTAAGTAAATCAAAACTAGAAGCGGGTTCTTCACGTGCAGGTATCGCTGTTGATTTTAACGTTGATGAAAACCTGCGTGCCATTGGTAAAGCAGAATTTGGTCTGTATGCAGGCTCTTCGGATCTGGACTTATACAGCCGTCTTCACTATGTGGGTCTTGCGGGCGATTTTGGTCAGGTGACCATGGGTCGTCAATGGACTGTTGCAGATGACTTTTCTGGTGCGGATTTTACCTACTTTTACGGTGGTGATGCGCTGCGCTACAAAACGCTAAACGACGGTCTACATAGCTCATTGATCAAATACGTCTATGAAAGCGAAGGTTTTAAACTCGCGGCGAACTACGGTGTTGAGCAAGAAGCAACCAAGCACCAGTTGATTGAGCTATACGTTGCCAAGGAATTTGGTGATTTCCTAGTACATGTAGGTGCTGGTCGTGATACTGCGAAAGAGTACGAGCTTGCGAGTGGCGACAAAGTAAATCTACGTAACACTTATGCTGAAGTCACAGCAGAATATGCAATTGCTGGTGGTGTAGTCGCTGCGACTTACTATGCAGCGAAGCAAGAAAAACTAGACTCTACTCCAGAGCAAAGCATCGATGAAGGCGCTCTATCTCTATCTGCAAAACTACCAGTGGCAGAAAAAACCTCAATCTACACAGGTTTTGAGTACACAGTACAAGAAAAGAGCACCAACAGTGACAAAGATGACTTAACTTACGGCTACGTTGGTGGGGAGTACAAGTTTAACCAATACGCACGTGTGTACGGCGAATATGGTTACAAGAAAGGCGAGTCTCAAAGCTTCACAACGACTGGAATCAACACCAGTAGCAATGATGGCGAAGGCCTATTCGCACTAGGTGCACGTATCTACTTCTAAGCTGAGAAAAATTAAGGGCGGTGCATGGTTGCTGCCTAGTCCTCAGTGACGTGCTTAGGTGACTGTCCTTAATCGCTAGTGTTCAAAAACTAGCAACTTAAAAGCTCTGCATGGATTTGCAGAGCTTTTTTGTATTAGTTATTGATAGGTGTCACGGGTAAATAAGTTTGATCTAAATCTCATTTTGGCGCTTAGCACGTTACTTTCGGCATCACTTCATATAGTATTTGTAATACAAAATGATTAATGTGTTCTTGTTGATCATAGAATAAATTCAATCGGTGAGCCTTTGATGGCTTGCCTAACAATTATCACTAATCGTATCGATCAAACGCTTTAGTGCACTGGAAGAAAAAGGTTATAACTATGTTCGTATTCAACAAAGACGTTGTTATTGAAGATCTAGGTGGCGGTCTTTCACGTAAAGTTCTTGCTTACAGCGATAACATGATGACTTGTGAAGTGTACTTCGAGACAGGTACTGTCGCAGCTATGCACAACCACCCACACGAGCAGCTAACTTACGTAGTGTCTGGTAAGTTTGAATTCACTGTAGGCGACGAAACTAAGATCGTTGTTGCTGGTGATACAATTTACAAAGAGCCAAACATCATGCACGGTGCTAAGTGTCTTGAGAAAGGCGTGCTTATCGATAACTTCACGCCAATGCGTCAAGATTTCGTATAAGAGTTAAGTATTTCGAAAAGCGCCCTTAGAGTTTTCTCTAAGGGCGCTTTTTCATGGGGTAACAAAAAAGCTTCACAAAAAGTGAAGCCTTTTAAAGTGGCTAGATTAAAACCCTAGGCAAACATCACCAACGCGCGCCGGTGCGATTTTATCGAGCGTTTTGTTCAGCGCTTTCCAGTCACTTGCCATTTTGTCGGCTTGCTCTTGAGTTAGAACAGCGCCGTTCTTCTCGATACGGTCGTGCTCAACTTTGGTGTAATAGAAGATGGTCATATCAACGTCGTTGTTGTCTTTATATGACTCTTCCATCGCAACGATGTTGTGCTTGCTGTCATCAACAAAGATCACAGAAGTGAACTCTTGCTCAGTTTTCGCAAGGATGTGCTGAAGCATTTCACCTTTGTGCATGCCAGTCGTCATCATGATGCCGTTGATGTAGCTTAGTGGACGCTGAGTTTTCTCGATGTAGATTGGAGTCTCATCTGAGCCTTTCTCCTTAAGTGGAGTTAGCTTCATATCGAAACCGTTGCGGTACATCTCTCGCTCAGTCGCATAACGGTAGTTTGGTGAACGAGAAGTTAGAGCAAAAACAGTTAGACCGTTGTCCTGCCAGCTGCGTACTGTCGCAGGTGCATTTTCTTCAATAAGGTCCATTGGCACGAGTTCGTATAGCAGGCCAATAGAGTCTTCAAATAGGCAATCTACTTTATCATCACCTTGTGGTTTAACGTCTAGCTTACCACGTTGCCACTGGTACCAGATGTCACCACCAATGTCCGCAGAAGAAGTTAGAAGTGTGTTGTCGATATCTAGAACGATTAGTGGCTTCTCACCAGCTTTTTTAAGTTCTTCAACTTTCTTCGCCACGTCTTGGAAGTGGTTGGTTTCTTTCACAGTAACACCAGCAAAAGCGTTAAAGGATAGAGAAGCAGCAAACAGTGCTGAAAGTGCTTTAAATTTCATGGGGACTACCTAAGAAATAGTAAATGTGATTTATATCACGTTATATTGCAACGTTTGCGCAAACGATATCACAATTTTTGAAGTGGTCCTATATCAAATCATAGCTTGAACAATCAACTGATTAATTAGCCATCGGCATAAAAAATCCGGCGTCGATTTCTCGACACCGGATTAATATTGGGTTGATTACTTAAGCGAGTTACCCCGCAGTAATTATTTTACTTCGTCAGCTGCTGCGAAGATTGCTGGTAGCGCTTTGTAGAAGATAGCGATAGCCATGCGTGGTGTTTCAGTTTGAGGGTAGCCACCATTCATTGCGACAACAGTACCTGTTTTGTGGTCCATTGCGACAACCTGACCGTGGATACCAACCATCGCCATGATTTGACGACCGCCAATGTTTAGCGAGCGGAATTGGTCTTTGTACCAGCCTTCAGCCAGTGCAGACTCTTTACCTTTCAGCCATGCAGCACGTACTTCGTCGTTACCTTCTAGGATGTTGTTGATGAACTCAGCAGGAACGACTTGCTCGCCTTTGTAGTTCTTACCACTGTTCATTAGCATGCGACCAACGCGTGCAAGGTCTTTTGTTGCTGCGTTCAGACCGCCAGAAGCAACTGGGTTACCTGCGAAGTCCGCTTGGTAGTGTGCGTTTTCGCCCATACCTACTTTGCCCCAGAAGTTCTTCTCTAGAAGGTCAGCCAGTTTCTCACCAGTTGCTGCTTCTACAACTTTACCTAGAACCTCAGTGTTGATGCACTGGTAAGAGTATTTAGAGCCCATTGGTGCAGATACTTCTTTTACCATTGGGAAGTAGTCGTTGATGCCGTTCGGGTAAGTTTTTGAGAAATCGCCGTTCCAACCTTGAGAGTCAGTCATGCGAGTATCCCAAGACTTGTGTTTTTGGATCTCTTGGATAACGTTAGTACGCATGTCGGCAGTTTCTTGAACTGTCGCACCATCCCACGCGGTACCTTTAAGGTGGGGTAAGTAGTCAGTAACTTGTTTAGACATATCAAGTTTGCCTTCAGCTGCTGCGATACCTGCTAGCATTGCTGTAAAAGACTTAGTTACAGACATGTCTAGGTGAGTTGAGTGCTCATCCATACCGTTCCAGTAGTGCTCGTGCAGCATTTGGTCGCCTTTAAGAACAACCATAGAGTGGTTCTTAACACGGTCACGTAGGAAGTCGTTTAGAGACATTTCACCATCAATAGCAGGAACCATGATCTTATCAAAGTCTAGAGACTTGTCTGTTTTGAATTGCTCAGGAGCAAGACCAGACTTTACGATCTCGTATGATGGTGTGAACTTATAAGCATTTGGGAAAGAAGACGCTGCATATTCTGCGCTGTCCCATAGTTCTACTGGCATACCAGACGCTGCTGCGCCTTCTAGGAATGCTGCATCAGGCTTGCTGAACGTTGCTGCGTTAGCGGCGAAAGAGCTGCTTAGTAGGACAGCTAGTGATAGTGCTTTAAGTTTCATGTTTGGTCTCCTGCTTCATGTTTTCAGATGGAGTGAATCATGAAGGTTAGATATAAAATCAATTAAGGTCTGAGAAAGAATTTAACTTAGATACTATTACTGGCATAATTGCTGAGCATGCGACATTTGCATGCAAATGATCATTTAGTGGAGAGTGTTATGAGTCTTAATTTGGATTATTTGGCGGCTTTTGTCGAAGTATATGAAGAAGGTAGTTTTGCTAAAGCAGCAGCAAAGTCTCATCGGCACGCATCTACATACAGTCGAAAAATCAGTGCGTTAGAGGATGATTTGGGTTTTGAGTTATTCATTCGATATAGCCGTTCATTAGAGGCAACTGAGAAAGCGAAGGCCCTTTACGATCATGCAAAAGCATTTTTGTTAGAAGCAAGTGCGTTTGATGTCAAAGTTGAAGGGATATTTCAGGGGCATTCGGGAGAGACCGTAATTGTGATCGATGTCGCAGTGATAGAGCTCGGTGTGATGACTGCGATCAGTGAGTTGATTAAAGCAATGCCATCGTTGAAAGTCACTGTAAAGACTGGCGATACACAATCAGTCCGTCAGGCACTAATCGACGGTAGCGCCGACATGGCGTTTGCGCTAACAACATATTCCTTGCCTGCGGAGGTAAACAGCTTTCGCCATATGGACTTTCCTTTGGTACGAGTCGCTACGCCTGAATATATGCAAAGGTTCGGCTTTAGTACCGATAAGCCACTGACTCCAAGTATGATCCGAAGCATGACTCAAGTGGTAATGACGCCGCTTAGAAACCTTGGTGTAGAGAGCCAAGTATACAGCCACGATATCATCAGCGCTGATAGCTTAAAGGTGGGGATGGAAATGGCCAAGCAGAGCGTGGCATGGTGTAACCTACCCGAGTCATTAGCTATGCAAGAGATCAATGACGAGAAATTGATTCAGTTTGAAGTCGAAGATGACTATGACTTGTCTTGGTCAGTCGAACTATTGTGGTCCACTGAGAAGATATTTGACCCTGTCAGAGACCGTCTAATTGAGTGCTTAGAGTCTAAATAATTGTTTGCCGTTATCACAGCAGTGCTTCTACCTTTCTTAATAAACGTTTGATTTCATGACGGCTATCGTCATCCTGCGTTCTATTAGCTGAGCTTTGACGCACAATCAACTCAACAGGGACGTGTATCTGTTTGCAAACGGTTTGTGTTTGAAGAGTGCTATTTTTGAGCTCAATGGCTGCGACAACCGCTTGCTCACCAATTGCAGTGAAATCTTGCTTTACGGTTGTTAGGGGAGGGTTGAAAAAGGCGCTGTCAGCAATGCCATCAAAACCTGTTACAGCCACCTGCTCAGAGACGGCAGTTTGCATTTCGTCTAACGCTCTAAGTGCACCAAGTGCCATTTGATCGCTTGCGACAATCACCGCATCAAAATCCACTTGGTTGCCGATAGCTTCTCGCACTGCTAAGTAACCACTGCTTGCCTGCCAATCTCCTTGGTATTGATAGCTAATTTTTTTGTTCGCCGCTTCGATCTCTTGCTGCCAGATTTGGTGACGAATGTTGGCCGCACTCGACTCTTGCGGGCCGTTGATCAGTAAAAACGTCTCTCGTCCTTGATCTAGAAGGTGCCGTACTATCGCCTTCGCCCCCTGAGCGTGCTCCCCATACACATAATGGACCGGAGTCCCCTCCGGCACATCAATGAAAACTAGATGCAAACTTGGAAATTGTTCAACTAAGGCTGTTGCGTCTGACGAGGTCAGCGGGACATTGAGGATGATGCAATCTACCTGCTGGGCAATTAATTCTCTGACCGAAGCTTGAACGCAACCAAGTCCAGACCCAGACACCACTGAAAACGCAGTACCAAAACTGAGTTCAGTGGCCTTTCTTCTTACACCATTGGCGATCAATGCGGCGCCATGCAGCGCCATATCGAGTGTGACCAAACCAATATTGGTCGATTGAGCACGGCTTAACATCTGTGCTCCTTTGTTCGGCACATAACCGAGCTGCTTTATCGCTTGGTTGACCTTTTGTCGGGTCTTTTCCGCCACACTCTCTGAGCCATTGGTGACTCGAGATACAGTTTGAGTCGAGACACCAGCAAGTTTTGCTACATCTTTGAAGGTTACCGTCACGTTTATCTCCACCAATACACTCAATAGGAGTTTGGATAGTAGCTATTCTTTAGAATAGGTTCTGTGGCAGCGCTCAAAAAATGTTGGCGAAAACACGGAAGAATGTTTTCGAAAACAGTCGATCTAAAGCAGGTTTTTGATAATTTAAAGCGTGTTTTCATCACATTTTGTCGGGAATTAACTGAGGTTGAGACAGATAAAGCGCACTATTGGTTCTAACAAATGTTTACGAAAACAATTATTGGGTTTGATATGACGAAGTTTCTACATCTGCAAAGTAATAAGCATAGTTTGATCATTAAGACTGACCGCATGCCAGAGATCCTTCATTGGGGAGCGAAGATCGCTCAGATAGATGAGGATCTATTGTTATCCACTGAAAGGCCGATATCTCAAGCGCGATTGGATGTGGATGTGCCTTTGTCATTGTGCCCAGAGCTTGGTAGTGGTCACTTTAACGCTCCGGGTCTAGAAGGGCATCGTGACGGATTTGATTGGGCTCCAGTATTTGAGCTAACCTCATCCAAGCTTGAAGGAAACCAAGCCCAATTTGTCATGAAAGATGAGATTGCCAAGCTCGAACTTACCGTTGAGCTTAAGCTCGACTACGACACTGATGTAGTGCAAAAGCGCATCAAGGTGAAGAACTTAGGTGAGGGCAAGTACTACCTTGGCAAGCTCTCTTCAACCTTACCTTTACCGAATCACGCCAATGAACTGATGACTTTCCATGGACGTTGGTGCCATGAGTTCCAGACTCAGCGTCAGCGCTTTGAGCACGGTGGATTTATGCAAGAAAACCGCCGAGGCCGCACTTCTCACGAAAACTTCCCTGGTCTGTTTGTTGGCACCAACGGTTTTAGCGACCAACTGGGCCAAGTATGGGGTTTCCATCTTGGTTGGAGTGGTAACCATCAGATGCGTGCAGATGTACGTAGTGATGGTCGACGTTTTGTGCAAGCAGGTGAGCTACTTCTTGCTGGCGAGTCTATTCTTGAGCCCGATCAAGAGTATCAAACCCCTTGGCTTTACGGCTGTTATAGCAATACCGGCCTCAATGGTATTTCCCAGCGTTTCCAACAGTTTGTGCGCAGCAATATCGTTAAGTTTCCAGTGGATAAGCCGCGCCCAGTGCATCTGAATACTTGGGAAGGTATTTATTTTGACCACAAGCCTGAGTACATCATGGCAATGGCGACGGAAGCTGCCAGCATGGGCGTTGAACGTTTCATTATCGATGATGGCTGGTTTGTCGGTCGTGACGGCGAGCGAGCAGCGCTGGGTGATTGGTATCTGGATGAAACCAAATACCCAGACGGACTAGAGCCTGTGATCGAGCACGTCAACCAACAAGGCATGGAGTTTGGGCTTTGGGTTGAGCCAGAAATGGTCAGTCAGGACTCTAACCTTTACCGTAATCACCCTGATTGGGTGTTAAGTCTACAAGGATATCATCAGCCGTCTGGCCGTTGGCAGTACGTGCTTAACCTGCAAAACCAAGACTGTTTTGATTACTTGTTCGAGCGCCTAGACGCACTGCTGGCGCAATACAATATTACCTACATAAAGTGGGATATGAACCGTGAGTTGGTTCAGCCCGGACATCAGGGAAGACCGGCGGTGCACGGTCAAACGCAGGCGTTATATCGCTTGGTTGATGAGTTAAACAAGGCGCATCCAGATGTTGAAATCGAATCTTGTTCTTCTGGTGGAGGACGGATTGATTTTGAAATCTTAAAACGCATGCAACGTTTTTGGGCATCCGATTGTAATGATGCACTTGAGCGACAAGCGATTCAAAAAGGGATGAGCTATTTCTTCCCACCAGAGGTCATGGGGGCACATATTGGCCCTGCTGAGTGTCACTCGACCAATCGTCGCCACGGGATCAACATGCGCGGTGTAACAGCGTTAAGCGGTCACATGGGGGTTGAATTGGATCCTGTTAAAGAGTCTCAAGAAGAGAAACAAGCCTTCTCTCGCTACATTGCTTTGCACAAGCAGTACCGACATTTGCTGCATAGCGGTCGAAGCTTCCGCATTGATGCCGCTGACAAAAATCAGAACATCTATGGTGTCGATAATGGTGAAGAAATGCTGATCACCGTATGCCAACTGGCGATGCCTGATCACGCACTGCCATCACCACTGCGTGTTAGTTGCGCAGATGTTGAAGCCAAATATCAGGTCAAGCTGGTGGAGATGCCGCAAACCAGTTTCCAGCTGATGAAGCAGCGCCCTAAATGGCTCGATAAAACTCTGACCCTGAGTGGCGACAACATAAAGGAAATCGGCCTAACCCTGCCAATTTTGGACCCTGAATCTGCATTGATTGTGCATCTTAAAAAAATCTAGATAGGTCAACACACTCAAATAAATTCGCTTGAGATGAAGGTGCGACGTCGTCGTGCCTCGTATCCCTTCGTCTCAATAAAACAGTTACAAACGATTATTCAATAACTTAAGGACGATTTAATCATGCCAATGACAATCCTACTGTCATTCTTTTTCTTTACTGCCTTTGTGGTGTTATTCACCTGGCAACGAGTAAAGAAAGAGAGAAATGACTCAAAAGATGGCTACTTTCTCGGTGGACGAAGCCTCACTGGTGGTCTTATTGCAAGCTCACTGATCCTGACTAACCTTTCTGCGACCAGTTTTGTTGGGATGAGTGCGCTCTCCTTTAAGGGCAATATGTCGGTGATGGGCTATGAGGTAGCGTCGGGGATCACTTTGATCATCATCGCATTGTTCCTCGTTCCACGCTACTTGAAACAAGGCATCACTACGATTCCTGATTTCTTGGAATCTCGCTACGACTTGTCGGTGAAGCAGTTTGTCACCGTACTGTTCTTACTGAGCTATATCATTAACTTATTGCCAAACACCCTGTATGCGGGTGCGATGGTCATTGGTGGCATTTTTGATGTTGAGACCATGCTGGGCATCACTCGATTTGAGGCGATTCTATTGATCGCTTTGATCATTGGTCTGCTGGGACTGTTCTATGCCATCTATGGTGGCCTAAAAGCGGTGGTTATAGCCGATACGCTTAACGGTGTTGGTCTGATTGTTGGCGGTATGATGATCCCAATTTTTGGTTTGATCGTGCTTGGCGATGGCAGTTTTATGCAAGGGGTCGAGGTCATCACTACCAATGCTACCGACAAGTTGCAGGCCGTTGGGGCTGAAGACGATCCTAACGTGCCGTTCTCAACGATGTTTACCGGTCTGTTGTTAGTGAACCTCTATTACTGGGGAACGGATCAGGCGATCATCCAACGTGCGCTTGGCGCTAAGAACCTCAAGGAAGGACAAAAAGGGGTGATTCTAGCGGGGGCTATCAAGGTCATTACTCCACTGTTTTTGATCATTCCGGGCATTATCGCTTTTCACATGTTTGGTACGGCAGATGCTGCAGGCCAAAGTTATGAAGCAGACACCATGTATACGCGTCTTGTGAATGAAGTGCTGCCTAAGCCTCTGGTTGGTTTCTTCTTAGCGGCGATGTTTGGTGCCATTCTATCGACCTTTAATGGAGTGCTTAACTCTTCCACTACGCTGTTTACTCTCAATGTCTACAAGCCACTGTTTGATAAAGAGAACAAGCTGTCAGACTCAGAGTTAGTGAGCAAGGGACGTCTGTTTGGTATTTTCATCGCTGTCCTGTCTGTGGGTATTGCTCCGTTTATCATGTTTGCTCCCAATGGATTGTTTGATTTACTGCAACGTTTAGCGGGTCTATTTAGTGTGCCGATCTTCACCATCGTGTTTATGGGCTATATCACTAAGCGAGTACCAGCGATTGCCGCTAAGGTATCTTTAGCGGTCTTCGTTGCTGCATATGGCATCATCCAGTTTACTCCAGCATCTATGCATAGCTACCTTGGTCCGTTGCAACCGCTAGCCGAGCTGCACTTCTTCCACCAACTAGCAGTGTTGTTTGTCTTCTGTTGTAGCTTAATGTTTGTGATTGGTAAGGTTCGTCCTCGCGATACCGATTACGTGTTGCCAGTGAACAAGAACATGGATATTAAGCCTTGGGAATTCCGTTTCGAGGCATCCGCAGTGATCCTATACATGGTGCTTGGTGCATACATCACTTTCTCTGACCTTGGCCTAGTGGCAGGAGACACTGCCTTTATGGTGACATACGCCCTGTGTGGCATTGTTATATTGGGTGGTATCTTTGCTCGTGTTCGCAGTAAGAAAGCGAAAGCGGCACAGCTAGCGCTTCAAGATGCGTAATAGTTAGTTTGAATGAAAAAGCGGAGGGAAACCTCCGTTTTTTAGTTTCAGTGTTAGGTCAAAAAGCCACGACTTTGTTTCGCCCATTATGCTTTGCTTGATATAAGTATTTGTCAGCACGCTGCATGATTTGCTCAATGTCATCTTTGTCTTGTACTTGAGTTACACCAACGCTGATGGTGAGCTTGAGCTCATTGGTAAATTGATGTTCAGCAAAGCTTTTACGTAGCTTTTCACTGATATGCATCGCTTGTTTTAGGTCAAGGCTTGGCAACACGACTAAGAACTCTTCGCCGCCCCAGCGGCCGACGATGTGATGGCAATGGCTGCTGTTTTTCAGTTGAGTAGCGGCTTCTTGAAGCACTTTATCGCCCATGGCATGCCCGTAGGTGTCATTGACACTTTTGAAATGGTCAATGTCGATAAGCACCACGCTAAATGGCGTGGAATTAAACTCGAACATTTGAAGCTCTGAGTAAAGGCTTGCATCCATTTTGCGACGATTGTATAGCCCAGTTAGTTGGTCTAGTGAAGCCAGTCTTTCTAGCTCTCGGTTTTTAGATTCAAGCTCGACATTGATGTTATCAAGGCTATTGGCACGCACGCATAGTTCGTGCTTGGCCAGTTGCAGAACTTCATTGGCTATGTGGCCTATTTCATTTTTGGGGAAATCGTACCCAACATCATGGGTATCTTTGCCTGAAATCACTGCTCTAACATGCTGTTTAAGGGCGACCAATGGGCGTGAAACACTGCGGCTTAGGGCTCGGCTAAAAGCCAGCAATACAAGAAAGCTCACTGCGCTTATTAGGAACACTGTTAGCAGCAATTCCTTCCAAATGGGTTTAAATACTTCATCAGAGTCGACGGTAGTGAACAGCAGCCAATCTTTTCCTGGAACTCGAGAGTAGAAAGCAATCTTTTCGTCCTGCCCTTGTTGATATTGAAAGCCACGATGACTGTTTTCAGCTAAATCTCCAGAGGCATGAAAATAAACTCTGTCGCCGATCCTCTCTGGGACTGGGTGCATGATGATTACCCCATTCAGATTGGTGATATAACTCATCGAGGTGGCATATCTTGCAGCAGGCTTGGCAAGTAGATTGGCGATGATTTCTAGGGAGCTGTCGATACCTACTACGCCAAGCGTGCCATCTTCGGCTTTGAATGCGGTTGCGGTTGAAATGAGCCAGTCATTCGTTATTGCCGCTTGATAAGGCAAACCACTGACGACGTCTGGCGCAGTGGCCACAGAGTGAGTAAACCAAGGACGGGACATGACGTGGAAGTCTTGAGGAATATCGTAATGGTTGATCAACAAATCACCATTGTCGTAACCCGCATAAATATGGGTGACTTTGTTATTCGCTGCTTGTATCGCCTTGAAATAGTCGAGTACCTGACGCTTGGCATTACCTTCTGGCTGAGCGCCATTTCTGACAAAGCTAAGTTCGCCCAACGCATCCACAATGTCATGAATGTCGGTAAAGTGCCCTTCAATGATGTGGCTAGTAGATTCGTTCCTAAGTTGGATTATGTCGTACGCTTTGGATTTTTCGCCTTCATATAATGCAATGGCTGAAATGATGCCCAAGCAGGCGATAGTGATCGAGGAAAAAACGATTCCCTGTCGAAAGATCTGATTTTTAATACTTTCCATGGTTGTAGTTATTTTATAAGTCCATTTTTAGTTCAAGTAATGACCGAAGAATATGAATGGTTATTCATTGGTTTTACTTTAAACCTTATATCACAGATAGAGTGAAAAGTATTTGTCTTCTTAGATTTAGTCCTGTTTGCGGTGTATAAAATCTGTAACAGAATGATATTGGCGAATAAAGATGCGCTGGAAGTGACTTAGTTGAGCTTAATTTTGGGGCAAAATGATGCTGGTGTTTTCGGCGGTTTGATTTATTCTGTTGATACATTAGCCTGCCGTTATCGGCTAAGAAGTAAGTATTAAGGACAGATCATGAGCTCAAATAAAATTCTAAATGAAACGCTAATAATCAGTGGCCGAGACATCCCACTAAAAGAGCTGTTGTTCGCTAAACGTGTATTGGATAACTACCTAGCCATTGTCAATGAGACGAGCCCAAGTGAGTTGCTGGCAGAGATGTCAGAGGCAATCAAAGGGGTAAAGTACTTTCAGACCCAAGATAACCCTTGTGAAGCACGGAATGTTGTAAGCAATATGCTGGTGGACGCCAGTGGTGCTGCAAGTGTGGAAGAGTTTAAACGTGTCGCCAGCCAACCTCGTCAGGCACTCCATGAGCTAATCCAAGATCGTGCAGAGCTTATTCAGCACGAGCGTAGCCTGCTTTCTGCGGCGGGTTATTAAGGCCAACAGGTTTAGGCTAAATAAGAAAAAGCCAGATGAGGGGGAATCATCTGGCTTTTCATTGGGAAGTTAAGCCGCTGAATGGGGATTTAGCGGCTTTTTTTTACTTAAATCTGCGCAAAGGCACCTGTCCAAGTAAAGTTTTTGCCACCAAACTCAACGGTGTGCTCAGCATCTTGCTGCGCTTCTTCACGGTTAGAGATTGCGATGTGGTATGTGTTACCAGACGTGGTCTGGATGCGTACTACGGTACCTACTTCGTTGTGACCTAGTACTTCTACCGACTCCACCAATCCACGCGCGTTAAGCGAAGCTTCGAACTCTTCGTTGAAGTAGCCGTGGGTTTCTAGTATCGATGCGAATACATGATCTTTACCGGATTGGCGGAAGATGAACGCTGGCTCGCTACGTAGGTTGAAGTCAGGATCATTTGCACCTAGGCGAGCAAAGTACACTTCAGAACCTTTTGGCGCAGAAGTTACAAGGCTGTAGTAGCTGTTGTCGTGTAGCCAGCTTACTAGAGAGCTGCCTTCTACTTCACCAGAACCTAGGTTCCATAGGTGTTGGTAACCGTTGTCTTCGCCCATTGGCTTAAGTGTCTTAGCCGTTTGGTATTCAAAGTCGGTACGTACGATTTGACCGCTGTAATGCATTGGTAGGTCGTACTGGTTCTCTTGCTCTGATTCAATGCGGTAAACATCGATGATCAGTGGCTTTTCAAACTCTGGGATATCCGCAAGGATCACGCTGCGCTGCATCTCGGTGCCTTCGTAGTAGCCAGAGATACGACCGCTCATGCCTTGCATCTTCTCGTTGTCAGCGACAAAGAAGTGTTTCTCACCAAACTTAGACTCAGCCAGTGCTGTGTTGAAGTTGTTTTGCGTTTTCTGGTTCACAACTACAGTGTTGTGCGCCACGGTTTGCTTACAGTAAGACTTGTTCTCTGGGATGTAACGACCACCGAACTTAGGCTCAACGTTTACCCAACGACCGTAGCCGTAGTCATGCAGTACTTCGTGACCACGGTTAAACACGCTTAGGTGCAGGCCGTCATAGTGACCGTGATCCAGCGCTGAGTGGTATTGGTGATCAGAACCGTGTTGGCCGAACCAGATCAGAGCCATAGTATCGTCATCTTGCTCATCGCGGTGGCGAAGAATGCTTAGACCACCTTTTTCACCTTTCGGGCCGTCAGTCACATATAGGCTGCCCCAGCTAAATGGCTTGATTTCATTAGCAGCTTCAACCGCATCAGAAAGTGTCTTACCTGCGGTGTGAACCCATACGTTTTGCTGGTGGTTAGCCATACCTAGTAGCGTTTCAGACTGCTCGTAACGGTGGAAACATACCGATGTCGCCATGATCACGCCTTCATCGTTGATAGAGATGGTCTTCGATGAATCGTTAAGCGCTGGTAGCGTGCCGTCAGGGAATGCAGTCTTAAACACAGCGTAAGACGTTGTCTTGATCACTGAGTTGTTGAACTCATAGATACCGATCTCTGGTTGGCGACGCTCAATGGCTTCGGCAAACAGGTAGATTGGACGTAGCGAGAAACGGTGGTAGTAAGGACCTTCCATGTAGTAGCCATCTGGAGAGAATAGCTGCTCAAGCTGAGCAAGGAAGCCGCCGCTTACTTTATCTAGTTTCAGGCCGTAAAGGGCTTTATCTACTGACTCTTGGTCGTTAATTGCGTAGCCACAGATACCTACTGCGGCTACCGCCCACAGACCGTGGTTGTGGATGATGTCGAAGTCGTGTCCGTAAGTCACTAGGAACATGTGGATCATCTGCTTGAACAGGTCATCTTCGATCTTACGCTTCTGGCTTTCCTCAAGTGTGTGGTAAACACACGAGTACGCACATGAAGAGTAAAGCATCCACATGTTTTCGTTCAGCGTCTGGTGGAACAGCTTGCCCGGTGGGTTTGAATCACGGCTTACGTGATCTGGTAGGGTCGGGTAAACCGTTGCGTACGCCTCTAGCATCTCAACGATGTAGTTGCGGTATTTTTCATCTTCAGTGATTAAGAATAGGCGACCCGCTAGATCCATGTGGATGTAGTTTTGCTTGTGACGGTTATGTTCGTAACCGCCAGCTTCGCCAACGCCCGGTACTTCAATACCGATTTCACTGATGTATTTATCCGTTTGAGCTATATCGCGCGTTAGCGCTTTACCAAGTAGGCTATCCGTGCCTAGCGACTTCTTAAGTTCCGCCGCCTCTTCAAAGCTAAGTAATAGTGGTTGGTAGCTCATTGCTTAATTCTCCTGTACTACTGCACTGATTTCCAGCGAGTAGAAGCCTTTCCAGCTGTAGTTTTTACCGTTGATTTCAACGTGGTTTTCTGTCGCCTCGTTAGCACCTTGTTGGTTGCTAACCATAAGCGTAATTTGGTTGCCTGTAGTTTCGATCTCAATCACAGAACCTAATTCAGTGTGAGCAATGATGCGAATGTCCTGCACCTTGCCACGAGCATTAACAGACTGCTCAAACTCTTCATTGAAGTAGCCGTGCGTCTCTAGCACTGAAGCAAATAGGGTCGATTCACCTTTGCTGCGTAGCATAAATGAGGTTTCGCTACGTAAGTTGAAGCTCGGATCGTTAGCACCCGTGCGCGTGAAGATCACTTCGCCATTGTCGTTTGAGCTCGTGCCAAGCCAAGTGTAGTAGCTATTGTTTTGTAGCCAACTAACAAGCGCAGTATCGCTTTTCTCACCTTGTGCAACTTTCCATAGGTGTTGATAACCGAAGTTTTCACCTAGGGTTTCAAGCTCTTTATTCGCTTGGTAGTCAAAGTTAGTACGAACAATTTGGCCATCGTATTGGTGCGAGTAGTCATACTGATGCTCGCCTTCGCCAGTTAGGCGGTATAGATCAATCAGCAGTGGGGCATCTAGCTCATCACTGTTGAGCATAAATACCGAGCGCTGCATGCCTAGATCATCATAATGATCATTTGCGAATGCGCTCATGCCTTTGAAGTTAGCGGCATCTGCGGTGAAGAAGTGCGGCAGACCGTGAACAGAATCAGCACGCTCTACGTCGAAGTTGTTTTGGCACTGCTCATCAACCGTGACAGCATTGTGAGCAATAGTCTGGCGTGCGTAAGACTTGTTTTCATCAAGGTAACGACCTCCAAATTTAGGCTCAACGTTTACCCAGCGGCCAAAACCGTACTCACGCAGCACTTCCTGACCACGGTTAAAGTATGAGATACCAAGCGTATCAAAGTTTCCGTGACCCATGCCGTGTTGGCCGTAGTTCATAACAAGTTGTGAAACGTCTCCTGTCTCATCTTGCATACGCATAAAGCCTTGAGCACCTTTGTCGCCGTTAGGGCCTTCGTTTAGCTCAACACTTGGCCAGAATGGTAGGCCAATTTCTTTGTCAGCGGTTGCAGCTTCGTATGCGTTAGATAGCTCTAGGCCACAGCCGTGCATCCATACGCCGCCTTGGATCTTCGCCATGCCTAGCACGTTGTCATCAATGCCGTAGTGTTTTGCGTAAACGCTTAGTGCAACCTGAACACCTGCATCCTTGATGCTCATGGTGCGAGAGGCATCGTTCAGTGCTGGGAATGCGCCGTTCGGGTAAGCAGTTGCAAGCAGCGCTTGAACCGTATTACCAATAACTTTGTCTTTGTAGTTGTAGATGTCGATCTCTGGCATGTGGCGATGAACTACTTCTGCAAGGACACACAGTGGACGAATGGCATAGCGGTGGTAGTAAGGACCTTCGATGTAGTAGCCAGACGGTGCAAACAGTTGCGAGATCTGTGCTAGGAAACCACCTGTGCCATCATTGTCTTGGCCGTAAACTGCTTTTTCAAGGTATTCAGGCTTACCAATCGCAACACCACAGATACCTACTGCGGCAACTGCCCACACGCCGTGGTTATGAATACGGTCAAAATCGTGGCCATATTTTACGGTGAACATCTCAAGCATTGGGTCGAAGATGCGGTCGATAACGTTCTGACGCTCAGCTTCTGTCATGGTTGATGCAACGCAAGAGTATGCGAGGCTGGTAAACATTAGCCAGCAATGTTCGTTCAAGATCTGGTGGAAAAGGCGGCCCGTAGGGTTAGTATTCTTTTGAACATGAAAATCAAAAGTAAGGTATTTATCCGCATAGATAGCAAGCAGGTCTTTGACGAACTGAGCGTACTTTTCTTCGCCTGTCACCAAGAATAGACGGCCTGCAAGGTTCATGTAGGTGTAGTTTTGCTTGTGACGGTTATGCTCATAACCCCCAGCTTCACCATGTCCTGGCACATCAAGTGGTAAACGCATAAAGGCTTCCAGCTCTTTTACATGCTTAGCAATGCTCTTGCCCATCAAACTTGATTTGCCGACTTCCTTGCGTAGTTGTTCTACTTCAGAGTTCGCCAATAGAATTGGTTGTGTTGTCATTATCCTTGCCACCTTGGGATGAAGTATCGATTACCAATATTTTCAATATAAAGTAATACAATAAGAGGTTTTGAGGAAGTTTGGTCTCCGAAAATGATGAGTAATGTCACACAACTTTGTATAAGGCATTGAAATATATAGGCTGAACATCAGGGTTGAGTTTTCTATTGAGCGTGCTTTTGTTTGCCGTTGAAAATTTCTAGTATGACAAACATCACACTATTATGGATATATTGTATGACAATTGAAATGTGTGGGTTATGCTAGGTCCCATCAAATGAATTGAGCATTTAAATTTGTCGGGAGTACAACAATGAACGCATTCTTTCACGCGGATGAACATCCATGGGAAGATCTAGGAGGCGGTCTAAAGCGTAAAATCGTGGCATATACGGATGACCTGATGGCAGTTCATGTATGTTTTGATAAGGGCGCAGTTGGGCATCTACATGCGCACGAAATCCATGATCAAATTGGTTATGTCGTTGCTGGCAGCTTTGAAGCTGAAATCGACGGTCAGAAACGAATCCTTAAACCAGGGGATGCGTACTTCGCCAAAAAACACATGGTTCACGGTGCGGTTGCTCTAGAACAAGACAGTGTACTACTCGACGTATTCAATCCAGCTCGCGAAGATTTTCTCAATAAATAATCTGAGCCAGCACACTAAGGTAAAATAATGAAAAATATCAATATTGCTATCATTGGTGAATGTATGGTTGAGCTGCAGCGTAAGGACGGTGTACTTGACCAAACGTTCGGCGGCGATACTCTTAACACTGCGTTATACCTAACTCGCCTGACTAAAGCTCACGGCATCAATACGAGTTATGTAACAGGTATGGGCACTGATCCTTTCAGTAAGCAGCTAGTTTCTGCTTGGGAAGCTGAACAAATCGATACAGATACCGTAGTAACCATTGAAAATAAGCAGCCGGGTCTTTACTACATTGAGACCGATGAAACTGGCGAGCGTACCTTTACGTACTGGCGCAGTGACGCAGCTGCGAAATTTATGTTCGATCAAGAAGATACTGCGGCGCTTATCGATAAGCTATCTAGCTATGATGCTGTCTACTTGAGTGGTATTACGCTGGCGATTCTGACTGAGTCTGGCCGCGAAACTCTGTTTTCATTCCTAGATGGCTTTAAAGCGAAAGGCGGCAAAGTATTCTTTGATAACAACTACCGTCCAAAACTTTGGAAAGATGCGCAAGAAGCACAATCTTGGTATCTGAAGATGCTAACCTTTACCGACACGGCACTGCTGACTTTTGATGACGAGCAGGACCTATATGGTGACGACGATGTCGAGCAGTGTATTGAGCGTACTGCGGCGGCAGGTGTCGCAGAAATCGTTATCAAACGTGGTAGCAAAGATTGCCTAGTGGTTGAAAATGGTGAAGCTAACTATGTTGCAGCCAACAAGATTGACAACGTAGTCGATACTACCGCTGCTGGTGACTCGTTCAGCGCAGGTTTCTTAGCGAAGCGCCTATCAGGTGGAACCGCTCAGGAAGCCGCTTATGCAGGTCACTGCGTGGCAGGTAACGTGATTCAGCACAAAGGTGCAATCATTCCAGCAGACGCAATGCCAGACCTAGCTCTATAATTTATATGGCCCAGCACAACACGCTGGGCTTATTCGTTTGTCCATTGATGGGCTCGTAAACACGATAAGAGAACTAACATGACTACTCTAAACGAACAGCTTTCAAACCTTAAAGTAATCCCAGTAATCGCTATCAACAAAGCAGAAGATGCGATCCCTCTAGGCCGTGCGCTAGTTGAAAACGGCATGCCTTGTGCTGAAATCACATTCCGTACTGAGTGTGCAGCAGAAGCTATCCGCCTAATGCGCAAGGAGTTCCCAGAGATGCTGATCGGCGCTGGTACTATCCTAACTAACGAGCAAGTAGACGAAGCTGTAGATGCTGGTGTTGACTTCATCGTAAGCCCAGGTTTCAACCCACGTACTGTTCAGTACTGTCTAGATAAAGGTGTTGCTATCGTACCGGGTGTTAACAACCCAAGCCTAGTTGAGCAAGCGATGGAAATGGGTCTTCGCACACTTAAGTTCTTCCCAGCAGAGCCATCAGGCGGCGTTGGTATGCTTAAAGCACTAACCGCTGTTTACCCAGTGAAGTTCATGCCAACAGGTGGTGTTAGCCTGAAAAACGTTGACGAGTACCTGTCAATCCCAGCAGTACTTGCGTGTGGTGGTACTTGGATGGTTCCAACCAAGCTTATCGACGAAGGTAAGTGGGACGAGCTAGGCGCTCTAGTACGTGATGCAGTTGCGCACGTGAACTAACTAGAAACTCAAGCCATAAAAAACAGATCTCTTTCTTTGCTTCAGCATGTAAGTATTGAAAGTAGGTCTGTTTTTTTACTCTAGCTTTGTCGTTCTAGGTTGTGTTCTTGCGGCAATAGCAATTGTTTAGAGCAGATGGCTGCTCGCGATTTTAGTTATTTAAAGCTTTATCAACACGACGCATTGTACCATTGTGGCATTGGTCAAAGTTAATAAGCTCGGCTGGTGAATACACAGATGTTACTTTATCTATTTTCCAACGCTTATCTTGCTTGACTAGGTCTACCATCAAATAGTCAATGTCACCATTAGACGGTAAGAAAACGCAGCCAATTTTTCCGCTATATGATTCTAGAGAATCCTCCCAAGAATCCACCTTGTCTGAAAAGTGAATATAGGTATAAAACTCTTCCTTCGCACTTGGCAAAATATCAAAAAACTTCTCGATAGTTGCATCACTCCAATATTCAGCTAAAACAATGGCGCTATCTTTGTTGAGCGTCACATCTGAGTACGACTTAATCCTCGATGTTAATTCACCCGAATGAGCCTGAAAAGTTAGAATAAATAGAAAGAGTATCGATAGTGAATTCTTCATAGCATTAGTCCATAGCTTCGGGAAGGTGTTTCCTGAGAATTTCTTCTATTGCTGCATGTCGAGCCTGTGTCTTATTTACTAAAACACATGGGCTTAAATCACATGCTTTAAGCCAAGCATGAGTATCAATAATCCCATTGACTTGTACGGACGCCAACTTACCGACTCCAACAGAAGCCGTATAAGAAACTTGACCAGTAGTCCTAGAAGTTAGGTGAACCCCTATATTCCCAACTTGTAACCCTGCTGATGTGAAGTCATCTTTCTTAGAGGATAGCCTGATATTTTTCCCTGCCAACGTTCCGGTTATATTGCCATGTTCATCGATTTTAATTGCGCCAGACTTTGATCTAAAAACTAAGCTAGGATCAATGCCACTCTCAGAAATAGTGAACTCTATATACTTTAGAACGACTATTTTAAGCGATTGCTTCTCTTCCATCTTATTTATAACTCCCTTAACAGAATTGAATCCTTAACCTTGGATGGTTTCAATTGTCGATTTTCATTGACTACCAGATTAGACCTTTTAAGTATCACTAGTAGAGGATTCTTGTTTTCCCATGGACTCTATTTTAAAACGTAATGAATAGATTCAACGTATCATGCCAGATATGTTTGTGTAAAATGTCAAAGTAAATTAGTAATTTACTCATTAGTTCCTTATCTTCGAGTTTTTTCTACGGCTTAGATTGCTGTG
This sequence comes from Vibrio sp. SCSIO 43136, assembly GCF_023716565.1. NCBI lineage: Bacteria > Pseudomonadati > Pseudomonadota > Gammaproteobacteria > Vibrionales > Vibrionaceae > Vibrio > Vibrio sp. SCSIO 43136. Next base: position 1,548,256 of record NZ_CP071849.1, on the reverse strand, counting down.
AAATGCTGGAGGGAGGCGGGGCACCGGCAGGTTTGGTCACAATATTCAATAGCCAACAGTAATGACATTATGGTGATTTATTGTAATACAAGGGCTAAGTCGTGATTGTGAGCTTTAAGAAAAGATCGGCCTCGCTCACGCGCTTTACGGGCTCAAGAGTATCAATCCATTCTTGTAGTACCTAATTTGCTCTAACATAAACACTTCTAATTGAAGGGCTAGACAGTCTAAATCAAGTGTTTGGTTAATGAAAATTTACGATTTATTGTATTACTAAAGAACAAATTTACTTTACTCTGACATTTGTAGCGATGAGGTTATATTGGTAACAAACCTATATACACCAATGGTTGCAGAATGATTTATTCACCAAAAAAAAGATACGTTCGAGATCACAATTAAGACTTATTGTAATACAAAAGAACTTAACGAAGCTGTAGTCTTGTCATCAGTAAATACTGAAACCTTAAAGGCTCAAAAATGACTATTGATACGCTTGTTGTTCTCGCCTATTTCTTCCTATTGGTAGCCATTGGATGGATGTTCCGTAAGTTCACGACATCAACCAGTGACTACTTTCGTGGGGGAGGCAAAATGCTCTGGTGGATGGTGGGTGCGACAGCATTCATGACCCAGTTCTCAGCATGGACGTTTACAGGTGCGGCAGGCCGCGCATTCAGCGATGGATTCGTTGTTGTTATCCTATTCCTAGCCAACGCATTTGGCTATTTCATGAACTACATGTACTTTGCACCTAAGTTCCGCCAGCTACGAGTGGTTACGGCTATTGAAGCCATTCGTCAACGCTTTGGTAAAACTTCTGAGCAATTCTTTACATGGGGTGGTATGCCTGACAGCCTTATCTCTGCGGGTATCTGGCTAAACGGTCTGGCTATCTTTGTTGCAGCGGTATTCAACATTCCGATGGAAGCGACAATCATCGCAACTGGTCTAGTGTTGATGCTAATGGCGGTGACAGGCGGTTCTTGGGCGGTTGTTGCGTCTGACTTCCTACAGATGGTTGTTATCATGGCGGTAACTATTACCTGTTCTATCGCAGCCTACTTCTACGGTGGCGGCCTAACCAACATCATCTCTAACTTCCATGTGGGTAATGAGAGCTTTGAAGGCAGCTTCATGCTGGGCAGCAACTTGAACTACATCAGCATCTTCGTGCTATGGGTGGTGTTCATCTTTGTTAAGCAGTTCGGTGTAATGAACAACAGCATCAACGCATATCGTTACCTATGTGCAAAAGACTCTGAAAACGCACGTAAAGCGGCAGGTCTTGCATGTATCTTGATGGTGATTGGTCCTCTAATTTGGTTCCTTCCTTCTTGGTATGTAGCGGCGTTTATGCCTGAATTTGCTCAAAACTTCTCATCGATGGGTGATAAAGCAGGTGATGCGGCTTACCTAGCGTTTGTACAAGAAGTGATGCCAGCAGGTATGGTTGGTCTACTGATGTCTGCGATGTTTGCGGCGACTATGTCTTCAATGGACTCTGGTCTAAACCGAAATGCGGGTATCTTCGTGATGAACTTCTACAGCCCGATTCTTCGCAAGAATGCGTCGCAAAAAGAGCTAGTAGTGGTAAGTAAGACAACAACCGTTGTAATGGGCTTTATCATTATCGGTATCGGTCTGTTCATCAACTCACTGCGCCACCTAAGCCTATTTGATATTGTACTGAACGTTGGTGCCCTAATCGGCTTCCCAATGCTTATCCCAGTACTGCTAGGTATGTGGATTCGTAAAACGCCAGATTGGTCTGGTTGGGCAACACTACTTGTGGGTGGTCTAGTGTCATACATCTTCGGTATTTCGCTACAAGCGAGCCACATCAACGAGATGTTCGATATTACGCTGACTGGCCGTGAATGGTCTGACTTGAAAGTGGGTATATCACTGGCAGCGCACGTAGTATTTACTGGTGGCTTCTTCCTAGTGTCTTCACTGTTCTACAAAGGCCTAAGCCCAGAGCGTGAAGCTGAAGTTGAGCAGCTATTCAAGAACTGGAACACGCCAGTGGTTGCAGAAGGTGAAGAGCAGCAGAACCTAGACACTCGTCAGCGTTCAATGCTAGGTAACCTAATCTCAGTGGCGGGCTTTGGCATCATCGCAATGGCGCTTATTCCGAACGAGATTACTGGTCGACTACTCTTCCTACTGTGTGGTTCGATTGTCTTGACTGTGGGTATCTTGCTGGTTAACGCAGCAAAAGGCCCAAAGGCTAAGCTTGCGGCAGTGAAGTAATTGAAACCTTAAGATAACGAAAAACGCCACTGAAGAGATTCGGTGGCGTTTTTGTATGTTTGAGTTTTTAATTAAAGTTATTTAAAGCTCACCGACAATGTAAAGCGAATGAAATCATCGTCTTCGTATTGCACTTTGGGTTCAAACAGTGCGAACCCAGAAATGGCATTAAAAAGCATTGAACGGTTGTATCGCGACGTGCGGGCAAGGAAGTTGACTGGGGTGGTCATTTTACCTTGGCTGTTAAAGTGTGCATTGAGATCGTCAGACAATACACACAACAACTCTTTCTCTTGTTTGTAATCAAGCTTGACCTGTTGCGGAGATGACAGCATTAAGGTGGAGTTAAATTCTTTTTCTATCGAGCGCACCATGATCAAAAACTCTTCAAGGTGTGTGGTCTCAACTTCTTCTGAATAGTTGATCGCCTCTAATAGCACCTTCTCTAAATCAATACCTCGTGAGCTACTAACGCTGGTCAGCAGAGTCCTGACTTTCTTCTTAAGCAGCTTAAAACGTTGGCGAGCCGACTGTTTTTTCAGCCAAGTCGACAGCGCAGCATTTCTATCCGATACCGTTAGCGAACGCTTTGCCTCGAGTTTCTTAAACTCAAGATGCAACAACCCACTTAACGCAAGGTCTCGCAGTAGGAGAAATTTGGTTTCTTCTTTGGATAGTAAGGTCTTCAAAATATACAACTTAGCTGGATTAGAGAGTTATCGATTCACCGTTGCCAAGATGATCTAGAAGTAAAGGTATGAGCTATTTATATCAATAGCTTAGGGGGAATACTGCGATACACCTGGCTGAAAGTGAACGTGTAATAATAATTTAATTGAAAAAAGTTGCCAGCTTTAAATGCGCTAAAAGCCAATGGTTAGGGCTTAACAGTAATATTCAGCAGCGCTGTTGAGCGCAAGCGCTGCTGAAATTAGGGTTATCGCGCGCTTACACCCAGTTCAGGCATACTATAGCGCTTATAGACCACCCAGTGGCACAGCGGTACGACCAAATAAGACGTTATCATGCCAACCGGAACCCCAACCAGAATCGCATTGAATAGCAGTGCGAAGTCGAGCCCAACTCGAGGGATCAGTGCAAATGGCACCATGATGAGGCTCATAACTACCGACATCAATAAGCTAAATAGCAGTGCCTTGAGGTGGTGAGACCAATGCGGTGTGTATTTAGCAATGAAGATACTCACGCCAATACCGACCAGAGCACCGGCAGGAATGGTTAATGGTAGTTGCATCGCCCAGTTCAAAACATTAAAGGGTTGCTGATAAGCGGTGAGAAAGATGAGGTTCATGGTCAGTGAAAAGGTCACAGACACTAATAAACCAAACTTGCGACGACGGTTACGATCGTATTCGGACATAGAAAAGCCTCTCTAGTTAGATTGAGAGGCGAGCATATATAAACATTTTTGAAATTATCAGTCTAGTTTTTTAACAAAAACTTGTTATTGGTCATTAGTGACCTTTAATTAAGTTGCTGTTAATAATGGTTTTTTGTTTAAATTGGCGTGGTTGAGGGAATTGAAATAATTTCGAGTAAGCCGTGGTATTGCGTTGTAAATTATTCCGACAGTCCCTAGAACATTGACATAGTTTGATAATCAAACTATCTTGATATTCAAATACTTTGACTATCAAACTAAAAGCATCTCAAAATGGATAAACCTGCTGCAGTTCCACTTAAACACTCACACGACTTTGCTTCTCACAATCATCGAGGTGAAAAGCGTACATTTTACGTCTTGTTGCTAACGGCAGCGACCATGGTGATTGAGATCGTTGCAGGCACTGTATACGGCTCAATGGCTCTGCTCGCAGATGGCTGGCACATGGGTACCCATGCGGCTGCTTTCTGTATCACCTTGTTCGCTTATCGATATGCTAAGCAGCACGCAAATAGTGATCGTTTTTCTTTTGGTACGGGAAAAGTCAGTGTGCTGGGGGGCTTCACCAGTGCTATTGCACTGGGCATCGTGGCAATGCTGATGTTTGTAGAGTCAGTGCATCGATTGTTAAACCCGCAAGCGATTCAATTTAATGAGGCCATTTTAGTCGCTTGCATTGGCTTAGCCGTGAACGTAGTAAGTATATTTTTGCTTGGTGATGAGCACCACCACGATCACTCCCATGGGCATTCTCATAGTCACGACCACGATGATCATCATCACCACGATCACAATTTACGAGCAGCCTACATGCACGTACTTGCGGATGCATTAACCTCGGTGCTCGCTATTGTCGCTTTGTTGTTCGGTAAGTTTTATGGCTGGCATTGGCTAGATGCAGTGATGGGGATGGTTGGTGCTGTTGTGATCGGTAAATGGACATTAAACCTGATTCATCAAACCAGCCCTATCTTGCTTGATGAAAATATCGAACAGGGTTACCGCCGAAAGATTATCTCTGAGCTTGAGCCTCATGGCGTCATCGAGGACATGCACGTTTGGAAGGTCAGTGGTCACCATTACAGTGCTGCTATCACCATTTCTCCAGACTCGGAGTTGAATGCGGCAGACTTTAAGCAGATGCTAGCGAAGTTTGATAAGATAGTGCACCTGACAATTGAGGTACATCATTCTCCGTTATGCAAAACATCGAGCACTTAAGCCAATTACTGACAGAATTTTACGACAAGATGTCATCTTGGGAGCAGTCCGTGGTCAAAGATACGGGCTACTCTTTGGCCCAAGTCCATACCATTGAAGTGCTTGGTGTCCATGGTGCGCTGCGAATGAAAGAGCTGGCTGAAAAGCTGGGCATTACTACCGGAACATTGACAGTGCAGATTGAAAAGTTAGTTGCGGCAGGTCTAATCGAGCGTAAAGCTCACCCCACCGATCGTCGAGCCATAGTGGTAACGCTGACCGAACAAGGGGAAGTGATTCATCGTCAGCACAATCAGTTACACATTGATTTGGTGACGGATTTAACTCGTCATATCGAGCCGTCTCAACGAGCTGTGTTGATTGAGAGTTTAACCAAGATTAACCAAGAGTTTTAAGCAACAAAAAGGTGGAGCATGCTCCACCTTTTTACTTTTAATTGTCCCGTTGTTACTTCACGTCAAAGCGATCTGCATCCATCACTTTCACCCATGCGTTGACGAAGTCTTGAACGAACTTCTCTTTCGCATCGTCACAAGCATACAGTTCAGCCAGTGCACGCAGTTGGGAGTTAGAACCAAACACCAAATCAACTCGAGTGGCGGTCCACTTCTTCTCGCCCGTTGCACGGTCAGTGCCGACGTAAGCGCTGTTGTGTGGGCATACTGGTTTCCACTCAGTGCTCATGTCTGTAAGGTTAACGAAGAAGTCGTTAGTTAATACGCCTGGCGTCTTAGTAAACACACCGTGTGGTGTTTCACCGTGGTTCGCACCAAGTACACGCAAGCCACCCACAAGTACCGTCATTTCTGGCGCTGTTAGCGTTAGCAACTGAGCTTTATCAAGCAGTAATTCTTCTGCTGGAATTGTGTAGGTTTTCTTCGCAAAGTTACGGAAACCATCAGCCACAGGTTCAAGCACCGCAAAAGACTCTGCGTCTGTTTGCTCTTCGGTTGCATCCACTCGTCCCGCAGTGAAAGGTACTGAGATTTGATGACCTGCTGCTTCTGCCGCCTGTTCTATTGCGAGGTTACCACCGATGACAATAACATCTGCAAGCGATACATCACCGCTGAACTGCTCTTGAACTTGGCGATAAACATTTAGCACGCGTTCCAACTGCTCAGGTTGGTTTACTTCCCAGCCTTTTTGAGGAGCAAGCTGAATTCGAGCACCGTTCGCACCACCGCGGAAGTCTGAGCCACGGAATGTCGACGCTGAAGACCAAGCGGTATACACCATTTCTGCAACGGATAGATCGGTTGCTTTGACGATGTCTTTGATTGAATGTACACAATCTGCCGTTAGGGCTTTTCCTGTCGCTTCAGGTAGTGGATCTTGCCAGATCAAATCTTCAGCAGGGACTTCTTCACCAAGATAGCGAGCTTTTGGCCCCATATCACGGTGAGTCAACTTAAACCAAGCACGAGCAAATGCGTCGGCAAATTGGTCAGGGTTTTCGAAGAAGCGCTTAGAGATTTCTCCGTATATCGGATCCATACGCATCGCCATGTCCGCCGTTGTCATAATAGTTGTGACTTTCTTACTATTATCATGAGCTTGAGGCGCTTTATGCTCTTCATCAACACCAACAGGTACCCATTGCCAAGCGCCCGCAGGTGATTTCACAAGATCCCAGTCGTAGCCAAACAGCATTTCAAAGTAGCCGTTATCCCATTGAATTGGGTTTGGTGTCCAAGCCCCTTCAATACCACTGGTGGTAGTGTCATCACCAATACCTGTGCCATGACTATTGGTCCAGCCAAAACCCATTTCTTCAAGTGGTGCCGCTTCTGGCTCTGGGCCCATTAACTCAGGGTCACCTGCACCGTGAGTTTTGCCGAAGGTGTGTCCCCCAGCAACCAATGCTACGGTTTCTTCATCATCCATACCCATGCGCGCAAAGGTATCGCGAATATCACGGCCAGAGGCCAAGATGCTTGGGTTGCCATTTGGACCTTCAGGGTTTACATAGATAAGACCCATTTGAACCGCCGCAAGTGGGCTTTCTAGGTCACGATCACCTGAATAGCGTTCGTCGCCTAGCCACTCACTCTCTGCACCCCAGTAGATGTCTTCTTCTGGCTCCCAGATATCTTCTCGTCCGCCAGCGAAACCGAAGGTTTTAAGACCCATAGATTCAATTGCAACGTTACCTGCAAGGATAAACAGATCCGCCCAAGATAGGCTATTGCCGTACTTTTTCTTCACCGGCCAAAGCAGGCGGCGAGCTTTATCTAGGTTACCGTTGTCTGGCCAGCTGTTTAGTGGCGCAAAACGTTGGTTGCCTGTGTTGCCTCCACCACGGCCATCGGCGGTGCGGTAGGTTCCCGCGGCGTGCCACGCCATACGGATCATAAATGGACCATAGTGACCGTAATCTGCTGGCCACCACTCCTGAGAGTCGGTCATCAACGCCTCAAGATCTTGTTTTACCGCCTTGAGATTTAGCGCTTTGAATGCTTCTGCGTAGTTGAAATCGTCGCCATTTGGGTTCGATTTAGTATCGTTCTGGTGCAAAATTTTAAGGTTCAATTGGTTTGGCCACCAATCGACATTTTTTGTCGCTTTGCCACCTAACGTCGTGTTACCGCCGTGCATGACAGGGCATTTGCCGCCCGAGCTATTGTGTTCACCGTGCATCATCGCCTCCTGATTGCGACTTAAAGAGTTGTTTGTCATTTGAACTAAATCAACCTAGCACTAAACCTGGTCAGAGCAGTTCAAATTTACATAAAAACCATAATCTTTACATGGTTATGTGATATGTATTACAAATAGTATGCAGGTATAGAACCCATAAGGATAATGGGTTCTTTCTATAGAGTTGATAGGCATTGACTATCTATTTATCGCTAATCTCTCACCTTGAATATCTTGAAATCTTGGAGATATATTGTTTATTAAATAGCTTCAATAACAGGTTCAAAAAGGTGGGAAATAGTTTAATCAGACTAGTTAAACTATAGGTCAGACCACCACCCTGTAAGAGTAATGATAATTATTGTTATTAATATTATCTGTATGTATACTCCTGCTTTCATCAGGTATGTCAATTGTTTGGTGCTTGGTTTTATAAAATAAGTATGCTGGATTAACAGTACTAAACAACGCTAGAAACCTTCTCGAAGGCTTGAGAAGTATGTTTAAGGAGTAAACGTGTTTAAAAAAACAACGCTAGCAGTGGTTGTGTCATCATTATTTTCAATTCCTGCTGTTGCAAACAGCACTAATTCAGAAAATGTTGATGAAATAATTGTTGTTAAAGGACAAAAGCTAGAGAGAGCCCTGCAGGATACTAAGGAAAGTGTTGCTGTAGTGACAACAGATGCCATCGAAGAGTATGCCATCGTAGATTTGAACAATGCATTTGCACTGTCTGCCAACGTTTATGATCTAGGGGCAGGAGAATCATTTGGTATTCGTGGTGTGAGCCAGAACTCATCTTCTACTGGTGGTGGTACTGGAGAACTAGGGAGCTTATACGTTGACGGTGTGGCATATACAGGCTTTGCAAGTCGATTTATGCCTAAAGATTTGTGGGATGTTGAACAAGTCGAAGTTTTGCGAGGACCTCAATCTACTAACGTTGGCCGAAACGCATTGATAGGTGCAGTTGTTGTTACGACCAAGCGCCCAGAATTAGGCTACCACGAAGCAGCTCTGCGTGTTGGGGGTGGTAACTATGGTAAACGAAGTATTGAAGCGATGTTTAACGCACCAATAAGCGATATTGCTGCATTTCGTTTTAGTGGTCAGTTTGCAGAATCAGATGGTTATATTACTAATGCACCATTAAATGACGACAAGTTTGATGCACGCAAAAACTACAATCTTCGTTCCCAATTACTGATTGAGCCAAGCGATATCTGGCGCCTGAATTTATCAGCCCAGTACGCAAAGACTGACCGTGGTCAGGATATCTATTATGTTAATGAAGCCAATGGTTTCCCACTGGATAGCCGTACATCACAAGATGATGTCGAAGCTTACGAACGTTATAACGGTTGGGCATTAGCTGCTAATCTAGACTACATGATCAACTCAAACTGGTCACTTAATGCAGTCACCTCATACCTAACAGGTGATTATAGTCGTCAAGATGACACTGATCGTAAACCAGGTATCACTGGTAATGTGGTAAATCGTACTGTCGATGATCAAAATATATCTCAAGAGCTAAGATTTAATTATCATGACTCTAAACTAAATGGTGTTATCGGTTTGTATGCCACCCAAGTTAAGTACCAAATCGATAGTGATCGAATCGATGGTTTTACACTTGAGTCGTTTGGTATTACTGACCCTACATTTAATGCGCTTTACGGCACCTTATATGCAAACCAAGATTATAAAGGTGGTCATACTACTGAGAATATTGCACTGTTTAATGAGTGGGATTACCAACTCGATAGCAATTGGATACTTTCTGCTGGGTTCCGTTACGATTATGAAAAGTTAAAAGTGGATCAAACTGATGTAAAAGCATCGCTAGCCAATGGAACAACCTTGCCTACTGCCAATACAGGTAATCCTCTTATTGATGGCACGATAACCGCAATTAACAACCAAATTAATGGCTACCTTGGGGATAGTCTAACACCAGCGCTCGATACTAGCTTCCATGCGTTTCTGCCACAACTAGGTGCGACTTACAAAGTTTCTCAAGATACCTCTGTGAGTGCCTTCTATAAACGTGGTTATCGTTCAGGTGGTGCTGAATTCCAAGCAAACTCACGTGAAACCGTGAAGTATGATCCTGAGTACCTCAATAATTATGAGCTGTCTGCTCGTAGCCAATGGCTTGGTGGTGACCTAGTAACAAATGCGAACGCCTACTACGGTGATTGGGGCAATCAGCAAATTAACGTTTGTCCAGCAGGTGACGTTACTGCTTGCCGTACAGAGAACGCTGCAAAATCAGAAATCTACGGTGCTGAACTTGAGGCACAGTATCGTGTAACCCGTGATCTCGCCGTTTTTTCGAACATTGGTTGGGCTAAGACCAAGTTCAAAGATTACGTAAGTAAAGAAGGGGATTTCTCTGGTAATGAGTTCGCGTTTAGCCCTGAGTTTACGTCAAGTATTGGCGGTCGTTACTTCATTACAGATAGTTTATATGCCACTGCTACGGCTAATTACCAGTCAGAAATGTGGGGAGATATTGCGAATAATCCAGAATACAAGATGGACTCTCGCACCCTTTTTGATGCATCGATTGGTTACTTAGGAGAAAATTACAAAGTGGATGCCTACATTAAAAACATCACTGATGAATTTTATCTAACAGGTAACTGGGATAGTACGGGAGATCGCAATGTTAGAGCAGGTGCACCACGAGAGTTTGGGGCATATTTGAGCTTTTTCTTATAACTTGAGTCAGAACTAAAAATGCCCGGAAAAACCGGGCATTTTTTATGGTCGCTTGGTTGGCAGATTCTCAATATTTTTCTGCCAACGAGTGCTAAAAGACTCAGCGCTTAACTTAGAAAAGTCATCGATATGCCATACGTAAAAGTGGTCAGGTAACTCTTTAAGGCTCTTGTGATTTGGTTTGCGACCAGTTAAATACAGTGTTGGGAAACCGCTTTGTTCAGCTTCAAATTTGCTGACAATCGGTAGCATAGTTGCAGCGGCTAAGTCGATGAGTTCGGGCTTATCAATCGTGATTTGCATAAAGTCGCTATGGGCTATCTTTGCATCGAGCATAAGCTGTACTTTTCTTAATGACTCGGCTAGCGATGCGTAGTTTGCTCTCAATTCGACGTTTGAATCTATGCCTTTAGTTTCGAGTACTTGATTTAAATCCCGCTGCATAATGCCGATCATGATCAGTGCATTAGAAGGGCTGAGCCAAAAGTAGCTCACATTTTCAGAAGGGAAAACAGCAACGCTCTCACCACCCAACATCATAGCCTGTGCAACATCAATCGGGATAATTGCAATGTTGTTGGCTCTAAGCGCAGGGTACGCATCTATAGCAGGCCATGATGAAGCGATTCCTATAATTACGTCAGCTTTTGGGAGGGTTTTAGCATCTTGACGGTTTAACCAACCTGGTATGCGACGAATACTGTACTTTTCAGGAGTTAGTGCGAGTGTCTGAATCGGTGTGTTCAGAGTCAGCTCGGTTGCCATACTGCTGACGACGGGCACAGCAGTCACTGCAGAGATAGTATTCAAATTATCTTCTTTCGGTGTTGAACACCCTGATAAGGTTGATGCGATCAGGCTGGCAACTAGTGCCAATGATTGACTATTACGCAGTTTGAAATGCCTCAATTGAGAAGTCATGTTAGTCCTTAAATTTAGGCGGCTCGCAGTTTTGTTTGACGATGAATTAAACTTAAAACAAACCAGCCACACGCAAATAAGGTGATAGCTGGTCCAGCAGAGACTGGCCAATGTAGATACATGGGAATCAAAACACCCATTACCGAAGCAGAGGTAGAAAAAGCAATTGATAACATCAAGAGCTGTTTTAGATTTCTAGCAATTAATCGAGCGCTTGCAGCAGGAATGAGTAAAAGTGCTCCAACCAAGACCGCTCCAATTATTTTCACAGAAGCTACGGTGATTAAAGCTATTAGGATGACAAAAGCATAGTCATGGATGCGTGTGTTGATTCGTTGGCTATGGGCAATGTCTGGAGAAATCGCCACTAGGTAGGCCTGATTGCCGTAGAAATAACTCAAGACGGCTACTATTACACAAATGGTACTGAGCATGATCAGATCACTTGGAGTAGTCACGAGGATAGAACCGAACATAACTTGCTCAATTAAGTGTGCATTGACCTTTTTTGCTACATAGAGCAATAGTGCTGCCCCTGCGGCTAGAGCAAACGAGAGGAATACACCAATTAATGCGTCGTATGGAATAGTTGAGCGGCCCTTTACCCATTGCAATAGTAACGCAAATAAAATTGAAAACGTAAACAAGCTAATGAGAGGAGCTGTTGGCGCTTCGCCGAGCAAGATACCAATGCTCACACCTGTTAAGACACTATGCCCGACGGCTTCTGATAAAAATGCCAAACGTTTTACAACCACTAAAGTTCCTAGCAGCCCTAATAATGGGCCAATTAGAAGACTGGCGAGTAAAGCATTAATAAGGAACTCATATCCGAACATTTCTGGTAGGACACCTTGTTCTACCCAGTCAGAAAATATGCGATAAATAGAATTCATGATTTTCCTTATGTTGGGAGAGTTATTTGGCTAGGGAAGTGAGCATTATGGCGTAGTGATTGGTTTCGAAAGAACGCCTCTGTGCTCGATACTGACAAGATGGTTTTATCTACCCAAAAAATTTGTTGGCAGTATTTTTCGACTACTTCCCAATCATGTTCGACCATCAAAATGGTTCCTCCTGCTTGGTGGAACATTTTGAGCAAATGTAGGCAGTCTTCTCTACCTTGCTTATCTAGGCCTGTCATAGGCTCATCCAATAGTAATAAACTTGGTTTCTTCAGCAGGGCAGTACACAACATGAGACGCTGGCGCTCACCACCTGAAAGTTCACCCAGTTTTCGCTTGAGTTTGTCCTCCAATTGAACTTCTCTAAGTGCATCGATTACGTCTGTCGCTAGATTTCTTTTAAACCAAACCGGTACAGTCGTTAGGGTCATGAGTAGATAATCATGCACAGAGATTGGCAAGCTAGCATCAAAAGGAGATAACTGAGGTACGTAGCCGAACGTTTTGTGTTTAGGTGTTGGCGACAATGGCCAATGAATAGAAAGTTTTCCGCGATGGTTTGTCATGCCAAGGATGGTTTTCAGTAAGGTGCTCTTTCCACCACCGTTGGGACCTAATACCGCATGCCAGCCACCAGAAGAAAAAGTACAGTTTATTTCATGAAGTATCTGTACAGGCCCCTCATTGAGGGTTATCCCCTCAAAACATATTTTAGGACCTGCAATCTTCTGCGAAATTAAGTGGGTGTTACTCATCGACTATGGCCTCCTTGCCGCATAACTCAATGCGGTAACCAGTGTGTTGAGATTTTGACTCATATCCTGTTCGACTAACTCCTCACGGTATTCACCATAGGTCATATGAGAAAAGTGAAATAGTCGAGTATTAGACTCTTTCTCGATAACCTCTACGTACTGGTTCGCCATGTTCAGTTCAGTAAAGAGCACTTGTACATTGGCATTGCGGATTTTAGTGATGGTGTCTTGAAGCTGTGAAGCATTGGGTGAAACGCCATGAGCTGGCTCAACAACAGCCGTCACTGTCATACCTAGCTCTTGTAGGAGGTATGCGTATGCGCCATGAGTACTAGCAATACGGACGTTTTCTAGATTGAGAGCTGTTATTTTTTTCAGAGCTTGTTGTTTGATAGCTCGTAATTTTTTAGCGTAATTTAGAGCATTCTTTTGGAAATACCGACCATTTTCGGGGTCCAGTTTTGCTAGTGCTTTAGCGATGGTGTAAACCTGGCGGATAGCTGCATCTATTGAAACAAAAGTATGCGGATTATAGGTACCACTACCGGCTTTACTGATCAGCGGAACCTGAGAGTTGGCTTCAATAATGCTTAGGTTTGGCAGGTTAAGGCGTTCTAAAACATCTACTGCAAATTGATCATGGCCAATACCGTTGATCACAATAGCATCCATTGAGTTGAGACGGTCAAGATCAGCTGGTGATAATTTATAAGCATGTGGGTTAAACCCAGCATCTATCAAGGGGGTAACTTTCGCACGGTCACCTACTATATTTTTCACATAGCTATAGTATGGGTGAAGAGTAATTCCGATGTTAAGCTGAGCTAAAACGGTTGGGCTGTATGCACTCAAGTAGCTAACAAACAAAAAGAGCGTAACTCGTGGTGTTGTTAAGAAGATCATTTTGGACTCGTTGTTTAGTTACGGTTAGATAGTTGGTGTGGGTTAATCGAGAACCACTCATTTGAGGATGTTTCGCTACAGGCATGGTCTAGTGATTCTTTGAAGTGAGGTCGCCAAAGAACTTCTGCCGTTAGAGCTTCGCTGAGCGAGAGTCGCAACTGGTACTGGTTTTCGCCAACGCTTACTGAACCTAAAAAACAGTTTCGTTGTTGTTGCCATGATACTGACTCAAGAGTACTTACCAAGGGAGGCGTAAAGGGCTCGATTCCCATGTCGATTAAGTCGTCAAGGGTAGGAGTCTTACCATCAATACTAGATAGTAAAATGAGCTCTTCTGCACTGTTGCTTAAAGAAGTCAGGTGCTGCTGTAGTCCCTTTGGAATATGACTAATTTTAATATTATCATGGCGATAGATAGTGACTATTAGTACAGCCGCTATCACGAACAAAATGGCTATGGTAGAGAGAACAACTTTGTCCTCTCGTTTACCATCAGCTGGTGAAATAACTTCTATGTACTCTTCTGGTAATTGGGAATGTTGATTAGTCATGGTTTCTAAAGCGCTACCGCTACATCATCATTAGAGATCTCAAGTACGTGTCCAGGTCCCGCATCCATAAGTATAAAATATGAACCTTCAGGTTTAGGGAATCGATACAGAGCATCATCATCTGTTAGACCAGAAGACAATACATCATCGTCCTCAGAAAATACTTCCATTAACACATTCGGGGCTTTGGCTCGATTAGAGAAAGAAGCTTCACATAAAACGTGCTCAGAGGCGTCTGAATCCGTGACAATTTTACAGTCTAAAATAGGGTAGTGAGCCCATACACTATTAGTGAATAACAACGCTAGCATGAGTGCTATCAGACGGTGTAGGTTGAATAGCATTAATAAAATCCTTTTTATAAGTTGCTGTTTAATTAATAACGGCAACGCGCTTATCGATAGTATTTACACCATCGGGTAGCAACGGCCAGGAAGTTTGATAATAGTTTCCATACCAGTCCTCAATGGTTAACCAAAGCTCTGCATTGTCAGGAAGCTCCTTAGGTACGGTGCCATGAGCATGGAGGTTTCCGGTAACACCGTGGACTACAAAACCAGGGGCGCGCATTGTCCGGGGTTTTTTGAAGTCGACGTACATAAATTTGATCGCAGAGAAGTCCCCTTCTATATATGCATTGATATTGGTACGACGACCTGGAGTAATTGGGTTTAGATCTTTTTCTAGTAATCCTAGGACGGCATTAAGGGTGACTCTCCATTCGCCAACTTGTTGTTGCTGGTATTGAAAACCACTGTTAGCTGTTCCTTCACGTTGAAGTTTAAAACCAATGTTAATACCGATACACATGATGATGATGAACAGCCAGTTTAAGTACTTAAATACTGACATTGGACCACCCCAAGGTCGAATCACTATCCAGATCTTCTTCAGGGTACGCCTTTTACCTGTCAGTGTTGAAGGTAGAAGTCGTGTGGTTGCCGATCGAGTTCGCTTGTAATAAATCACAGTGCCTGATATTGCCAGAAGTGACATTGCCATTCCGAAAATAAACCAGATGGTTTTGACCAAAAGGTCGCTCCAGCCAGAGTAACCAAATGTACCGTAATGAAGAGGCTCCATAGCGCGGTCAAATCGTTTCAATGCATCAGCTTCTTCCATTAAGCGTTGACCGATGATCTCACCGGTGAATGGATGAACGTAGTAACTGCTGTCCCATCTATTGGTAAGCAAATCGTGCTTAGTACCTCTCACACGATAAGCCATACCACTATGTTCTGGTTGTACCATAAGGGTTATTTCAAACTCTGGATCGTGTGCTTTTACCGCAGTTGCAATTTCTGCCGAGCTAAGTCTTTTGGGAATACCTTCACCTAGTTTTTTTAAGTCTCCTTTTGTTAGTGCTGGATCAATCGGCATCGGTTCCATGATTGCTGGGGCAACCTTATAGAGCACTAATGGGTTGTGGTAGAACCACCAACTTCCTGACACACCAATGATCAATACAAACCATAGGGACCACAGGCCAACAAACTTATGAAGGTCGGCAAGAAAGCGGTGAAACTTAACGCCACGATATTTGGGAAGAGTAAAGAATTTTCTCCAGAATCGACGATATGCAATCAATCCAGAAATCAATCCAATTAGACATAACACACCAAAAAAGTTAACAAAAGCTCGGCCAATGAGCGGCATGAAGAGATTGGTGTGAAGTACTCTTATAAAACTGCCAACAGTTAAAAAATTTGTTTCACCTTGGTATTTACCAGTATATGGGTCGATATGTACCACCTTGAACCCACCTCCCGGTGTACTTTTCAAGGCTGTTGCTGCGGTTCGTTCGCGATCTGCCGCAGTATAGAAAGATGACAGACCTACACCTGGTAGCTGATCTTCAAGTCTATCGAGAACCTCGCCAGGGTTCATTTTTTCCGACTGTGGGGTAACTCGTTTTTCAGCATAAAGTAACCAGTCTATTTCTTCATGAAAAACAGCGAAAGCTCCACTGAGCAAGACGATACTGAAGATAATCGAAAGCTTCAATCCGATGTAACTATGGATTAAAAAGGCAATACGTCCAGCTGTAAGCTTATTTTTGGTCTTTGAATGGGGTTTACCAAGATTTTTCTTTCCTTTTGGAGAAGAAGGGGAAGGTAAATCTTGGGGAATGGTTGAGCTCACAGATAATCTCCCTATAGCGAAACTGAATAGCCATCCGTTGGTTATTCAGGCAGTGATTTCATCATTGGTATTTCTCTCCAAAACAACAGATTGAAAGTTATTAACAATAGAAAATGTGTTGCGGAGGGAATCTAAAGTTGAGGCGAATTATCTATTCTAAAAAGCAAACATGCAAATGATAATCGGGATTATTTGTATTACTGTGGTAAAAGAAAACTCATCGCCCCTTTCAGGGCTAAAGCGGCGATGAGTGCAAGTGAGTGGACTTGCTCAAAGGTTGTCAAAAATGAAACACCCACTTTGCTTCAATACGCTAGAAATTGATTCAAAATGGATATGACATAAGTTAGATGTCAAATGCGTAGGAAATATGGAGAAAATGTGTAATTCGGACTTAATTCCACTTTTTCATTTAGTTAAGTGAGTAAGTAAAGAGCTGCTCGCACTCTTTATTCGCACACTATCTTGGCAGTCCAAGATGTGAGTGTTGCTCACTACGAGCGTTACGATCCGTCCATCGACGCATTGGAGATTCACTCCAGACCACTTGATTTCGACCATTTTCTTTAGCGCAATATAGAGCGCTATCACTGCGGCGAAGCGCTGAATCTAGGTGCTCGTCAATGCGATAGTGGATCAGTCCACCACTGATGGTGACTGAAATTGACTGCCCTTCAACATCGATGGCCGTTTGTTCGACTGCAGACAGGATTTTTTGGGTTTTTTGATAGGCACTTTGCTTGTCTTTCGCAGTAAAAACTAAGCAGAACTCTTCGCCTCCGATTCGATATAGCTCCCCGTTGAAGCCAACTAGTGTAACGGCTTTGCACAGCTCAACGAGGATGTTATCCCCTATGGAGTGACCGTATTGGTCATTCACTTTTTTGAAGAAGTCGATATCGAAGTGGAAGATGTATTCTCGACCGTTGTTACTGCGTTTAGTCACGGACTTTTGCAGTGCAAGGCGGTTATACGCACCCGTTAAAGCATCAGTCAGTGCCAAGTTAGCTAGGTGATTTTCAATTTTGACCCGGATGTTTTCTTGCAGATGGACCACCACCCAAATTAATCCATAGGCACTCAGAAAGTTGAGCATCATGAAGGGAAATTGATGGTTTCGGATCTGCTCTAATCCGTAGGCATAGCTAACGCAGCCGCACGCCAGTGCAGTGAGTAGGGTCGCCTGTAATCTGTTGACCAGAACATAGTAAAAAACAGGCAAAATGAAGATCCAGCTGACGATCCCTGACTCAGCTTGATATTGAAATACACCATACAAGATCGGCATTGAAGCAACGATGGCCATGACTAAGCAGTGATGATTAATTGGTTTTCCTTTGCGTAAGCGAATAAACATCGCCACGCAAACCCCAGCAGTGAATAGCTGAGCCAGGGGTATGAATACCGCTGCAGAAACGGAGTAATTAATCATTGCCCAAAAAACCGAAAAGGCGGCCATTATCGGGCACACAATAGTAAATAGTTGATTTCGTAAGGAGAGGATCTCTAGTCGATTTGCCATAGGCTGCTGCACTGCTTCATTTTCTGATGGTCATTTTATAATTATCTTCTTGCCGTCACAGTCCGTGGGCGGACACTGATTATCGATGACATCAAGTGTGTCAATTGGCGGAAATGATACGGGCATAAAGTCATTTTAATGACGATAGTTCTTATTATTCAATGGGTTATTTTTTTGAAACTTCGTGCTTAGTTATAAAAGTTTATGCATTTGAGTGCATTAGATGGTGATAATGCTTAGAAAAGCACCAGTTCGATATCGCACCTGATATTGTCAACATTGAACATGTTCTTTTAATTTAAATAGTTGTAGTAGTGGTTTGTTATCAAGTTTTGTGTGATTTTAGTTAGGAGCTGAATGACCAAATTGTTCATTAAGTTTTTTTAGGAATGTGATCTAGCACGTCAGTTATCGAAAACATATTTTCGAGCTCTTACTAAAACTTCAAAAGCAGTGGCAAGTAACTCTTGACCTCAAGTTAACTTGAGGAATTAGGCTGGATTCATCGCTTATCACTAAAAAAGGAACTGAGATGAAAGCTTATATAGAACACGCCAATATTACTGTTGAAGACCCAAAACACACTATTGCTCTGCTTCTTGCCGCAGCACCTGAGTGGAGGATTCGTGGGCAAGGTATATACGAAGACGATGGAATAGAGTGGTATCACGTCGGTGATCAAGACACCTACATTACCATCCAAGGTGGTGGCAGCGGGCAGTTGCAAGAGTGGAATGTACCCTGGGTCGGGGTAAAGCACATTGGTATTGCTGTGCCAGATCTATCTAAGACAGTAGAAAGCCTTGCTGAAAGTGGCTTCGAACTTGACCATTGGGGCGGTTCCACAGAGCATCGTCGCAGCGTTTATTACGTGGATAAACACAACATCCAGTTTGAATTTGTTGAGTATCGCTCTGAAGACCCTAAGCTAAGAAATCAATACGTCTGATTTGCTGCCTATGGAAATAGGCATTTATGGTGAGGGCTCATTAAATTGATTTGCTAACTCGTATTGACCTATTCAGGGCAGTACGAGTTAGCACTCATGCTTCTGCTTCTGCTTCTGCGCTGTCATCTCGGCGTGTATAGAAGCGTGCAAATAACAGCCCAACCTCGAACAGTAAACACATAGGAATGGCAAGGAGTGTCTGCGAGATCATATCCGGTGGTGTCAGCACCATGCCGACGATGAATGCAGCAACAATGATGTAAGGGCGCTTCGCTTTAAGGCTCTCAATATCTGTTGTGCCCGTCCAACACAGCAGGATAATGGCGACAGGGACTTCAAAGGCCACGCCAAAGGCAACGAAGAGTGCTAGCACAAAATCGAGATAACTGGCGATGTCGGTAGCAAACTCAACCCCACCTAGTGAGATGGTGGTAAAGAAGGTAAATGCCAGCGGGAATACAACGTAGTATGCAAAGGCAACACCGCAGTAGAACAGCAGTGAACTTGATGCCATGAGTGGCATGATCAGGCGACGCTCATGCTTGTATAGACCGGGTGCTACAAAGCCCCAAATTTGATACAAGATCAGAGGTACAGCGATAAATACTGAAGCCACTAAAGTCAGTTTTAGTGGCGTAAAAAGAGGGGAGGCGACGTCCGTTGCGATCATGGTCGCCCCTTCGGGAAGACGCTCGATTAGCGGCGATGCAATAAACTCATATATATCACCTGCAAACCAAACCAAGCCAAGAAAGACCACCACTATAGAGCCAATGGCCTTTAGCAAGCGATCTCTTAGTTCGAGCAAGTGGGTGAAGAGTGGCTGCGTCTGCTCTTGAGTAGACATATTATTCACCATCTAAGTAAAGATTGGGGATCTTGGTGTGCAGATCCATTTTTATTCGGCTAGGAAGTTTGCTTCGTATCTTGAACGACTTGTTTGAGCTCATCGACCGAGGCTTTTAGGTCAGGTGTGACTGCGTCGGTGGCTTTTTTCTCAACCTTACGCAAGTTATCTTGCAGGTCTTGAACTTTTAGCTCGTGCTCAAGCTCATCTTTCACACTGTTAGCGATACTCTTCGCACCGTTAATATAGCGAGATACGGTGCGCAGTGTTGCCGGTAGGCGCTCAGGACCTATCACCACTAAACCCACCACTGAGATGAGGACTAACTCCCAGAAACCGATGTCAAACATGACTTATGCCTGCTCAGTTTGTGGCTTAGCAGTCGCAGGTTCTGTTTGTGCCGTTTTTTGCTCAAGACTCTCCGCTTGGGCTTTAGTTGAAGGCTCTGCGAAGTCTGCATCTTTTTTACTGTTGCCTTCTTCGTTCATCGCATCTTTAAAGCCTTTGATAGCACTGCCAAGATCGCCACCAACCGTACGTAGCTTTTTAGTGCCAAATAGTACGATAACAATGACTGCAATGATCAAAAGCTGCCAAATACTGATTCCACCCATGATTAACTCTCTTTTAGTAATGGGAAAATGAATTCCCCCAAGCAGGCTTTATGGGGCCAGAGATGGGGGAATGAATTAAGGTTCAATCCACTATTAAGCGAATTGACGGCCGTTTGCACCGTAAGTCATGGTTGTGCTTGCGTATTTACCTTCAAGTTCGCCAAGGTTAACCAGCTCTTCAACTTTCGAGCTTAGGTAAACATCTTGACCGTTTAGCACTGTGCTAAGCACTTTGGTCTTATGAACTTCTTGGATTGGCACTTCGAAGATGTTTTGGTCAATAACGGCGAAGTCCGCAAACTTACCTACAGCAATCGAACCGATCTGTTCACCACGCTTCTGGCTGTCTGCACCACCTTGGGTGTACATCCAGAATGCTGTTTCAAGTGGAATTGCGTGCTCTTCTGCGTTTAGAGATGGACCTTCTGTTACACCAGGTGCGCGACGAGTAACCACAGTCTCTAGTGCAACCCAAGGGTTCACAGGCGTTACAGTCCAGTCAGTACCGATAGACACGTTTGCGCCAGAATCAACGATTGGTTTGATTGGGAACATGTATTTCTGCACACGGTGCTTACCGATGTCCTGCTCGATAACACGGATAGCCGCCATGTCGTACCAGAATACTGGAGAGAACTCAGCCCAAACGTTGTTTTGAGCGATACGTGGTAGATCGTCTGGGTGGATCATTGACGTATGCGCAATACGGTGTTGCAGTTTATCTGCGTTGTTGCCTGGTTTCTTGCGTAGCTCTTCAACTGAATCAAGCACCAAACGTGCTGCACCATCACCCGCACAGTGAGCGTGCACCACAAGACCCATCTCATCGTAGCGATGTAGACCTTCACGGTATTGCTCAGGAGTGTTACGCCATGGACCGTGGTAATCTGAGTTTTCGTATGGTTCAACAACGATGGCGGTACGACCTGCCGCTGCGCCATCTAGGATGAACTTAACGCCCACCATCTCAACCATGTTACCTGTGTAATCAGCGTGGTTGTCGATGTACTTATTCGCCAGCTTTTGCATTGTTGGGGTGACGAAGTCTACTGGGCTGTTTGCGTAAGAGGTAATACGTACAGACAGCTCGTTGTTGTCGTCTAGGAATTTGTACGCTTTACCGTACATTTCACGAGACCATGGTTCGGTGATTGAAGTTAGACCGAAGCTGTTTAGGTAGCTAAAGATTGGCTTTAGCTGCTCGCGGCCGATCACTGCTGGCTCTGGAAGAGTCTCTAGCCATTTTTCCCATACTACGTGCGCTGCAAGCTCACGAAGAACACCTGTTAGTTCGCCGTTCTCATCTTTAACATAGTGGCCGCCAACTGGGTCTGGGCTGTCTTTAGTGATGCCACAAACTTCTAGCGCTTTTGAGTTAACTAGCGCTGCGTGACCAGAACATTCCCAGAAGAAACATGGCTTGTCAGGGATCAACTCATCTAGGATTTTCTTGTGCGAAGGCTGACCAAATGTTTGGATGTTGCTGCCATCATCCCAAAGGTAATCAAGGTTACCACCAAATACCCAAGGGCGATCTGGGTGTAGACGTAGCTCGTTAGCGACTTTAACTTTGAACTCTTCCCAAGTGGTCGCCGTTTCGTCAACAGCCACGTTGAAGTAGTTCTCTACCGCCATTTCTGGGTGCATGTGGTCATCGATAAGACCCGGAACAACCGTGTGGCCATGTAGGTCAACCACAAGTGTATCTTTCTGACGTAGTTTTAGGATCTCATCAGTGGTGCCGATTTGAACAAACTTGTCGCCTTTCACCGCAAACGCTTGTGCCCAATCTTGAGAGGTCTTGTCACCTAGGTAAACTTTACCGTTTACGTAAAGAACAAGTTTGCCTTTAACATTACGTGCATCACCAGGAGTTGCATTGCCAACCGCTTGAGCAATTGGGCTTACCGCCATAGTAAGTGCCGCTGCACCACCTGCTTTTTTAAAGAAACCACGACGTGATGGGTTGTCCAGTACGTTGTCGTTGTCGCTAAGATTCAACATCTTACGTGCCATAACATTATTTCCATGTATATTTTGAATGGTAGGACTCAAGTCGCACTATCAATTCAGCCACAGACTGAACAAAAACGCCTTGGTCAATTTTTCAGTAAGTTTAACGTCAAACCATGATTATTCAAATCCTTTTTGACCACAATTTGATAAAGATCATAAAACCTAGCTAGATAGTGTTTGATATGATACTTACGCAAAAGAAAATATAATTTCTTGGCATCAAAAATGAAAAATTAGATTTATCTATATGCCGTTGTTTCGCTTATTTAACAGCTAAAGCTCTTTAAGGGTTGGATAGAGATACAGGCTGTAGATTTGCCCAATTGGTATTTTGGTATCAAGATGAGCAGCAAGAATCGGAGTGATGTATAGCTGCAGAACACGATAGTGATTTTTAGGCATAGCGGTGAAACAAGCGGTAGAAACCTTCCACCAATTGGTCTATTAGTGCCGAGTTAGCACTCCGCAATAGGGCAAAAATCAAGTAAGAGTAGGGCCATCTCATTTCTTCAGATAATAGGAGAGATTAGGAAGTTTATTTGCAAAAAAGCCATCTAAATTAACAATTTAAATGGCTTATATTTGTTTTTTAAACCTGTCATCAAAGCTACGAGTAGCAAAATGATCTAGGCAACTGCAGGGTTATTGTTTGTTTTCCGCTCTTAGTAGTTCCCACTGCTCGATCTCTTTGCCGCTTGGCATAACACATACAATGTCGTCACCCGCCGCTTTTAGGTAGCCACCTTTATTTACACAAAATTGTGAAGCAGGATTCGCGCCAGGAGCGAGACCTTGGTGTGCTGCTGCAATGGTAGAGATTAAAGCGATAGCGCAGAAAGATGCCGTTAGGGTAGTCTTTTTCATTTGTTAACTCCAAATTAGGAAAAAAGTACTTCGCAGGAACTGTTCTGGATTCAATGGCCACTTTCATTTAATAGCATTGAAATGACTCAGGGAGTCATCGGATATAAGTCGTCTGCGAATTCGCTGGTCGCTACTCTATATAAAACTCAGTAAAATTAAAAGTAGTACGACATTAAATTATATCTAAGAATGATCTTGATCTCTAAATCTTGTGAAAAATTTATCGATGTAATGGAGTGCAGTTGTTGGTTGAACTCAGAACGATCACTTGTGTGTAGGGGGAACAATTGTAAAAGTTGTAACTGCGATTGCGCATCAGAGGAAGGATGGATTTCGGCAGGATCATAACCATTAAAATTAAGATTATCAAAAACAGCAAGTGTCTATTTTTTCTTGAAAAATTTGCGATGCACTTCGCTTTGCTGTAGGTCTTCTACCTCTTAAGTATAATGCTAAAAGGATTGCTAGCGTTGATAATGACTCTCATCAAGGAAATAGGCGGTTACAAATGCTCACGGAAAGTCACTTGAGTGGTGGTTATTATTTCATCACTCAAGGAGGTGAGTATGAGACGATTTCAGAACATACTTTTTGCTACCCAAGGATTGCCAGGACACAGTGATGCGCTTTCCCAAGCAATGCGCCTTGCGGCGGCAAACCGAGTACCTGTTGCTGGACTGATTGCCAGCCCTGAACTGCCAGATGATTTGCTGCAATACAAAGATTCCTATGAGCATTCACTGTACACCTCGCTAATGCAAAGCATTGGTCAAGTGATAGACAACGAACTGCCTCATGAGGAATTATCGCCACCGCCTGTGACGGTGAAAAGCTCCTTTCAACCCGCTGTCACCATGATTCAAGAGGTGATGCATAACCGTTACGATCTTTTGATTAAAGAAGCCGAGCCTGTAAGTGATGGCGTCGATGGCTTTAAAGCGATAGATATGACATTGCTGAGAAAGTGTCCATGCCCAGTTTGGTTGCATCGCCCGGTCGATAAACCTCGCAATAAACGTAGAGTTGCGGTGGCTATCGATCCCACGATCAAAGAGACCGAGCAGTATCTTCTGACGATGAGGTTGCTAGAGCTAGCAAGATCCATCGCAGATAGTTGTGACAGCCGACTTCACGTCATTTCCTGTTGTGAACACTATTTAGAGCACTATCTTGCGGAGCAGACTTGGATTCAGGTTGAAGAAGAGGCTTTGGCTTCTCGCATTGCACAGGCTCAGTATGATCATAAACAGGCCTTGGATAGATTGATTCTCGATTCGGGTATCAGAGGCGATATTGTCGTCCATCATGTGCATGGTAAGCCGGATGAGCAAATCCCATTGAGTGTAGAGCAGCATGACATTGATGTATTGGTGATGGGCACAATAGCTCGAACCGGAATTGCTGGTCTTGTGATCGGAAATACCGCAGAAAACGTTTTTCAGTCGATTCATTGCTCACTGGTGGCACTTAAGCCTCAAGGTTTTGAATCTCCGATAAAGTAGCTCTCGAAGAAGAGCACAATAAGTTATGCAGTGATTAAGCCATTAACCAAAGAGTCGATTCTCAGCAGGAGGATGCTATGAAGAAGAACTGCCCATATTGTCACACCGAAATGGTCCCACGTTTTGACAGTTATGCGTGCCCAATGAATGATATTGGTGCTTGCGTCTATGATGTGTTCGATTACATTGAAGACCCAAGAGTGCAATTAAGCTGCTCGATTCCTCCTTTTAAAGAGGCGAACCAAGTCTCTAGTTCTGATTCTCATTGATTTCACCCATTGCGCCAGAAATGACTGGCGCAATGGTTGTAAGCTTAGCGTTGTCGCTCGTAACTGTTCTTTACAATAGCATCAGCAAATCGCTCAGCCTTGGTATGACGGAATTTGAGCGGTGCAGTCAGTTCACCAAACAAAGGAATACCACCCCCTAACAAGGTTGGAATAGTGGTAATGATCATCTCATCGATCATGTCTTGCGCAAGAAAGCTCTGTATGGTTTGGCCACCATCAATATAGAGCTGGTGGTAGCCCTTGTCGTTGAGTTGTTTGACGATCTCTTTTAGCTCACCTTTCACTAAGAAGACTTTATCTTCTAAACCTTCAGGCACCTCAGTCATGGTATTGCTTAAGACAAATACTGGCTTAGCGTATGGCCACTCAACACCAAAGCTTAATACCACTTCGAGGGTGTTTCGACCCATTACCAGTGCGTCGATTCGCTTCATCAGTTCGCCAAAACCAAAGTCTGAACCATCAGGGTTTGGAATGTCATGTAACCAGTCAATTTGATGGTTTTTGTCAGCAATGTAGCCGTCAATACTAGTGGCGATATAGACGATGTTTGACATTGTGTGCGCCTCTTTGTGAGATTAGCTCTTTATGATCAATCAGTGAGTAGCGAAACGCAATACTTGGAAGTTGATTTGCTGTGCAATGCTAGTCAGTGGTCCTAAGTGATCAATGCCTTGAAAGTGATTTTCAAATTAAGCTCATTCGCCGTATCAATCTATTCTGCTAGTATTTATAAAAAATACTAATGAGAGCATGAAATGCCGAGAATGAATTTTCTTTACTCCACCTTGATACCTCTATCGCTTGGGGTGGTATCTGCGCTTGCTTCTGCACAAACGACCTACACAATCGCCGTGATCGGCAAAACTAAAAACGACACTTTTTATCAACAGTCGCTGCAAGGGTGTGAAAACTATGCTCAATCGGTGAAGGCTTCTGGGGTGACGATTACGTGCCGCTATGGTGGCGCTGAATTTTCCCAGCACATCCGAGAGCAGGCCAAATCAACCAACGCATTGATTGATGACGGGGTGGACGGCATTCTCATCTCGATTACGGATTCGAAGTTTCTGGCAAAACATGCGTTGAAAAGAGCGCATACGTTAAATATTCCGGTGTTCACCTTTGACTCTGATCTTCTTCCGGAACATCAACACTATCGTTTGGCATATATTGGCACTAACAATTTTGATTTTGGCGTGGCATTAGGGGAAGCGGCGAAGCAATTTAAACGTTACGAATTAGAACAGGTGTGCATTCAGTCTGGTCATAAGAGCACCCCAAACCTCGATGAAAGGATTAAAGGGGTGCGTTATTCGCTCTCTGGTGGAAAATCTACCGAGCGCTTAAAGGGAGAGAATGGTTGGCAAGAGTATTCCCGTTGTCCGTTTTATACCTCTGGTAAACGTGGTAAATCGGTCAATCAGCTTGAGTATTTGCTTGAACAAGAAGTACCCACCTTTATCGCCGTCGCTGGGTTTGCCCAGTTTTCACCAGAATATATTGAACGAGTCAGTCCGTTTAAGCAGCAAATCGAGAGCGAGCGTAGCGTGATTGTGTCGGCAGACTCGGAAAAGCTGCAACTCGAGATACTCGCTCAGGGACTATCCACGGTAAATATTGGCCAGCGACCGTTTGATATGGGGCGTATTGGTACTCAAGTTCTTCACCAGTATCTGAAGACTGGTCAACTTCCGGAGGAAGAGTTCATCTACTTGGGATTCCACACCTGTTACCAAGACAATGCCGAGACCTGCACCAACCCAGATTGATTGCGCTTTTTTATATCGGAAAGTGCTATATTGCATCCAGGTTGTTGGGAATGATGTAGTGACAAATTTTATAGATAAACTGAAACATGCCATTAGTGATGTGTTGGACTTTCGCAATCGAGTTTGGGTGGTGAATGTATTTGCAGGGCCGCAAAAAGGTGAGTCCTTTGTGGTCAATGAAGATGGGTTTTCAGCCCCCCTAGAGTGGATGACTCGCAAAGGGTATGACGACACAATGCTGAAACAGGTCGAAGCCATGCCTCGTTCGCAAGTGCTTGAGTTTGATCTCGGGGTGGTTAAGCATCGCCTGATGCGAGTGAAATAAAAAATCCCCCAGCGCTAGCTAGGGGTATGGTCATAAGGATCTGTTTGACAAAAGAAGACCATCAATTACCAATATCGAGAGCGATTGAGGGCAATCGACTCGAACACTTGGAGAGCTTGTCACTAGAGGTGTGGCGAACCACGACGGGGGTTAGTTATAAGCTCGGGCCAAGATACCGTTCCCTTGGTATTGGTACATACTGGAATTATTACTCACGAACACGGACTCTCCGGGTTTGAGGGTGAGTTGGTCGTTGCCGGAAGTGATGGTCGCTTCTCCTTCTACACAGAATAAAATTTCTGCGCTGCGCAGATACTGCGTTTTACACTCATCATTTGCCGATAGAATATCAAAACCAAAATCATCAACGGGTATCGGGTAGCTTAGTTTGCCTTCTCGGGCAACAGGCTTAAGCCGGATGTCTTCAGGTTTCGTCGGTTCGAAATGGGTGTTGTCGATTAGCTCAGCAACGTCGATGTGCTTAGGTGTCAATCCTGCACGTAATACATTGTCTGAGTTGGCCATGATCTCAAGCCCTGTCCCTTGAACATAAGCATGTGGTATTTCTGCGTACAAAAACATCGCTTCACCGGGGGCAAGCTCGATGGTGTTGAGCATTAGTGGTGAGAAAAGACCAATATCTCCCGGATAATGACGTTGAAATTCGGCACTGTATTGCAAGGCTTCGCGTCCCATCATGGTTTTGGCTGGACGTTTATGTGCAGCTTCTAACTCCGCAAGCGCCGTCTGTTTGGCTTCACCTTGGAGCGACATGATGGCGGTGAAAAAGTCTCTAAGTGCTTTGCTATCACCTTGGTTTTCTAGTGCTGATACTTCCAGCGCTAAACTCGCAATGTTCGCCTCTTTAAACAGCGCAACGATATCTTCGATAGGGCGAAACCCGTTCATTGCTTTGTAGAAAGTAAGTGCGTATACCAACTCAGGTTTGTGGTTAGGATCTTTGTAGTTACGATTAGCGGCATTAAGTGGAATGCCTTGTTGATTTTCTCGCTGAAACCCGAGTTGTGCTTTGTGTTTACTTGGGTGTACCTGAATGGATAGCGGTGTTTCTGCCGCAAGTACTTTGAACAGAAAAGGAAGTTCGCCAAAGCGTGCCGCCGTGTATCCGCCAAGAACGTCGAGTTTATTTTCATTGATCACATGGGAAAGAGGCTCACCAGTTTCTCCCAGTTTAGAGCAACCATTAGGGTGTGCACCCATCCAAATTTCTGCTTGTGGTTCGTGATTAGGGTTGTTTATGCCGAACAGGTCGTGGATCGAATCCTTGCTGCCCCAAGCGTAATTTTGAATCACATTGTCTAATTTAAACAGAGACATACTACTTCTCTCCTAAAATTTGTGCGCCAATTTGCAATGTCATGGCGATGTTGCGTGCAGTACGGGTGAGGTTATTACCCGCTTCCGCTAAAACTTGGTTAAGTGACTGGGGTGAACGCACCGTGCCAAAACTACTGTCGATGACGCTGTAAAGTTCATCGATTTCTTGACCCAAAGATCCTGCGATACCTATTACGGGTATTCCTTGTGCCTTGGCTCTTTGAGCGATGCCGAAGGGGGTTTTACCTTGCAGAGTTTGGTTATCCATTTGGCCTTCCCCGGTGAGTAGTAGGTCGGCATTTTTCAACACGCTATCGGCATCTAGGGTATCTAGTACCATTTCGATACCAGCTTTGATATTGATATCAAATAGCAAGGAGAGTCCGAGAGCGGCACCGCCAGCGGCGCCAAAACCAGCTTGATGGCGACGATCAATACCCGTTTGTTGCTCGGCAATGAGCCCAAACTGATTTAGCGCTTGGTCGAGCTGAAGGATAAGTGATTGCGATGCGCCTTTTTGTGCGCCAAAAATGTAGCTGGCACCGTTTTCTCCTATCAGTGGATTATTGACATCACACGCCAGTACGAACTCCACTTGGCTGCAACGAGGGTGAACTTCACTGAGGTCCAATGTTGCGAGTTGGGATAGGGGTAAAGCACCCCATGCCAGCTCATTGCCGTCACTGTCTAACAGCTTGCCCCCTAAAGCTTGCACAATGCCCGCACCACCATCATTGGTGGCGCTGCCGCCAAGGCCGAGCAAAATTTTGTCGACACCATGATCAAGAGCCGCTTTGATTAGCTCACCAGTTCCGTAGCTGGTGGCCGTGGCAGGGTTGCGTTGCTCAGGCTCAATAAGATCCAAACCAGAAGCCGCTGCGAACTCTATCAGTGCCGTCTTTCCATCATCTAGCAGCGCCCACTGAGCTTCGGTGGATTCATTCATCGGGTTGGTTACCGGTTGGCGTTGGTAATTACCGTCTAAACCTTGCATCAGCACATCGACCGTGCCCTCGCCACCATCCGCAAGCGGCAGGTGCACATATTGTGCGTCAGGAAAGACTTGTGAAAAACCTGCCTCTACGCATTGGCAAACCTGCTTGGCGCTTAAGGATTCTTTAAAGGAATCAGGGGCAATAACTATCTTCATGGTTAGCTCACCAACTCCGCCCTTAAAGGCGGAGTTTTCAGGTTAAATTAAAATTTCACTTGGAATGTTTTCGCTTGGCAGGCTTTAAGCTGACCGAAGCTCTGGGTTTCGACGTCACTGTCACGTACTCGTTCATCCAAGCTGGTTTCCTGCCATGAGATCACTTGTGTTGAGAAACGAACCTTGTCTTGAATCTCACCAGCCTCAGCCGGGTTGTAGACTCGCAGAATGAGTGCATCATCATTTTCTGCTTTCTTGAGTACACTCAATACTGCACCGCTTTGCGCTTTTTCCAACAGTGAGTAGGTCAGTGGTTGGTTTTGCTCGCCAACGTTGAGCTTCATTGCGTTGTATGGGATCTTGTTGTAGCACTCGATCGGAGTGACATAGTCACGAGCTTTGGCCATCACATTTGCGTCGATGTGATTGCCTGCGAAACCGAGTAAGCTAAATTCGCATACCAACTTGCCGCGGGTTTGTGAGTCTGGCGTAGGGATCTTGATGCCTGAAGGACGCCCCGGACGCAGTAGCAGCTCTTCTTTACCCAATACACCGACACCGCGAAGCAGGGTCAGAGCAAAGGTATCTCGTGCTTGATTGCCTTGACTCGAGATCACTTCAAACTCACGCAGTCCGTTGGTCATGAGAGCCATGCCCCCAGTCGCATTCTCAACAGCGGCAAAGTTCATTAACTGGTACACAGGTACAGGGGCTTCTTTCCAGCCTTCTTGTTCCCATACTGCCATTGCAGGGTCGTTGGTTGGGCGAGTGATAAGACCAAACTGGTTGTCCGCAACGACGTGCTCAGAGACAAATGGCGTTGGAATGAGCACACGCACACGGTGATCGTCAGCTTGGTTATCTAGCTCGATACGTACTTCAATGCGCTGAGAACCCGCTTTTAGTACTACCTGACAATCGACATCAACAAAGCCATTTTGGCCAGTGCGTTCTTCACGCTCTTGCAGGTTTGCAGGTACATCCATGCGCAGCTTGATGTTGGCAACAGATTGGAAACCTTCATGTTTGATTTCGGTTTGTGCCATAAATTCATCGGAGTACAACAACCATTCTTGGCGTGACGGAGAGTAGTCATACTCATCGCCATCGTCTGAGCCATCTTCAATGCGAAGTACTTGGTCGTAGCTCATCTGGGTCTGTTTATCGAAGATGGTGAGCGTACCGTTGTCATTCACCTTGATGCGGTAATATTCGTTTTCCAGCAAATGCTCTTTTTGCTCTGCAATTTTCAAGCTGCCTTTCTCATTCCCTTGCAGATGCAAGGTGGTAAAGCCCATCGCAGGAACGGATTGTTTTATTTGAATATCGTATTCAATGAACGGGTCATAGTTGCCGTAATGCACGATCTGGCGGTCGATTTTACCGGGATCAATCACTCGTTGATCTTGAATGTAGTACTCAACTGGATTGCCATTGTCGTCAAACAAGTTAAATTGTTCGGCACGAATGGTCACAGTCGTGTTGATCACCTCTTCACGTTCGTATGGAGAAAGGTTGAAGAACGCAAGCTTATCGCAGCCTTCGTGCGCTGGCATGTGGTCAACGATCTTACGTTTATAGAAGGTGATCAGGTTACTCGCCATGTCATCGGCCAAGATATAGCGGTTTAGGATTTCAGCGTGAACCTTATCTGAGCAGCAGCAGCCAATCGAATCGTGGGCATGGTTTTTCATGCTCTCTTTCCACATTTTTTCAATCAAGCCGTGGTGGTATTCAAAGCCCAATGACCATGCGATAGAGGCTAATGGTTCTAGAATATTGACGATCTTATTCTCGACATGTGCGTGGATAAGTTTGATGTCCATGCGAGTCGAAGAGATGGTGCGGTGAACACGCATATACTTGCCGTCGTTAAACTCACCTTTGATAGTATCGAGTTGATCTCGCTCTTGTTCGATGCGGTCAAAAACCTCTTCAAAGCGACTCATGACAAATTCTCGCTCCGGGTAAACCTCTCGCAGTTTATCCATTACCTCAAAGATGTCTTTTTGGATCGGCATTTGGTCGTGGCCATTTGGCAGCAAAATGTCTTTGGTCACCGATGGTTTTTCTAGTACTGGGAAGTATTTGTCTAAACGAGCACGCAGTCCCTCTTCATCTTGAGGAAGGTATTTACCTATCGCATAACCCAGAGGCAGGACTTGGGCTGCCACTTCTGAACCATCGTTTGATTGCCACAAGAACTCAGTTTTGTCAGTGCCATGTCGTTCAGAACAGCCACGCCAGAACATCGCAGTGGTGATATCAAAGCCGTTGTAAATCATTGGCAATTGTGAGCTCATCGAGAACGAATCTGGCAAGTAGCCGATTTTCATTGGTTCACCCAGAGCTAGACAATCTTTGAGTCCGTAGAGCATGTTGCGCACGATGGATTCACCCGCAACTTGCATGGTGTCGGTTTGAGAATACCAAGGCCCAACAATCAATTTGCCAGCCTGCACCAGCTCACGTACACGCTGCTCGTTTTCTGGTTTGATGGCAAAATAATCTTCTAAAACAGCGGTTTGCCCATCTAGAACGTAGTGTTTGTATTCAGGGTCGCTCTCAAGTCGCTGCATGATTTCTTCCATATTGTTGACAAGAAGAATGCGCGACTCTTCGGTGGTGAAGTACCACTCTCGGTCCCAATGCATGTGTGGGGTGATATGAACGCGTGATTTAGTCATTATTTTTACCTTTAATACCGCTCGTAAAGACGACTGGGCAGTGATTTTCTTGGGGTCTTGGCTTGAATGCGATGTCGCTGAGTTTAGCGACCGAACAGTTTGGACACAGATGCACCGATGGCACCTAAAAAGCCAGATTCAGCTTCGCTCTTACGCTCTACAACAGGCTCTGGTGCGATAACCTCGGGCTCTTTGGTCTCTGGTTCGTCCTCGCCAAGCAGCGCCATGATTTGTTCTACGGTTTGTGCCTTTAATACCGCTTCGCGAATGTCGTCATCCACTAAAGTGCTGGTAAGCTCGGTGAGAAGCTGCATGTGAGTTGAACCCGCTTCAGCATTAGGAATAGCGATAAGGAAGATGAGGTTGACGTCTTCGTCTTCATCTAAGCCTTTCCATTTAAGATCTTGTTTTAGCGTCGCAACGGCGAAAGCGGCTTCTTTTACGGCATCGGTTTTACCGTGTGGAACGGCTAGGCCTTCACCTAAAGCAGTAGGACCTTCCTCCTCACGAGCATAAACTGCTTGCAGATATTCGGTCTTGTCGAACAATTTACCTTGTTGATCAAGTTGCTCAGCCAGTGCCTCAATCGCAGCGTTACGGCTCTCAAACGTAGTTTGCAGGTTAATCAGTGCTGGGTTGGTAAGTGATGTTAGGTTCATAACTTTATCCCTTTATTCCGTGTTTGGCAGTCTTGTCTGCCCTGTGATGAGAAAATAATACCAATTAAATACAAATAATCCGTGATCGACATCTCATTTAGCTGCTGAATGGTAATTATGTATTCTAGTTGTATCTATTCAATCAGTCTTCAAGCTGGGCCTGATCACTGTGTTTGCATCTAAAAGATAGTCGTTAAGTGAGTCTTGCTGAGGACTTAGTCCGAGGATTGTAGTTCAATTCGCAAATTAATTAGCTTGCCTGACGGGCGCTTGTTAGGTTTGCTATGCTTATGTAAGGCTTTATGGTCAATGCTGGATAAGTGTAAGTGTTTGATATTTAATGGTCCGGTCTGATTATTAAGGTGATGGCTAAGGTTTGTCTTAGAGTAGTATCGCTCGCTGAGTTACAAACTTTACGAAAACTGTTGCGGTATTTTCAGGCGAGTCATGAAGCACGAATAGCACTGCCAAAGAGACTGTTTGTATAATTTTTAGTCATAAATTACAGTGCGTTACATAGGGTTTCTCAGTGGGGCTTCTCTGAACTTACTCAGGATTGGACACTGTTTTGCGTCAAATATTGTTGTGTTGTATCTAATATGTCTTCCATAAAAATAGAACCAATTAGATACAAATTAACTCAAATGTGAGTGGGGTCACGGATGGATGGTACAAATTGGTAAACAATATATTCATCAATTGAATCATTGATTGCTTAATTGAATTAGACGTGACGCAAGGGACATAAAATGAAAATTTTAGCGATAACAGCATGTACCGCCGGTGTAGCCCACACCTATATGGCGGCAAAGAACTTAGAGAAAAAGGCAGCCGCTCGGGGCTGGCAAATCAAAGTTGAAAAACAAGGTGCGAATGGTCTGGACGGAAAGCTGACAGCACAAGACGTGGCTGAAGCCGATGGCATTATCTTCGCCACCGATGTAGGTGTTATTGAAGCAGAACGCTTTGATGGCTTACTGTCGGTGCAAGGCAAAGTGAAAGATGGCATCAAAAACGCAGATGATATGCTTGATGCGCTTGAGCAGAAAGTGAAAGCGGGTGGATCGTCTGCAAAAGCTGCTCCTGCTGCGAATCAATTTACTCAGGCGGAAGAGAGCAACGATAATATGATCGTGAGCTTCTTGAAGCTTTGGTATAAAGGTGCACTGTCAGGCGTATCTCACATCATTCCTCTTGTAATTATCGGTGGTCTTTGTGTAGGTCTACTTAACCTATTCTTCGGCTACGATTACACCCACCTTTATGATGAAGCGATACTTGTAGAATACACAGGCAAAACCTATGCAGATCTAGGCATCGTCAATGCTGCTGAGGGCCTCGCCAACAGTGAAATCGGTGCGATTAAGAAAGAAGTCTACGCTGCCATTGCCCAACCTGAGTTGAAAGCGCAGTTTGAATCTTCATTCCAAGGCATTATCCACTTCCTTTATTACAGTACGCTTAAAGCATTTAACCCATTGCTGATCTGTGTGCTAGCGGCATTTACCGCTTACGGCATGGTAGGTAAACCTGGCCTAGCCCCTGGATTTGTAGGTGGTTTCGTCGCTGTTGGTGGTGGTTTTGGTAAGATCTCTGTCGTTACTGGTGGCTTCCTTGGTGGTTTGGTTGCCGGTGCCGCAGCAGCCTTGTTTGTTATGCTGGTTCGTCAGATAAAAGTACCTCAAGTGCTAGAGTCAGTGAAGATGATCATCATTACCCCACTATTGGCAGGTATTGCGACACTTATCTTCATGTACGCAGGTCCAGGTAAGTTCTTCGCTATGTTGAATAGCAGCTTGGTTGATTGGCTGACCTCAATGGGTACAAGTAACCTATTGATCCTTGGCTTTATCCTTGGTGCGATGGCGTGTTTCGATATGGGTGGTCCAGTAAACAAAGCAGCCTACCTGTTCTGTATCGGTGTTGGTACGAGTGGTGATTTTGCTGGCGATGCGTCTATCTTCTACGCAGCCTTTACTGCGGCAAAATGTATTCCGGGTATGTCGCTTGGCATTATGTCGGTGGTCTTTAAGCGCTTCTTTGATGAAGAAGACCGTTTGGCCGGCCCTTCAACCGCTATCTTAGGTTTCTGTGGTATTACTGAAGGTGCGATTCCTTACGCAGTTAAAGATCCAATGCGCATCATCCCAGCACACATGATTGGTGGTGGTGTGGCAGCAGCTTTGATACTGTCTTCAAAAATCACAATTGGTACCGTTGCAGGTGGCGCAGTATTCATGTTGCCAGTGATTGGTGACCCAGCAGCATGGTTAGCTTACTTCCTAATTGGTGTTGGCGTTTCAATGGCAATCACAATTGGCCTTAAAGTGATGGGCAGCGGTAGTAAAAAGTTGGCAAAAGCCTAATAGAAACAGGATGCTAATCCGCTAAGGTTTTATAAGGAGCTTGGCTCTAGGTGACCTCACCTAGAGCCTTTTTTGTTTGAAGGATTTGTAACCCATTTAGTTGCACTGTATATGTATTATGTGATTTGTATTAACTGTCCGACTTGTAATTGCTGTTGTAATACATATCATAGTGAGTACGAACACCATAAAGACAGCAGTTGCCAAGTAATTAGCTAGACTTGATGGTTTTCTCACCATCAACATTTGTATTGTCTTGAGGGCTTTATGGCAAGATTACCCCTGTATCGCAAAATCGCTGATGCTATTCGCGAACAAATTAGCACTGGTGTTTACAAGGTGGGCGAAGCACTGCCAACCGAGGCACAGTTGCGAGAAGAGTTCTCGGTAAGCCGAGTGACTGTTCGTCAAGCTCTTAAACTTCTGATCGAGAATGAAGAGCTAGAGAGCATTCAAGGCAGTGGCACTTACGTAAAAGAGAACAAGGTTAACTACGATATCTATCGTCAAAGTAGCTTTGCGGAGAAATGGGCTCACCTTGATGGAGTGACTCATAGCGACGTTCTGGCATTTGAAATCCAAACAGCATCGCTCACCATGGCGGAGCATCTTGATATCTCGGAAGGTGACAAAATCTTCTATGTGAAGCGAGTACGATTTCTTGATGAAAATCCAATCACGGTTGAAGAGACTTGGATGCCAACCGATATGTTCCCTGACCTGACGTATCAAGTGATGCAGGGTTCTAAGTACGAATTTATCGAGAAGCAAAAAGGCATGGTGATTGACCGCAGTGAACAAGAGATCATCCCAGTGCTACCACCGCAAGATATCGCCGAACTGCTCGATATTGACCCAGCGGTACCTATCATTGAAAAACGCACCCGAGGCTACTTGGCCGATGACACTGTGTTCGAGTACAGCCGAAACTTATTTAAGTCGAGTGACTATAAGTTCACCTTGATAGCAAAGCGCACTCGCTCTTAGTTTGGGATATACGAAAAGGACTGGAAACGATCAGTCCTTTTTAATATGGCGAGTTGACTTTTTGAGGGCAATTCTCCAGCTTATTTGGCTGCCTACCGTATACTACTCTTCAATGTGTCCTTACCACCGAATAGTGAATTCATTTTTACGCCATTATCCTCTACTGGCTTCCAATGTAGGATGGGTTAATCATTGTAAACAAAGGATTTGCTATGAAGCGCCCAGACCGTATTGAACGAATATCCATTGACTCTCAAGGTTTGTTGCTGAGACTGGATATTGGAGAGATGAGAGTATCACCCCTGCGAGAAGGCACTTTACGGGTGTCGCTGCGATTTGGTGACGAACAGCGCCTAGATTACTTTGCTCCGCAAGCTGAGACTGACTATTTGTCATCTGTTATCACTGCGTGGTCAGCAGTAGTATCTCAATTAGGATCAGATCCCCAAGTCGTTGAACTGGGATTTGGCGACTATCAACTCATTATTCATCAGTCACCTTTCTATCTTGAAATTTCACACCTAGACCAAGTCATTTATCAAGATTTGCCAAGACGAGCCTACCTTGAAGACAATAACTCAAGACGCTGGCACTACCATCAGCGTGAAGACCAAGACTGCTATTACGGTCTAGGTGAGAAAACTGGCCGATTGGAACGCAGCAGTCGCCGCTTTCGAATGAATAATGTCGATGCGGTTGGCTATGATGCTGAGTGCAGTGATCCACTATACAAACACATCCCTTTTTTGGTTCGCTACCGTCCAAGCGATGATCACCTGATTGGCCTGTATTACCACAACGCCCATAACTGTGAATTTGATATTGGCAGTGAACGCAGTGGATATTGGGGGGCTTATGCCAGTTATTGTGTCGATGGTGGCCAGCTTGATTATGTGTTGATGCTTGGGAAAACGCCCCAGCAACTCATGAATCGTTATCTAGATATCACGGGTTTTTCTGCCCTGCCAACCAAAGCCTCGCTAGGATATTTGGGGTCGACCATGTATTACACCGAGCTTGAGCAGGGCGCAGACAATGCTGTGCTTGGGTTTGTAGATGAGTGCCAAAAGCAGTCGATTCCGCTAAGTGGTTTTCACCTATCTTCTGGCTACACCAAAGGTGAAGATGGTAAGCGATACACATTTCAATGGAACCAAGCCTCGTTTCCAAACCCAGATAACTTTGTCGCCCAAATGGCACATAAAGGCATGGTGTTGTCACCGAATGTCAAACCTGGTCTGCTGACGACCCATCCATTATGGAATGAGTTCGACCAAGCGGGGGCTTTTATTCGAACCCCTGATGGTAGGCACTCTAAAGTTGAGCGTTTTTGGGGAGGAGATGCATCGTTCGTTGATTTTACCAACCCCGACGCTAGAGCCCTATGGAGCAAGTACCTTCACTCTGCGTTGATTGATAAAGGGGTATTGTCTATCTGGAACGATAACAACGAGTTTGAGATGGATGGCGATGCGATATGTTTTGGGGATGGAAACGAGCAGCACGCCGATGCTCTGAAACCTGTGCTTAGTAATTTGATGGCTAAAACCGCTTACGATGCCGTGTTACAAGAAGATCTGCCATTAGTTAAAGGGCAGCCTCGCCCTTTTATCCTCAGCAGAGCGGGATTTGCGGGCATTCAACGTTATGCGCAAACTTGGTCAGGAGACAATGACAGCAGTTGGAAGTGCTTTCGCTACAACATTGCTACTATGCTAGGCATGAGTTGGTCTGGCGTGGCTTTTAACGGCATGGATATCGGAGGCTTTACCGGTGATGCGCCGTCGCCTGAGCTTTTGCTGCGCTGGATTCAAAATGGCGTGTTTCATCCACGTTTCTGCATCCACTCAGTCAACAGTGACAATACTGTAACTGAACCTTGGATCTATCCAAGTATTTTGCCTCAGGTACGTCAAGCGATGCAGCTGCGACGTCAACTATTGCCAACCTTGTATAGCATCGCACATCAAGTGGCGACCCAAGGAAAACCCATGGTTGTGCCATTGAGTTTCTTTGATGTTCAAGATGTAAATAGCCGAGAGGTTGATACCACTTTCATGCTTGGTGACTCGCTGTTCTGTGTTGCAGTGACAGAGCCAGAGGTTGCGCAAATGGAGGTCTACTTCCCTCAAGGTGTGTGGATTGACTGGTATAGCGGTGAGCGATTGATTGGTGGGCAGTGCCATACCCTTGATATTCAATGGGACTACAGTCCGTTATACCTTCGAGCAGGTAGTGGTATTTTCCTAGAGCCAGTAGCAGATAAACTACAAATGACTCTCGCGGTCTGGCAGTCAGGTCAAGCCAGTTTCTATGATGATGATGGCAAGAGCATGGATTATGTCTTGGGTGAGTCTCTTGAAAGCCAAATTGTTTGGCAAACGGGTTCAGAATCCACCCAAATGAGTATCGTACACGCTGGTGAATATCGCCCAGAGTATGCGCATGTTGAATTGATACTAATGGTAGACGGCGTGTGTCCAAGGCAAGTTGTGGTGAATGATAAAGTGATAGAGCAAGCAGCGTATGCTGATCAGCAATCGAAAACTTGTTGGTACTTTGATGTTGAGACGAAGCAAGTACACCTAGAGTTTGGTGATGAGTTTTGGCAATCTGATCTAAAGATTGCGTTAAATTTCTCTCAGTCGATGGTGATATCTATGGACGACTAAGCATTGTTTGCGAGTTCACAAACGTAAAAAGGGTGGCATTACAGCCACCCTTTTCCATTATTCGTAATCTGAAGCGTAAGTCTCTTCGTAAGTGTGAGAGTACAGCTCAAATAGGTTGCCAAACGGGTCTTCTAGGTACACCATTTTTGCAGGCTTGCTGTCGTCTTCTGGG
The DNA here is from genome assembly GCF_023716565.1 of Vibrio sp. SCSIO 43136. NCBI lineage: Bacteria > Pseudomonadati > Pseudomonadota > Gammaproteobacteria > Vibrionales > Vibrionaceae > Vibrio > Vibrio sp. SCSIO 43136. Next base: position 1,509,095 of record NZ_CP071849.1, on the reverse strand, counting down.
TGGTAACGGTGAACATCCATGCGTACCTTGCCACCAAATTTTTCTACTTTTTCCATCACACCTTCAAAGTCATCTGTTTGCAGACAGAAGTGGAAGATACCTAGACGAGAAAAGTCGACTTCGTGGCGCTCTTGACGCTCTTTCATTTCAAACAGTTCAACACCAATACCGTCAGTAGTCACTAGGTGAGCGATGTTAAACCCTTTAAAGCCTTCACCAAATACAGCGATACACATGCGACCGATCGCTGATTCGCGCTCTTCGATAACTGGTGTGTTGTTCATTACAATTCTTAGACCCAGAGCTTGAGTGTAAAACTCAACCGCTTTGTCCATGTCACCAACCATAATACCTACGTGATTCATTTTCATAATTCTGCTCCTAACGATGATTTTGTTGTGCTGTTTCGTTTCGATGTGGAGAAGTATAGGGTTGTTGATTAATAAATTTAAATTATTAAAAATTATATTTTTGATAATTTAAACTAATAATTATCTTGGGGAAAGGGGGAAAGGGGGAAAGGGGGAAAGGGGGAAAGGGGGAAAGGTGATATTACGCAATAGGAGGCTGAGCGTGATCAGTTCTCACAGTCTATACACTTTGTGAGGTAATTCATTGCAGGACAAACACGAGTTATGAATGCCTCCAATTATCTAGTAGTGGCATCTCTGTCGTGATAAGTCCATAATCTACCGCCCTATCAGCTTTAGGCTCTATTTTTATTTCAACATAGGTATTTTTAAGTAATGACAACGCAAGCAACCGTCGCCATTGGGCTTCATAACCCTAAAAACCCTACTAACGTTGGAGCTGTCATGCGTGCAGCTGGCTGCTACGGTGCTACTCAAGTACGCTACAACGGCAACCGCTATAACCGTGCCGTTGCACTGCAAGCGGATACCAAGAAAATGCATCAACGTATTGGACTGGTTGAGATGGAAGATCTCACTGCAGAATTGCCATCCGATGTAGAGGTTGTGTGTGTGGAATTAGTTGTAGGCGCTACGTCATTGCCACATTTCGAACACCCGAAAAATGCCATTTATATACTCGGCCCTGAAGATAGTTCATTACCTCAAGAGGTTGTCGATAAAGCCGATCACGTGGTGTATATACCAACCAATGGCTGTATGAACCTTGCCGCCACCATCAATGTTGTCTTGTATGACCGCTTAGCTAAATCTGTGGGTGAGATTGATGATCAAGCGCATGTTCTGGCTAACCGAGATAATAAGAATAGGCTGAAAGTTAAGTAACCAACTGCATAAGTATTGGGTTAATTGAGTAGATTGAGGATTTTCTCACAGTGCTTTGAAAATTAGGCATGACTTGATTGAAATGTGTTTTGGGCAAAGACGCGTTTGTTGAGAAAGGTGCTAACACGTTTTTGGACAAAAACGTATTAGTGCTAAAACTTTACAACGGCACTTTTTGCCAAATTAAACTAATGCGAAAAGCTAATTTATATAGAAAGAAGAAAACTATCGCTTTCGGCCAAATCTAGCCAAGTAGTGCCGGATTTTTTGATATCTTGTTCTTTATAGCCATGCTCAGTTGAAGCTAACCCTAGTAACTTGACATTTAGTATACCATTGGGTGCAAGCTCTCTAGCCAAATCAACAAATGACTGACCTCGATAGTCTGGGTAACGGCTCATTTCTTCTACTGGTAATTCAAAACCGCAGTACCACTCCAAAGTAATCCCCAACTCTAAAGCTTGCTCGTGAATTTCGCTGCCTTTATATATGGGATCTAACACGACACTCTCAATGTCATCTCGTATAGATATAACTCCGTGGATATGGGCTTCAATGCAATCATCTAACAAGTCCGGACGTGAGGATTTAGCTTTGCTTATTAACGATTCTAGACGATTTGAAACAGCAAAGTCCTGTAGTTCAAAGTAACTGTCTGGATAACAAAACGTTGTTCTCTCAAGTGTATGAGGTTTTAACTTAAAATATGAAGAACCAAAGCGAGGTGCCGCCCCAACGTCATAGTTTCGAAAATTCAGTGCCCCATATTTGGGGTGAAAATTGATTGTGACATGATGATTGACACAAATAGACTCTCCATCAGACTTGGTTTTCGCTATCGCCTTACGCACAGCGTTTACCGTCATTATGGTCCTTTTTGATTTGCTTGTGTTGGATGAAGAGCATAAGCTCTAGCCGTGGACAACAAACTTATCGGCTCGTATTTATACCTGTTCCTTTAGAACATCGATCATCAGTTAAAACAATGTGATAACTCATTAAGAGGTACAGGCTTACCAAATGTCCATCCCTGTCCTTGCTCTACACCCATTTCAAAGAGTGCCAAGTGTTGTGAGCGACTCTCAACACCCTCAGCTATCACCCTCATATCGATTTCTTTCGCTATCTTTACGATATGTGGTATCAGCAATGATTTAATAGAGTTCACATCAACATCATAGACAAAGCTTTTGTCTATTTTCAAATAATCTGCTGCCAAAGCCTCCAACTGACTTAAGTTCGCATATCCAGTTCCAAAATCATCAATCGCTATCATAAAGCCCTGACGTTTCAATTTTTTAATCTGTTGCTGAGCCGCCTCGTATGAAAATGACTCGTTTTCAATCACTTCCAACACCACCTTACCCGGAAATTCCTGCATTCCTTTTATATCGATCAATTCGGAAATGTCACCACTACTGATATCAGAAGGAAAAATATTGAATGTGACTTTGAAGTGGGAAGGAATATTGTCTATATTTGAAAGTTCTTCCAGTGCCTTTCCAACCATTTGTTGAGTAAACAACCAGCTGTTGCCTGAATCTAAAATTAAGGGGATAAACTGGTCAGGGAAGATATCTCCCGACTTATCAGACAAACGAGAAAGAACTTCTAATCCAACGATATCACCACTACTTAGGTCGACAATAGGTTGATAAACACAATGAAATGTATTGTGCTTGATAGCCAGCCTCACTCTGCGCTCTAAGGAATAAGCATGCTCTAACCGCTTTTTCACCTCAAAGAGTGCAAATATAGCTACCATAAGAGCAACGAAAGAAATTATCCCGGTCTCAACATATTTTGCGGTACTGTATAACCTGTCACCATGGTCACTAGCTGCGACCGCCGACTTTCTGTTTAACACCGATAACTGGTTTAATACAGAGGAATATGCGGTGTAATGTTGTAAAGACAACCCCAAATAAATTTCTGTTGCCGCTTTCTTCTTTAACTGTGCAGAAAGTGCCAGTAATGTTTCCTGCTCAGACAGGTAGTTTGTATAGTGTTGAATAAATTGACGAAACAGACTCTTTTCTAATTCGCTGCTAAGTAGCTTCTCATATAAAGCCAATTTACTTGCAACATCTGAGCGGTGCTTTTTAATTACTCTAAATTGCCGCTGAATCCGCTCTTGCTTGATAGACATGATGTGATTCGCTTCAGCATTTCTTAGGTCTGCCGTTAACGTATTGATTTGTTCTGTTAACTGTACCGATGGTAACCAGTTATCCACAATGACCGTCGACTGATCGTTTATTTCTTTAAGCACGGTCACAACTAAAATCGTCGCTAGTAGTAAGCCCGTTAGAAACACCAGCAAAGGGACCTTTTTAGCGATATTCACAGCTCTCTCCTGTAAATTGACATGTCGATATCTTTTGAGTTTATTTTCCCTAAAGGAGCAAGCAGATATACCCCACCAAGCATTAACAACATAAACAATATGAACTGTATTAACATGGCCATTATTTTTAAGAGCTTTTTTTCTATTTTCTTTATTAAGTTCATAGCCTTACCTTAAATGCATGGAGTCTCTGTGCGTTAAATTGAGTAATTCCTGATTTGATATGTGAAGAGTGGCCCCCAATCATTGAGGTCCACTTCTAGAGCTCGCACTGACGCTTTTCGGTAGTTGAGCAGATTTATCCAACGAACTCTTTTGCTGTGCTCGATCTGACGACCGAGCACTTTAGCCAAAGAATCATTTTTTATGGTCAACAGACTTCCAAAGACAAAAGATCATGGTTACATCGTCCAACAGCTCTTTCTTCCATGTTGAGATTTGGTTGGGGGACAGGTTGTACATCTAGGCTAACTCAGCGACAGTTTTATCACCTTTGGCGAGCTCCGATGCTACCTTGACTTTTAGCTAAGGAGAGTGCTATCTACCTTTTGGGATTCTATTAAAACAGGTCAATCACTTAACGTCATATTCCAAATTTTGGGGGACCAAATATCTACACTTTAGTTAGAGATACTAGAGTTGATAATTGAACTCGATGCGATGATCACCTTTGTCGAATGAGCCGCTTTTCTGATCAGAGTTGTTCCAGTTTGCGAAGTAACGGAAATTCAAACGTGGGTTCACTTGGTAAGAAGCAATGAACTCGTGGTTCAATACTGTATCATCGCCGAGGAAGTAGCTGTTTTTGAATGCGTCTGAACCAGACATTGTACCCATATACATTGGGTTATAGTTTAGCCAGATCTTGTCAGTAATCTCTAGCTTAGCGTACATGCCTGCGATGTAGAAAGTGCCGTGCATGTCGATACGATCACGAAGCTCAGCTTCACCGTGAGAGCCTTCCAGACTCAACTCTTCACCAACAGCAAAGCCAACACCCGCAAGTGGGAAAAATTGTACAGGACCAATTTTAGGCAGTGCTTGCATAAGCGAGTATGATGCAGTGCCTTGTTGGGCTTCTATGTTCCAATTAAGATCAACCTGACCACCACGCCCATTAGCCATATCAACACGGAAGTCACGGAAACGTAGCTCACTAACGCTATCAGTTGCGTCTTCAGA